>JAFLTA010000058.1 GCA_022510685.1 Lachnospiraceae bacterium | reverse complement strand
AAAACTATTTTTCGATGATAGAGTAGCAGAGAAGAGATATTACGTCAAGCGGCGCAAAACGAAACAAGGTTTCGTTTTGCGCCGTTATGTGGGTTATAGTTGGAAACGAAATGTTACAGTCATGTCGGCAAGGGAATACCCATAGTCTACAGCATTTCTATATCCACGCCTTTCAGTAGTTTATTCTTGTAGATTTTTGCTTCCGTGTCATCAAAGATATAGATTCTGTGAATCAGTACATGCATTTTTTCACCAATGGAAACACTGCGCCTTTCCAACGAGCGGTTTGTCGTCAGGCGGATTCCGTTTACGGAAAGAGTAAGTTCCTGATAGCTGCCGCGGAATTCAATTTTTTCAATCACACCTTCCTCTGTGGCGTGTATTAAATTCTTAAATCTCTGGTTGTCGTTCTTAAATACCTCCACAAATTCCGGGCGGATTATTACTTTTTTTCCTTCCTCAATTTCATCAAATCCCTTGAATTTTGACATGTTTTCCAATGCATTGGAGGTGCCGATAAACTGTGCCACAAAAGGAGTTTTCGGGCGTTTATAGATGTCTATTGGCGGTCCCATTTGTTCCAGGTTACCTTCATTAATGATAATGATATCGTCGGCAACTTCAACGGCTTCATCCTGGTCATGGGTTACGAAGATACTGGTAATCCCCACTTTTTCAATCATTTCTTTCAGCCAGGAGCGAAGTTCCTTACGTACTTTGGCATCAATTGCGGCAAAGGGCTCATCTAATAATAAGAGCTGTGGGTTGGGGGCAATTGCTCTGGCGA
The DNA here is from genome assembly GCA_022510685.1 of Lachnospiraceae bacterium. Lineage (GTDB taxonomy): Bacteria > Bacillota > Clostridia > Lachnospirales > Lachnospiraceae > Butyribacter. The sequence goes on along the minus strand of JAFLTA010000058.1, from coordinate 12,413 downwards.
AAGCCACCCGCTGACGCTGACCGCCGGACAACTGGTCGGGATACCGTTTTTCCAAGCCATCCAGACCAATCAGAGATATCATTTCCGCAACCCGTTCTTTGATTTTTTGTTTATCCATTTTCTGGACTTTTAATCCAAAAGCAATATTGTCATACACAGTCATATAACGGAACAGTGCATAGTTTTGAAAAACAAAACCAATTCCCCGTTTACTTGCCGGAACGTCATTTACCACCTTACCTTCGATGATAACGTCTCCGCTATCTTGTCTTTCCAGACCGGCAAGCATACGCAAAATCGTCGTTTTTCCGCTGCCACTGGGTCCAAGGAGTGCCACCAGTTTTCCCTTCTCAATACCAAAATCAATATTTTTTGCTGCTTCGTAGTCGCCAAATTTTTTACAGATTTCTTTCATTTCTACATACATAATTATCTCCATTCCGCCACATTCGGCTGTTGGTACAAAGAATAGTTAAATTTCACCGTTTTTCCTGCCGCGATATTCTACAATGTTTTTTAGTATCAAAACGGCTACCGCCATTGCCACCAGCAAAGAGGAGACGGCAAAAGCCTGTGTGATAGAGTTTGCACTTCCTGCCATGTATAGGGCATCGATTTCAAGGGGCAGGGTAAAGGTTTTGCCACGTGCCTTTGATATTGCATAGACAGCACCAAATTCGCCAAATGCCCTTGCAGTACATAAAATCATACCGTACAGAAGTCCCCATTTGATGTGAGGAAAGGTAATTTTCCGAAATATGGTGAATCCTTTTGCGCCCATGAGAGCAGCGGCTTCTTCCTCCTCTTTTCCCTGTGCATGCAAAATCGGAATGATTTCTCTGGATACAAAAGGAAAGGTAACGAAAATGGTCGCAAGCACCACGCCGGGCACAGAAAATACAAAGGAGATATCGGTGCCCAGGGTTTCGTTCACTTGGTCGATAAGCGGTTTTGCCCAGCCGGATCTTCCGAAGGTCATGATAAAAGCAAGTCCGGCAATGACCGGCGAAATGGAAAAAGGAATGTCTATCAAGGTAGATAGGACATTTCTTCCGCGAAAATCAAATTTCGTCAGAGTCCAGGCAGCAACCAGACCAAAAGCTGTGTTTACCGTCAATGCAATGACGGTGGCGATGAGTGTTACCTGCAATGCGGACAGTGTGTTCTCGGCACCTAGCGCGCTGCGGTAGGATTCCCAGCCGTCTGCCAATGCGCGAATGATTACCTCAATCAGTGGTAATACCAGCATTAGAACAAAAAAGACGACACTGATTCCAATCAGTATCCATTTGACAATTTTTTCACTGTGATTTTTCATAGTGTCCTCATTTCTGCCACCTTCGTTGGTGGCTCCGATTAAGATGAAATACGCTAATCCTAACTGTTTGTTCTGCGACTTGCAAAGTGTTGTATGATATTTATGATTAACAACATGAAAAAGGATATGATTAAAAGCACCAGTGCGATTGCAGCGGCACCTTCATAATCTACATTGCCGGAATTCAGTTTCTGCATGATCACATATGACACTACCTGTGTTCCGTTTTTTTCACTGTTTCCGGAAATATAAATGACACTGCCGTATTCTCCGATTCCTCTGGCAAGTGCCAATCCGAATCCGCTTAACAGTGCCGGCATGATTTCCGGAAAAATGACTTTGCGGAATGTAGTGAAGCGGGAGGCACCTAACATCAGAGCCGCTTCTTCTAGGGAGTCCGGTAATTTTTCCAGTACCGGTTGGATGGCTCTCACTACAAAAGGGATTCCGATAAATATTAGGGCAATTACGATACCGATTTTCGTATAGGAAATTTTGATACCCATTTTCTCAAAGGCTCTACCTAAGGTTCCGTTGTCAGAATACATTTTAGTTAGCGTGATGCCCGCTACGGCTGTGGGAAGTGCAAAGGGGAGCTCAATCATTGCATCCATCAATCGCCTTCCGGGGAATTCGTAACGCACCAGTACCCAAGCGAGAATGACGCCGAAGACACAGTTGATGCCGGCTGCAATCAGAGAGCATTGAATGCTTGTGGCAAAAGCCTGTGTTACATTGGGTCTGGTAATCAATTCCGCGAATTCCTGCCATGACATATGAAAAGAATAAGCCATTGCCGATGCCAGAGGAATTAATATGAATAGCGACAGCATAGTTATGGTAATTCCCAGAGTGATTCCCCGCCCGGGGATAATAGTGTGTTGTTTTTTGATGCCTGTCTTTTTCAATGGTATTGCCTCACTTAATTTTTTTAAATAAGTAATTACGAGTAGTATTCCTATTTTGCATATATTTCGTCGAAGATTTTATCATCTGCGAAGAAGTCTTCGTATGCCTTATCCCAGCCACCGAAATCATCAATGGTACAAAGATTGATGTTCAGATCAAAAGTATCTGCAAATTCATTTAATATAGTTTCGTTAGAAGGACGGTAAAAATATTCCCCGATGAGTTTCTGTGCCTCATCGGTATAGAGGTATTCCAAATAGTCTTTGGCAACCTCCCGGGTACCGTTTTTGTCAACATTCTCGTCTACAATCGCTACAGACGGCTCGGCGAGGATGCTGATGCTCGGAGTGATCAATTCATAATCATCCGGGTACTCGTTCAATGTCTGCAAGGCTTCGTTTTCCCAGGCAATAAAAACATCCCCCTGTCCGTTTTCCACGAAAGTAGTGGTTGCGCCTCTGGCTCCGGAATCCATTACCGTAACATTATTATACAATTTTGCGACAAAATCTTTCATCTGCGCTTCGTCATTGTTAAATTTCTCTTTGGCATAGTACCATGCGGCTAAGAAGTTCCAGCAGGCTCCACCGGAGGACTTAGGATCCGGTGTAATGACCTCTACACCATCTTTAATCAGGTCATCCCAGTCAGAGATTCCCTTTTCATTTCCTTTGCGAACCAAAAAGACAATAGTTGATGTATATGGGGAGCTGTTTCCCTCAAACTCATCAATCCAACCGGGCTCAATCATGCCGGCTTCTTCGATGGATGTGATATCATGTGCCAGGGCAAGAGTAACCACATCAGCATCGTTACCCTCGATAACGGAGCGTGCTTGTGAGCCGGAACCACCGTGAGATGGTACAATTTCAACATCTTTTCCGGTTTCTTCCTTGTAATGTTCCGCGAATAATTCGTTGTAGGCGGCATATAATTCTCTGGTAGGGTCATAGGAAACATTAGTAATTGTAATTTTCTTGTCTCCTGATGAACTGCTTCCTTTTCCGCATCCGGTTAGCAGACCTGTCACAAGACATACTGAAAATATTACTATTGGTATTTTGCGTGAAAACTGTTGTTTTTTCATTACTAGCCTCCTCGTGCACAAACGTTTGTGTGTATATTTCATTCGGTTGCTGTATCTGCAATCATCTTGAAAGATATGCAAATATTATATATAATATTGTTTGCAACAAAAAAATGCTAACATTGGATTATGGCAGATTTCTGGCAAAACTTAGTCAATTAACTCTGATGCCAGGTTAAATGGCGATAAAAAAATGATAGAAATACTAAAAAATCCTGTGAAATAAGGCACTTATGAAACTTGAAACATTTTTGAAAGAAAGGGAGAATGATTATGAAGAAAAATTTAGGAGTTGTACAGGCTGTATATCCTATGCCCGTTTTGATGATTGCGGCATATGATGAGAATGGCAAGGTAAATGTTATGAATGCGGCATGGGGCATGATTTGCGGCTCTGATAAAATTGCCCTCTGTATTGGTGATGCACACAAGACAACGCAGAATATTCATCATGTGAAAGCATTTACCGTCAGTATTGCAGACGAAGCGCATATGGATGTGGCAGATTTCTTCGGAATTGCCTCCGGAAATGAAATGGAAGACAAATTTGAGAGAACCGGATATCATGCCAGAAAGAGTGAGTTTGTCAATGCACCGATTATTGAAGAATTTCCGGTTGTTATGGAGTGTGAACTCGCGGAGGTTGTAAATACGGAGCATCTCCATGCGATTATCGGTAAAATCGTGAATACTGCAGCAGAGGAAAGTGTTCTCTCTGATAACGGAAAAGTGGACCCGGAGAAACTTTCTGCACTTACTTTCGACCAGTTCCAGAGTGGATATTACACAACAGGTGAGAAAGCCGGTCAGGCTTGGAATGCAGGAATGGGTCTGATGAATAAATGAGAAGATATATGAACGGAATAATATACAAAAAAATGTAAAAACTAACCGTAACTTATAAGAATGGAGCAATATGCCATGGATAATGATGTGATGCACCGTCTGAGTTACGGTTTATTTGTTTTGACTGCCAGAGAAGGTGATAAAGACAATGGATGTATCGTCAATACGGTAATGCAGGTGACAAGTGTGCCCAATCAGATTGTTGTAGGCGTCAATAAAGCCAATTATACCCACGATATGATCGTGAATACCGGTTTGTTCAATCTGTCGATATTGACGGAAAAATCATCCTTTGATACCTATAAACACTGGGGGTTTCAGAGTGGGAAAAACGTGGATAAAATTGAAAAAATTACCTACGAGAGAAGCGAAAATAATCTGATTTATCTGACGGGGGAAACAAATGCCTTTTTGTCGGCGGAAGTAAAGAAAACAATCAATATGGGCAGCCATACTTTATTTATTGCAGAGGTTACAGACGGCAAGATGTTATCAAAAGAGGCGTCCGTGACATATAACTATTATCAAAATCATATTAAGGAAAATCCAAAGACATCCGAAGTAAAAAAAGGATATATTTGTACTGTATGCGGATATATTTATGAGGGCGAAACCCTTCCGGAAGATTTCATATGTCCATGGTGTAAGCATCCGGCGGAGGATTTCAGAAAACTGTGAGAAAAATTACAGAATTGTGAGGTCAGCCATCATGCTATGCAAATCACTTTCTTGCCATTACAACCTGACGGTTGACATTTCTCGGGGAAAGTGTTATCGTTATCTATTATAAATTCTACAGACTATGCATATATTTTTTGCAGAATGGTAGAATAATCAGTTACAACAAGGGGTTGTACTGGTTTCGACGGGCTCACTGCACATGGAGAAGCTGTTCGTGGTCGGACACCACGTAAAAAGTTCGATTTTAAAATTAAACGCTGAAGATAATTTAGCATTAGCTGCCTAGTCGCAGCTCATCGGTCCTGATGCCCCGCCATTAGGGTAGCCGGTGTCATACCTGCGGGACACTCTGTCACCAAAGCTTTGAGGTGGCAGAAAATATATGAAGCTACTGAAGGGTATAGCTTGTTAGTGGGCGATGTCCGGAGGGAATGATAAAACACTGACTATGACAGTAGAAGTACATGGAATCTGGGTTCGGACCGGGGTTCGACTCCCCGCAGCTCCATACTTGACATGCTTTATTGTAGTGGAAGCAAGAAAATAAAAAGGACACATAAGTGTCCTTTTTTCTGTTTCTATATTCGTATCTATTCCTTTCCGTTCCAGCAGTAAGTGCAAAGATTTTCTATGGGAATTCCCACGGCTCCTAACATGTCATCCAAACGATTGTAATGAAGGGATGTGAAATTCAGCTCCTTACGGATTTCTTCTATCATCTGTTCATATTTTTCGGAATTAGGGTCTGTGTATTCCTGCAATACATCCTCGGAGACTTCCTCCGTTCCCTCTAATTTAGCAATGACACGACGGGTAATTAAATCCATTTCTGAAGTTGAGCGGGAGAAATTCAAATATTTACAGCCATACACCAAAGGCGGGCAGGCGGGACGTATGTGAACTTCTTTTGCGCCACTACGGTACAGAAATTCTGTAGTTTCCCGTAACTGTGTCCCTCTGACAATGGAATCGTCAATGAGGAGCAGGCTCTTGTCCTTAATCAATTCATGCACGGCAATCAGTTTCATTTTAGCAATTAAATTGCGTTGGCTCTGCATAGTCGGCATGAAAGAACGTGGCCATGTAGGAGTGTATTTGATAAACGGTCTGGAAAAGGGAATGCCGGACTCGTTAGAATATCCAATGGCATGGGCAGTTCCGGAATCCGGGACCCCGGCAACAATATCCGGCTTCACATCATCTCTCTTTGCCAGGCAGGAACCGCAGTTATAACGCATCTGCTCCACACTGATTCCCTCATAGGAACTGGAAGGATATCCGTAATACACCCAGAGGAACGTACAGATTTTCATCTTGTCTCCCGGTGCCACTAACGTTTTTACTCCTTCTGTCGTCACTATGTCAATCTCGCCCGGTCCCAGTTCTTTCAAGTCCGTGTATCCCAGGTTTCGATAAGCGAAATCCTCGAATGTAAGACAATATGCGCCTTCTTTTTGTCCGATGACCAGTGGAGTGCGCCCGTATTTATCTCTGGCGGCATAAATTCCTTTTGGAGTTAGGAGCATCAGCGTGAGCGAGCCGTCAATTACTTCCAGTGCATAACGAATACCGTCAATGAGATTTTCTTTCTGGTTGATAATGGCAGCTACCAGCTCAGTTGCGTTAATATCACCACCGCTCATTTCCAAAAAGTGGGAATTTCCGTTGGTAAAGATTTCCTTTACAATTTCATCGGTATTGTTGATTTTACTCACAGTGGTAATGGCATATGTACCATGATGGGAGCGAACGATGAGTGGCTGTGGCTCATAGTCTGAGATACAGCCAATACCCATAGTACCTTTCATCTCTTGTACATCTTTATCAAATTTTGTACGAAACGGGGAGTTTTCAATGTTATGGATTGAACGGTCAAAGCCGTTTTCGCCGTATACGGCGAGTCCTCCGCGTCTGGTTCCTAAGTGAGAATGGTAATCGGTTCCGAAAAATAAGTCAAACATGCAGTCTTCTTTAGAGACAACGCCAAAAAATCCGCCCATAGTATATCCTCTTTTCTGTATAGTAATTGCCGTAATATCAGGTGTTTTTACTGATAGAGCATATCTGAAAAAATAAAAACACCACACAGCATTATTTTATCAATAGAGCGTCTTTGTGGCAAGAACATTTTCTGTCTATTTGACTTCGACCAAGGACTAAACAGGACTCAAGTTGCCCTTATTCTTCTAAAAGAACAGACACATGGAGAGGTAGCCCACGCTCCAGTGGAGGAAAAAGCATCCCCATATAGATTTTTGCTGTTCATATAAAACGCCGAGTGCTATGCTTAGGACAAAAGTTCCCATCATAAACGTAAATCCAAAAGGCAGATGCATCAGTGAAAACAGCATGGAGGTGAGCAGGATGCTTATGGGAATCTGATACTTCACCCGCATAAGTGTTTTTACACTGGTCTGTAAGACACCGCGGGCAAGAAATTCCTGTAACAGTGCCGTAAAGATATAGGTTATGGCACCGTGTATCGAGCCGCCGATATAATAGGATTTTACGGGGGCATCAAATAACTGCAGGATAAATTTGGAAATTAGCAATACAGCACTGGCGAAAGCTGCAATTGCCAAAGTCTGTTTGGCATGAGGTAAAAATTTGTTGCGTGACGGGATAATACCCACCTCTTTGAAAGAAAAACTGGTAAAAAAGACGATTACCAGAAAGAGCGCCAGTGTCATGCATTCAATCATTAATGTGTAGGTGGAAATTCTCACGGGAACGTGCAAAGTAAAACGCAGCAGACTCCATACAGACAAGTATATGGTGATGCACATAACGATTCCGGCAAACAGCATGGCACAGTCCCTCTCGTGCTGTCTCAGATTACGCTTGTCCGTGATATCCTCTATAAGTACCAGCATTCCCTGAAAAATATAGTCAGGAGTATCGTCTTCCGGCTGATTGATCAGAGTGATTTTTATGCGAAAATATTTAACGAGATTCCCGATATAGTAACTCACTACTTCCCGGGACGTAGAGCGATTTCTTTTCAGGCATTGATGAAAAATATGATTAAAAGATTTATTTTTTTTATTTGCCAGCAGTGTATCGTCAAATGACTGCTCTAACAGAGAATCTGATGGTATTTCCAGAATTTTGGAAGCGGCTGTATTAACATAGCTGATAGTGCCATCGGAAGATACCGTGATAATACCGTCGCTCATATTCTCAAAAATCGTCTGTTTTTGTTCTATGGTTAATGCGTCATTCACAAATGTATACATCAAATTTCTCCGTTTCCTTATCACTCTTTTGGACAATAGTTTATCCATATAATTATATATTACGCTATCTACAGGGAAAAGAAAAGCCCTAAAATGCCTGCTTGCATTGATTATCATAGTATGTTACATTTAATCTACTGGAGGATTTTGGAATATGGAGGCGCAATATGGCGAAGAAATATTATGCGGTAAAACAGGGACTTACACCGGGAGTATATGATACCTGGGCAGAATGCAGAGCACAGGTAGATGGATATTCCGGTGCGGTATACAAAAGTTTTCCCACGGTAGAAGAGGCACAGGCATTTATAGCCGGAGAAAGTGCAGACACTGCCAAAATCCGTGCTAATGACAAGAAAACAACCGGACCGGAAAATACTTCCGGCAGTGTGACAGCGTATGTGGATGGTAGTTATCATAACGGTACGGAGGAATTTTCCTACGGTGTTGTCATTCTGCGGGATGGACAGGAAATTTGTTATCAAGAGAAACAAAGCGACCCGGAACTTGCCTCCATGCGCAATGTCGCAGGGGAAATCAAGGGAGCGGAGCGTGCCATGCGCTATGCGGTGGAAGAAGGATTGGATAAAATTACCATTGTTCATGATTATGAGGGGATTGCCCGGTGGTGTATGGGAGAGTGGAAAACAAATAAAGAGGGGACAAAGGCATATAAGGCATATTATGACAGCATTAAGAACCGTGTGCAGATAACCTTTCAAAAGGTGAAGGGACATTCCGGAGATTACTATAATGATATGGCAGACAAGCTGGCAAAGGAAGCCTTGGGTATAAGTTGAAATAATATTTAAAAGTATAAAATATAAAGTAATGGAGGGCACAGTAAAATGCAAAGTAAATGGAAATTGACAAAGGTATGTAGGAAACCGGCTCCATGCGGGTTGGATTTGGGTGACGGCAGTGAGCGCGCAGAATATGTGAATCAGGACTATATTTTGCAGACGTTAGGACGTCCACACCGAAACGTAAACATTATGTACACCTACTATCCTAAGGACAAAGAATGGCCCCAGCGGATTAGTGAGGCATGCAAGGATATGGAGATCCATTTCCAATGGGATTACCCTTATGATGATTATTTTCCTTATGAGGGTGGAATTGGCGGCAATCCCGATGGAGAGCCGTTTCAGCAGATGAGAGATATCCGTAGACATGGGCAGGATGTCACTCTGACTCTGACGATTGACTGCTCTCTGGAGGATGAATATCTGCGTCAGATTGCCCGTGATTTAAAACCGTATGGACAGATGCGTTTGCGCATTAACCACGAGTGCAGCGGTGACTGGTTTACCCACAATCAGCGTTATTCCTTTGAAGAAATTGCAGCTTTTTTTGAGCGGTTTGATAAAATTGTCAAGGAAGAGGCACCTAATATCCGCACAGTATTTTGTGCAGGATGTGTGTTGGATTTAGAAAATCCGGACAGTCCGGTGCAGGAGGAGGAAGCATTCAAAAGAGCTTATCTGGCAGCCGATGTATGGTCTGTAGACTGCTATCTGGCATTGCATTATGGCTGGCCTTTTGACGTATGCGAAAAAGATAGCAATAGTTTTGCTACTACACCGATAGATGTATTCTGTAAACGTCTCGAGCTTACAGCAAAACGTCTGACTAAGATAAACGGTGGTGTGAAGAAGCCTTTGGTAGTTTCCGAGTTTAATACGGATGGAGACGTGACGGGTCCGATGAATCAGGGAGATTCCATTTTACGCTTTGTTGAAAAGTTAAAGAACGATAAGGCGGAGGAGTGGTTCGGAGGATTTACTCTGTACCAATTTAGGGACAGAGGAAGACTGGGGTTAGAGATTGAAGACCCCAATAACAAAGCAGTAGGTATTCCTCAGCCCCTTTTATATGATTATCGTCAAATATTAAAAGACCCGTATTTTCAGCCAGAGGTAAAAATGCTGGAGGAGATAGAGCTACCGGTAACACTGCGCTGGGGCAGTGCGGAAGACGCAGAAGGCATTTCCTTTGTGGTACCTTTTGCAGATACACCGGAGTTTTGTGAATTGACATTTGATGAGGATGTCAATTTGATGATTGAGATAAACGGTCGCTGGTTCTATAAGGCACCGGAGACAAAAACTGTTGATTTGATGCCGGCATTTTTTGATAATCCGCTGCAGGGCTCAAAGGAGCTTGCGATTACTATGTTTGCTCCACCGGCAACGGGACAAAATGACCCGGAGCAGGGAGAAGATTGGACACGGAATTATTATTGTACAATACATAAGCTGCCGGAGCTTCGTCTGCGTTATGAGCCGATAGCGGAGATATAGGACTATGAGTGAGGGAATAGTCACACTGAAAAAAGGTGAGGGTCGAACCCTGAAAAGCGGTGGTCTATGGGTGTACGACAATGAAATTGCATCCGTCATGGGCGTGGAGGAAAACGGTGATATTGTCCATGTCCACGATTTTGACGGCTATCCCATGGGACGGGGGTTTATCAACACCAATTCCAAAATCCGGGTGCGCATGCTGACCCGAGAGCCGGAGCAGGAAATTGACAGGGATTTCCTTCGTATGCGTCTGCTCAATGCGTGGGAGTACCGCAAAAAGACGGTGGATACTTCCAGTTGTCGTGTAGTGTTTGGGGAAGCCGATTTCCTGCCGGGACTGGTCATCGACAAGTATAGTGATGTTCTGGTGGTACAGTCTCTGGCATTGGGCATTGACCGTCTGAAGGAGGAGATTGTCTCCATCCTACAAGAAATTCTGGCAGAGGATGGTATTGTCATCCGTGGCGTGTATGAGCGTAGCGATGCCAAGGTGCGCAAACAGGAGGGCATGGAGCGTATCAAGGGATTTATTGGAGAGCCGTTTGACACGCAGGTAGACATTGAGGAGAACGGTGTAAAATATTATGTGGATGTCAAGGACGGACAGAAAACAGGTTTTTTCTTAGACCAGAAGTATAACCGACAGGCAATTCGCAGATTATGTGAGGGTGCAACCGTGTTAGACTGTTTTACCCATACAGGCTCTTTTGCACTGAATGCAGGACAGGCAGGTGCCGCCCATGTGCTGGGGCTGGATGCTTCGGAGCTTGCTGTAGAACAGGCGAGAAAAAATGCAGAGTTAAACGGTCTTTCGGATGTGGTGGAGTTTGTCTGTACCGATGTCTTTGAGAAATTGCCGGAACTGGAACGGGAAGGGCAGCAATTTGATGTGGTAATTCTGGACCCTCCCGCCTTTACAAAATCCCGTGGCTCTATTAAAAATGCAGTGAAGGGCTATCGGGAGATTAACATGCGTGGTATGAAACTGGTGAAAGACGGTGGATATCTGGCGACTTGCTCCTGCTCTCATTTTATGGATTATGAGCTGTTTACAAAGACCATAGGTCAGGCGGCAAACAGTGTACATAAGAGACTGCGTCAGGTGGAGTTTCGCACCCAGTCCCCGGACCATCCGATTCTGTGGGCGGCGGGCGAAAGTTATTATCTGAAGTTTTATATCTTTCAGGTGTGTGAGGAGCATTAGAGTGTGAAACGACTGAAAATGACGGATTTATGCGGTGTGTGGCGATTTATGGAAATAAGCAAAGTATCGTAACTTATCGCAAAATAGCGTAATACAACATAAAAATGGTGTAAAAATTGGTGTCAAAGGTCAGGGATAGAATTATTAAATATTTGTATAGACACATATGCTTGTAGAAAAAAGAGTATATGTGTCTTTTTTATATGTCGGGATAGTTTACATTTGATAAGGCAGCAGGATTTTCTGTAAAGAGTGTATCTGATGCATTCATACGTTTTATGTCTGATTGTAAAGCTTTGATATTCATTTTTGTGCAGATTGCCAATAGACAAAAATATACAATAGTAGTAATCTATGCTATATAACTAATTCTCATACATTATATTGTGTTATCTGAATATCTTTATATTCTATATAATGAATCAACGCAATTCGTGAGTTATTAAAATGATGTATCCCAAAGATTGTATGGTAGCTTGATAATTGAATAAGGCTTTACACCTACACATAAACCCCCTATAATATAATCATTATATTGTAAAGGTGGTGAAAAAGGTGGTGAATAATGAAATGACAGACAAAGAAAGAACTGATACACAACTAGCAATGCTTTATGATTTACGCTTACAAATTGACAAAGAACAAAAAGAAACCTATACAAAAGATGAAATATTAAAACTACTCGACACAATAGCATTAGAAACAAAGAGTAAATAACTAAACAACTATAAATCAGGTGTAAAGTCTTATTGTATTATTAAGCTTTGCACCTTTTTTATCGAATAGGAAATTCCTCCTATTCGATAAAAAACGCTCCGCGCGGATC
>JAFLTA010000057.1 GCA_022510685.1 Lachnospiraceae bacterium | reverse complement strand
ATTGCGCATGATTTTCTGCGCATATCTGAGAACACAGTTCTCACAAGATAAACGCACAACGTGCGTTTATTATACCATATCTCCTGTGCACGATTTCCTGCACATACTGAGAACGTAGTTCTCACAAGATAAACGCACAACGTGCGTTTATTATACCATATCTCCTTCAAAAAATCTATGACAATCTGTTTCCTAATTTCCCGGCACCTTACGCGAATCATGCCCGATTTTCTATCTGCCAGTCTACAGGCTCACACCCATGCTCCTGCAAAAATGCATTTGCCTGACTAAAATGTTTACATCCGAAAAAACCCCGGTAAGCCGACAACGGACTGGGATGTGGCGCCTTTAACACCAGATGATTCGGATTGGTGAGCATCGGAATTTTGCTCTGTGCCGGCTTGCCCCAAAGCAAATACACGATAGGACGCTCCTGTGCATTGACCGCCTGAATCACCGCATCAGTAAACTTCTCCCACCCTTTCCCCTGATGAGATCCCGCTCTGTGAGCCTGCACTGTCAACACAGTATTTAACAACAATACTCCCTGGTCCGCCCATTTTTTCAAATAACCGTTATCCGGTATATAACACCCTAAATCATCTTTCAATTCCTTGTAAATATTTTGCAGAGATGGAGGAATTTCCGGCTGGTCTACCGGCACAGAAAAACTAAGCCCATGTGCCTGATGCGGATTGTGATAGGGATCCTGCCCCAATATCAACACCTTTACTTTTGATAACGGAGTAAAATGAAAGGCATTAAAAATATCATCTGCCGGCGGATATACCACAACCCGACTGTATTCCTCTTTTACAAACGTAAACAAATCTCTGTAATACTCTTTTCCAAACTCCGGTCGGATTGCTTCCAGCCAGTCATTTTGTATCATTGCCATAGTAAACCTCTTTTCTCATATATCTGTATATTTCAACTACCCCCTGACGCACGCCTCATATGCCGGCATAACGATTCTTCTCTGAACTCTGTTTCGTCCAAGACACTAGTGGAATGATTCATTCAGTGAATAAAGTCCGGTTATTACAAAATCATTACACTAATTTTCCAGCCGCACAGAAATACCCTCTCCCCGCAAATATTCCTTCACTTCACAAATTTCCAGCTCCTTATAGTGAAATAAAGATGCGGCAAGAACGGCATCTGCTCCCGCCTCCGTAAATGCATCCCGGAAATGTTCCAGTTTTCCTGCACCGCCGGAGGCAATGACAGGGATGGACACATTGTCTGATACCGTTTTAGTCAACTCCAAATCATAACCGTCTTTTGTACCATCGCAATCCATACTGGTCAGCAATATTTCACCTGCCCCCAGTTTATCGGCTTTCATTGCCCATTCGATAGCATCGATTCCCATATCGACTCTCCCGCCGTTTTTATATATGTTCCACCCGCCGTCAGGGCGACGTTTTGCATCTATCGCTACTACCACGCACTGGCTGCCGAATTTCAACGCCGCCTCAGAAATCAAATCCGGGTTAAGAATCGCCGCAGAATTGACCGACACTTTATCCGCTCCCTCTCGCAACACCAGACGAAAATCCTCGATTGTACGGATTCCACCACCCACGGTAAAGGGAATAAATACGGTCTCCGCCACACGTCTGACCATATCAATTTTCGTGGCACGCGCATCAGAGGATGCTGTAATATCCAAAAAAACCAATTCATCCGCTCCTGCTTCCCCATATGCAGCCCCTACAGTCACAGGGTCACCGGCGTCTTTCAAATCCACAAAATTAACTCCTTTTACCACTCTGCCATTATTTACATCCAGACAGGGAATAATTCTCTTTGTAAACATTTTCATCTCCATTCCGTTACCGGTACCTGGCATAATATCGCTTATCCGGTCCCTATTCCATCCCCGGACCTCTTGCCGGTAACATAAACAATCAATCATTTGCATATCGGCATCATCCGACCACCTATAATGCACAAAAGTTTTTCAAGATTTGCAGCCCTACCTCTCCGCTTTTCTCCGGATGAAACTGGCATGCAAAAGTATTTCCATGCTCCACAGATGCATGGATAGGAACAATATAATCCGTCACAGCCGTGACATCCTCTTCCCTCTGCGCCTGCAGATAATAGGAATGTACAAAATAAACATAACTATCCTGCTCCAGCCCGCGAAACAATCTTGCATCGGACGCGGTATGAATGGAATTCCAGCCCATGTGCGGTATTTTATATCCCTCCTTTGGAGGTATTGCACAGATTTTCCCAGGCAGAATACCTAAGCCTTTCACTCCGGGCGTCTCATCACTTTCCTCAAATAGAAGCTGCAACCCCAAACAAATCCCCAAAAAAGGAATTTGCCGATTATCCACTTCCTGTATGGTCGCTACCAAATCCTTTGTTTTCAGTTTTTCCATTGCGTCACCAAACGCACCAACACCGGGCAGAATCACTTTATCTGCCTGTAGGATTTCCTCCGGCTCTCCTGTAATTACCGCTTCTTCCCCCAAATATTCCAATGCTTTTTGCACACTCTTTAAGTTACCTGCATCATAATCTACAATAGCAATCATCTGTCTATCCTCTCTTTATCTTCTCCCAATGAAACATTCGGAGGAATATCCTAATTAAGTAAAAGAATAGCCCTCCGATTTACACCGGTGGGCTATTATCTTAATTATGTTTTGTTACCGTGCCATGGAAGTTCTTTCTCCTCGCACTCATATTCTTTTTATGATTTTCTTGCCAAAGCGATAGCCACAACCTTTTCCGTATACTGGGTTTTTTCCATTGCCAGCAGAGAACGTGCCTCCGCCTCACTAACTCCATACTCTGACTGTAACAGGCTGACAATCTGCTCTTTACAACCATCCATCTGGCTGACAACTTCCAATTCCTTTGCCCGCTCTAAATTGGTATCATAACGCTGAATCCCTCGAACTAATGCATTCAACGCATCCGGATAAAAATTCATCTGGTCATAGTTATTATAAGAGTCAATAGAACGCTGCACCTGCATAACCGTACGAATTTTGTCATAGGTCTCAGGATCTTTTGTCTTAATGTCCGTACCCATAACCTCCTCATAAGCCTGCGTATATTTACCCATTTCAAAATATTTTTTTGCCTGCTTTTTCGTACTGTTATATCCGTGGATATTGGTTCCGACGATTTCCGTAACCAGGAAAAGTGCTGTAAGCAACGCAATAATTGCAACACCCGCTTTATTTAATCTGCCGGTAATCTCCAGCTCAGCAGCCTCTTCCTCCTCGCGCTTCGCTTTTTTCTCGGCTTTTAAAGCTTCTTTTTCTGCCTTTTTGGCTGCCTTTGCTTCTTTTTTAGCCGCCTTTTTGGCTTCTTTCTCTGCCGCTGCAGCTGCCTTTGCTTCTTCCTTCTCTTCTTTCTTCTTTGCGTCAAGTTCTGCCTTCTCTGCTGCCTTTGCTTCTTCTTCCTCCATTGCCTTGCGTTCTTCCGCGGCAATTTCATCATTCACAACATTTCCAAAGAGACGCTTCATCAGACCAGGCTGTTCCTGCTGCTCCGCCGGTTTTTCTTCTTCAGTCGATTCAGGCACTGCAACATCGAACAGATCCCCGGAAATGTCATCCATCTCTCCATTTCTGTCGTTTTCAATTGCATCCAGCAAATCATCTGAAGCTCCGGCAAACTCATCCTCCTGATTCGGATCTTTCATGTCCAAATCACCCAGTAAGTCATCCAGCATCATATCTAACGGATTACTACTTCCTATAGAATCACCGTCTCCATCTGTCTGAGTATTCTCAAGTTCTTCTGCCACTTCATCCACCTCCGAAACATCCGGTACATCGGATGCCATATTTGTCAAATCATCTGCCTGTGCCATGCCCGTATCACTATTTTGTGTATCCATATCCGGAAGTATGTCGGCACTATCGTTCTGCCCCGGCTCCTGCGACATCTCAGGTGTCGGCAACTCCTCATCCTGCATTTCAACACTTGTGTCTTCTACCGGTATGTCTGCTGTTTCCGGTTCAGCCTCAACCTGCTCCTCCATAGCATCCATTTCCGGCATTGGCATTTCTTCCTCTATCATATCCGGTTCCGGCATCGGAAGTTCTTCCTCTGCCATCTCCTCCGATATTGCTGCTTCCTGAGCAGACTCATCCGCCAGTGTCTCGTCTGACTCATCCGGCATCGGCATATCTGCAAGTATATCCTCCACCGCCTCGTCTGACTCATCCGGCATCGGCATATCTGCAAAAATATCCTCCACCGCCTCGTCTGATTCGTCCGGCATCGGTATATCTCCAAGTATATCCTCCGCTGCCTCGCCTGACTCATCCGGCATTGACACTTCCGAAATATCCTCATCTTTCGGTGTTTCGTCAAACATATCCGGCATCGGAATTTCTTCGGAAATTTCTCCATCCGATATCTCGTCAAACATATCCTGCATCAATGTCTCTTCGGAAACTCTGTCTTCCTGAATCTCCTCCGTCATTTCCGGCAAAGGTGCCTCCTCAGAAGCGGATTCTTCCAATGCCGCATCCAGCATATCCGACACGGACACTCCCCCGGAAAGATCCTCCTGTGCACCGTCAAACAACTCAGATACCGGCGTTTCTCCGGAAAGCTCCGGTTTCGGCGTCTCGTCAAACAACTCCGGTACAGCACGTTGCTTCTTCGGCTCCTCAGCTTCCGATTCTTCCGACGATGCCACTGCGCCCGCATCATCGAAATCCATAAATTCTTCCATGCCCTCCAGGCTTTCCAAATCCTCAATTTCTACAAAACTAGCTAAAGAACTTATATCTGCAAGCTCCTCTACATCAAAGTTCTCTAATTCATTTTCATTCCCCGGCATACAATGACCTCTTTTCTCTATTTGTCTCCACCAACCACACCAATCAGTTCATCTAATGCCTCCACCAACTGACCAATTTCCGGTTTGGTCAACTGTGCATCGGCTCCCAGCTGTTCCCCTTTACGACGCATCTCTTCATTAATCAATGAGGAGAAGATAATCACAGGAATATGCCGGAAAGTATCCGAATCCTTAATCAGCTTCGTCAAACGGTGTCCGTCCATCTGCGGCATTTCTATATCCGTAATGATACATGAGACTTGCTCATCCAGATTCCCTCCCTGCTGATACGAACGAAGCGTATCCCAACACTCCTGTCCGTTATCCGTAGCTGTCACATTATTATATCCCGCCTGCGACAGACAGTTGACAATCATCTTGCTGAGCAGAGGAGAATCCTCGGCAATTAATATCGGAGAATCATTACGCTCCCTGCCCTGCATATGCTCTACAGCTGAAGCCTTCAAACCTGTCTCAGGATTGATGGTCGCTACTATCTGCTCGAAATCCAGAATGATAATAAGTTTATCATTGATTCGTACAATACCGGTAGCCATACCCTCTCCCGAGTTATTGACCGTGGAATCCGGTTTGATAATCTCTGCCCAGGACACACGATGGATGCCTGCCACACTGTGCACATGGAATGCAGCATTGAGGCTGTTAAAGTTAGTAACAATATACATATCTGTGGCATTGTTCTCACTTTTGGGCAAGTGCATTACCTCTGCCAAATCAATGATGGAAATGATTTCATCTCTCGGCATAAATATTCCTTCAATACGTGTATCCGAATTGGGAATCGGGGTAGGGGTCTGATATGGCAGGATCTCACGAATTTTTGCAACATTAATTCCATAGTAATTGTTTCCTACCCGAAATTCTAAAATCTCCAGTTCGTTAGTACCGCTCTCTAATAAAATCCCTGTCTCCATAATAACTCCTCCTACAATTTATTATTTCAGTGCTACGGTTGCCTGCTTACCATCCTTTGTAATTGCCAAGGAGACGTTATTCTGTGACAACCCTTTATCAACTTCAAATACCAAAACAGCCTGCTTACTCTTACCTGCCTTTATTTTGGTGTTAAAATACTGTAATTCTCCCTCTGTTATGGTCTGCTGCAGGCTTCCTACACTGGCACCATCCTGTAATAAACGATATTCCGGTTTGATAGATGCCAAATCTACTTTTTTATCCTTTCCGGTGCTGTTCTTAACTTTAAAGTATACTATCAAAAACTTCTTTCCTTTTGATGCTGCCAAATATGTAAAATCTTCACCCATGGAATCTTTCAGACTACTGGATACCAGCTTTACATCAACACCGCTTACACCAAAGATATCGGCAAGAGAAACCTCCTGCAATGCCGGCGCCTCGCTATTTCCGTCCTGACTGGATGAGCTACTGTCCGCGCCCTTATCAGATTTTGATGCATCACTTGGTACCGGTGTCGGCGCAATAGTCGGTACCGGCGTGGGGTGCAGCACCGAATGGTCATACTCGAGACCATACTGATAGCTGTCGTCATATTTCATAAGTTCACCTGCCAGATACTCAGATGCCTTACTGTTATCTATCTTTGATAACTCCGGCACACTGGAACCGCATCCTGTCAGCACCAAGGCTGTTACCATCGTGGTAATTATCATCTTCCTTTTCATTGTAAAATACCTCTTTTACTATAATAGATTATTGTACTTCACCCAGAATAACAGTTCAAATCGGCACTGTTATCCCGGCACAAACTTCCCCTCACAATATACTACCATATTTACCATAAATCAGTCAATCATTTGACAGTCCAACTCGAACCAAAATTCTACTCCATCTTCATGATTTTTTACACCGCACTCTTGATTCATCGAACTCATAATCGCCTTAACAATGGACAAACCGATACCGCTGCCCCCATATTCACGGGTCCTTGCCTTATCCACTTTATAAAATTTTATCCAGATTTTGTCTAAATCTTCTTCCGGAATCGGTACCCCCGTATTAAAAACGGAAATTCTTACCACATGCTCCCTGCGCTCGATGTAGACTCGAATTTCATTTTCACCACTGACATGGTTGATTGCGTTGCTGATATAATTTGTAATCACTTCCTCCACCATGTATTCGTCTGCCCACACATATATCGGCTCATCGTTTTCCAGTGCAATCTCCGCATCTTTTTGCTCAGCCAGCAGAGTTGCCGACTGAACGACCGATTCCAAAACCTGCACAATATTGAAACGCTCAAACTGAATTTGATTTTTTCCGAATTCAATCTGATTTAATGTCAGCAGTTTTTTTACCGTTTTATTCATTTTATTCGCTTCATCAATAATGACATCACAATAAAACTCCCGGCTTTCCACATCATCGCTGATGTTATCCTGAAGTCCCTCTGCATAACCTTGTATCAGTGCTATCGGTGTTTTCAATTCATGGGAAACATTGGACAAAAATTCTTTGCGCATCTCATCAATTTGAATTTTGTTGCGGATATCTTTTTCCAACTCATTATTTGCCGCTTTTAACTCAGAAATCGTATTTTCCAGTTTATCAGACAACGCATTGATGCTATTTCCCAACATTCCGATTTCATCATATCTTTGTACCGGATAGCGCACATCAAAGTCCAGATTTGCCATCTTATTCGCAATATCCGCAATCTGTAAAATTGGTTTGGCAAAGCTGTTGCTTACAAGTATCATTAAAAAAATACTGATAATCACGGAACCGATTGCGACTATAAGTAAAAAGTGATTAAAAATCCTCAGATTCTCTGTCATGCTTTGGTAATTAGTGCGCATATAAACAAATTTTCCCGACTGCAGCTGACCAAATAATTCCAGATAATCAGAGCCTATTTTTTCATCCATCACCTTATATACGGAATATTGGCCCGATTCCGTAATTTTTTCTTTCGAGTCTGTACGATTTCCGATTCCTATCCCTGCCTCCAGACCCAGCACATACTCTTTTGTCTTTTCCTCAACGGTTTTACTCTGTCTGTCGGAAATCATATCTCTATTGGGATAATCAAAAGAATACATTATATTTCCGAAAAAATTGGACAATTCAAATATATAGATACTGAACGAGTGATTGGCAGCCATTATATCTACATCCTGCGTACTTTCCTCTGAAAGCGGAGTACCCTCTTCTAAAAAACTATCATCTTCCTGTATGATTTCATTAATTTGACGATAAGAATCTTCCAACACAGATACCTTGCTATGCTCATAGTACGCCGGCAAAAATTCATAATTCACAAACCAGAAAGCAAAAAGTGTAAATCCCAGTATCACTAACATCGTAATAATTAACTTTGTCCGTATGGAAATTCCCTGTACTTTCTGCTTCATGATGTCCCCCTTATCTTAATTGGCACCGACTTGATTACACCTCAAATTTATAACCCATACCCCATATGGTCTTAATGTACTCTCCCTTTTCTCCCAGTTTACTCCGAAGCTTTTTCACATGGGTATCGATGGTGCGCGCATCTCCGAAATAGTCATAATTCCATACATTATTCAATATACGCTCTCGCGACAATGCTACCCCTTGGTTATTCATAAAATAAGTCAGCAGTTCAAATTCCTTGAAACTTAACTCCACCGGCTTTCCGTCCAGCTTCACTTCATGCGCCGATTGATCCAGATAGATTCCTCCCATCTCCACACTTTCTTCCTCTAAAGCATTCGTGCGACGCAAAATAGCCTCCACTCTAGCCACTAATATTTTAGGACTAAATGGTTTCGTAATATATTCATCCACTCCCAGTTCAAATCCCAGCAGCTCATCTTTTTCATCTCCCTTTGCCGTGAGCATGATAATAGGCACTTGAGAAAACTGGCGGATTTCCCGGCAGACTTCCCAGCCATCCATTTTCGGCATCATGATATCCAGTATGACGAGGGCAATATCATTATTTTCAAAAAAAATATCCACTGCCTGCTCCCCATCTCCTGCCTCCAACACTATGAACCCCTGTTTGCTCAGGAAATCTTTGACCAATTTACGCATCCGCTGCTCATCATCTACCACTAAAATCTTTAATTGCTCCATGGTTACCTCCGTTTCATAATGGCTGCTATATATGAATCCATAAAGGGAAAAGCCAATGAGTAATTCATTGGCTTTAGTATACATGAAAAATATGAATAATCTGTGATTTAATCCCCTTGTTCATTTAACGATTGCTCCCGCTGCTCCAGTTCTTTTTCTTTCTCCTCTAAAGTATGCTGCCATTCCTCATATTCGTCCAATAATTCTTCCCGCATGTCTTCTTTATAATTCGTAAAATATGTCACAATGGAATACTGGGATTTAAAGGAAAAAATGAGCATTCCGACGACAACTGCCAAAAGTATGGCTATTGCCGCATTTTTAATCGCTTTTCCCGCTTTTGCCTCCTCATAAGCTTCCTTATATTGTTTTAGCTGGCGCTCAAGATTCGCATCTGCTTTACTCTGCTGTTCTTCCTTTACCTCTGCGCTGTTTGAGCTTACATCTGCATCTGTATTCGCTCCCGCCTTTCCTCCTCCCATAACCACGGGAATCGGTGCAAGGCTCTCTGCAGAAACGATCTCCGATGCAATCAATTGTTTGCGCAAATTACTCATATACTCCAAGCCGACTACTGTACGAAAGGATTCCTTTTCTATGGATCGGTTGTATATTTTAAGCATTGCCTTTGCATCCGTGGAAAGCGTATTCATCATAAGATAAGAAACCGTCTCTTTTTCCTTAAGTGCCCGTTCATATTCTTCTTTACTCTGAAATTCAAAACCACTGACCTGGTACGGTACTTTATCCATAAGTCTTACCTCTTTTCTGCGTGTCCCCTATTATATACACTACTCACGCTATATAAGCGTTACTCTTCAAACTCGGCATGTTCTGCAATCCATTCCTGTACTTTTGTCATTAACACCATTCTCTGCAGATATGCTTTATTCTCTTTTTCGTACTCTTTTTTAGAGTCGTAGGTGTCAGTATTGTATTCATATTCCTCATCGAGCATCTCTTTATATTCTTCGTCAGAATAATTGATTCCCTCAGCCTTGGCGATTGCCTCTGTGACGAGGATCTCCTTAACCGTATCTTTTGCCAGTTCATTCAAATCCTGTCTCACAAAGTCCGCCTCATTTTCGCGTCCCCATGCCTGGAAAATCTCATCATGGCTCATTCCATACATATCTGCCATATCATAATATCCTTGAAGAACTTCTTTTTTTGCCTCTTCCATAAGTTCCTCCGGGTATTCGTTGACTTTTGAGCCTTCTAACACATCCGTCCACGCAAAATCCTCTTTACTATCTTGATTTTCCGCTTCTATTTCCTCCTTTATCTGCGCTTCATATTCCTTAGTCGTTTTGAAATCGGAAATGGATTGCACAAATGTATCATCCCATTCCGGCACAATGGAATCTCCACATATATATTTCACTGTAGCCTTAAATGTAACTTCTTTTCCGTCGATAGTGTCATCCCCGTAGGTCCCCTCCGGGATAGTAACCTTAAAAGAAAACTCTTTGCCTGTCTTGGCACCGACAAATGCCGTGGCAAATCCTTCTACAAAATCATCAGAGGCGATATCCACATAGTCCTCCCCACATGTATCTTCCGCTATCTTATTATCAATATAGCCGTCAAATTTGGCATAAACCATGTCTGTTTCTGTCACGGTTCCCTTTTTCTTTACATAAGTGGTGTTATCCTCGATCAAAGTGTCGATTTCTGACTGGATATCCTCCTGGGATGCCGCCAGCGACACCTTAATTCCATCATACTCTCCCAGCGTTACACATTTATCCACATCAAAACTTCGCTTAGGCAAAGCATTTCCGTCTTCCTTGCCCACCCACGGTTTTTTCTGCACGAGAAGCGTTCCGCCGATTCCAAACGCCAATCCTAAAGCAAACATTCCACAGCTAAGCAGAATTGCTGTCCCTTTCTTTTTAGAAGGGGATACTATCGCTGTCTGTTCCACAGTATCCTTATTTGTTGTCTGTTCCATTTTTAATCTCTCTTTCTGTAATATTTTCCGGGTTTCAAGCCTTCCAGACCGAAAACCCTATCTATCCTTCTCAAAATAATGAAGAAGCTCATCCACGGTATTTAACACTACATCAGCACCAGCCTCCTCTAACTCTCCCGGCTCTGCAAAGCCAAAATATACTCCGAGAGCAGAAATTCCACACTGCTTTGCCCCCATCATATCATATTTTCTATCTCCTATCATCAAAACTTTGGATTTTTCCTCATCCGGAACTTGCAAACGGCACAGAGCCTCCTGAATCACTGCCTGCTTTGTACCACGCTCTCCCTGTGGAGTATCTCCCGTAATATTATGGAAATACTGCATTACCTCAAAGTGTTCCAGAATTTGTTTGGAAATACCTTCCGGTTTGGAAGTGGCAAGTGAAATTTTATATCCTTTATCATACAAATATTGGAGAACTTTTGCAATCCCCGGATATAGGGATGCCTCAAATTTCCCTACCGTATTATAACGTTCTCTGTATTTATCTCTGGCATACTCTGCTTCCTCAGGTGTCATCCCCATAATTTCCTGAAAACCCACTTTCAAAGGCGGTCCGATAAAGCGATACAACATTTTTTCTTCCGGAATATCCAGCCCCATATCCTCCAATGCATAACGGATACAACGAAAAATCCCTTCTCTGGAATCCGTAACGGTTCCATCTAAATCAAACAAGACGTATTTCCACATACCTGCGTTATGTCCTCTCATAAGTATTATACAGTCACTCCCAGCACCTAAAAAAATATTTTATAATAAAAAAATCCAAAAAACAAGAAGAGCCTATTCAATAGGCTCTCCTTGTCGGATAGTAATTACTATCCAGCGTATAATAGGGTGGGAGTAGAAAGTTTTCACTTTCTAACATCTATTATAGAAAGCAATTGTGTCCAATCTGTGTCCTAACTGTTAAATCTTTAAAGAATTTTACAAATCTTGTTTTTTTATTGAATTTTCAAACCTTTTATGCAATACTAGTAACATGTTGGGTACATATCTGTACCACAAAGAAAAAAATAAAAGGAGGTTTTTTAGCAATGTCGTTAAAAAATCAGTATTTAATCGACTTACTGGAGACAGTAAAAAAGAGAAATGCCGGTGAACCGGAGTTCATTCAGGCTGTAACAGAGGTACTTACCTCTTTAGAGCCGGTAGTTGAAAAGAGACCGGATCTTGTTGATGCCGGTGTTTTCGAGCGCATTGTTGAGCCTGAGAGACAGGTAATCTTCCGTGTACCTTGGGTAGATGACAATGGCAAGACACAGGTAAATCGTGGTTTCCGCGTACAGTTTAATTCTGCAATCGGACCATACAAGGGTGGTCTTCGTCTTCATCCTTCTGTATATATTGGAATCATCAAATTCCTCGGTTTCGAGCAGATTTTCAAGAACAGCCTGACAACCCTTCCCATCGGTGGTGGTAAAGGTGGTTCTGATTTTGATCCTAAAGGAAAAAGCGACGGAGAGGTTATGCGTTTCTGCCAGAGCTTCATGACAGAGCTTTACAGACATATCGGACCGGACTGTGACGTTCCGGCTGGTGATATCGGTACCGGTGCACGCGAAGTCGGCTATATGTTTGGACAATATAAAAGAATCCGCAACGAGTGGTCCGGTGTACTTACCGGTAAAGGTCTGACTTTCGGTGGTTCTCTGGCACGTACAGAAGCTACCGGTTACGGACTGTGCTACTTCACAGACGAAATGTTGAAAGCTAACGGCAAGAGTTTTAAAGACCAGACAGTAGTAATTTCCGGTTCCGGTAATGTAGCCATCTATGCTACCCAAAAAGCTACTGAGCTCGGTGGCAAGGTTGTTGCACTGTCTGACTCTGCAGGATATATTTACGATCCGGACGGAATTGAGCTTCCACTGGTTCAGCAGATTAAAGAAGTAGAGAGAGGACGTATCAAAGAATACGCAGATAGAACGACTCATAAGAATGTAGAATATCATGAGGGATGCAGCGGAATTTGGACAATCAAATGCGACATTGCTCTCCCATGCGCAACTCAGAATGAGATTGATGAGGAAAGCGCAAAAGCATTGGCTGCTAACGGCTGCTATGCAGTTGCAGAAGGCGCAAACATGCCTTCTACTCCGGAAGCAATTGATGTATACTTTGCAAACAACATTCTGTACGGACCGGCTAAGGCTGCTAACGCTGGTGGCGTGGCAACATCCGGTTTAGAGATGACTCAGAACTCCCAGAGACTTGCATGGACATTTGAGGAAGTAGACAACAAGCTTCATGACATCATGAGAGAAATCTTTAAGTCCTGTGATGAGGCATCAAAAGAATACGGTATGGAAGGAAATTATATGGCAGGTGCCAACATTGCAGGCTTCCTCAAGGTTGCAGAGGCAATGAAAGCACAGGGATGCGTATAAAAAATCATCCAAAGGCACTAAATATACAAAAACCCCCGATTGTCATCGGGGGTTTTATTTCTGTATTGAATACAAGTATCTCGATTTGTGATATCTGACAAAGTTTTTGCCCCGGGACACGCTCTCGCTTGGTGAACAGCGTAATGGTGCATAAAGTCTGAAAAAACCAGACTTAAGCA
>JAFLTA010000056.1 GCA_022510685.1 Lachnospiraceae bacterium | reverse complement strand
CCCCGGACCGACCGGTTATGAGCCGGTTGCTCTAACCAACTGAGCTATTGGCGCATCAAGCGGTTTTACCGTTATTTGTCCGGCAATTTACCGCTGGTGATCCACCCGGGAATCGAACCCGGGACACCCTGCTTAAAAGGCAGGTGCTCTGCCGCCTGAGCTAGTGGATCATGCTTTTTGCCGAAATTGCAACGTTGATATTATAGCAGAATTTTACGGTATTGTCAATAGTTTTTCGGAATTTTGTTTACTTAAAAATTGTATATCGGCATCAATTGACTTAATTTGCTATCAATGATATAATAATAGCGATATATTTTTTCGGTAAAAAAAGGAAGATACATAAAATGGAAAAAGACAAAAAGCAACTCGCATTAAAGGTAATAGAGGCGCTGAAGGTGGAATATCCTGAGGTAAAATGTGCACTGACATATAAAAAGCCTCATGAATTGCTGATAGCTACAAGACTTTCAGCACAGTGTACGGATGTGAGAGTAAATATGGTGACACCGGAGCTGTTTGAACGGTTTCCCGAGATAAAGGATTTTGCAGAGGTCGAACCTGAAGAAGTAGCTGAATATATACACTCCTGCGGGCTGTTCAAGACTAAATCGAAAGATATTGTGAATATGTGTCGGCAGTTGCATGAGGAATATAACGATACCGTACCGAATGAGATAGACGAACTGGTAAAGCTGGCAGGGGTCGGCAGAAAGACTGCTAACCTTATTGCCGGAGAGCTGTATGGGAAGACTGCGTTTGTTTGCGATACCCATGTTATAAGGCTCACCAACAGGATAGGTCTGGCGGTAGGAAAGGATGCAGTCAAGGTGGAAAATCAGCTTAGGGAAATAGTGCCGGCTGAAGAGGGGTTGGGACTTTGTCATAGGCTTGTGTGGCACGGAAGATCAGTTTGCAGTGCAAGGAAACCGGAGTGCGAGAGATGCTGTCTTAAAGGGATCTGCAGAGAAAATAAGTGATCAGAATTCAAATCATGAAATGACCATAAAATAATTTTGTCAGAAATAGTTGAAAACAGAGGTTTTATGTGCTATAATTGATTAGATATAATAAAAAAGACAAAAGTATTATAAAGGAAAGGAACAAATAGTATGGATTATAACATTAAAGAGGTTTCCTCCAGACTGAAAAACACAAGAGAGTATCTGGATATAAGCGTTGAGTATATGGCTCAAAAAACCGATACCACGGTGGAGGAGTATACAAGCCTTGAAAATGGGGAAAAGGATTTTTCACTATCCTTCCTCAATGCAAGCGCTGAAGCGTTGGGTATTGAGATGATCGAGCTGCTCACAGGCGTTGAGCCCAAGTTGAGTACCTATTCGGTGGTAAAAAACAACCATGGTCTGCCTATAGAAAGGCGCATAGGCTTTACCTATCAGCATATGGCGTATCTGTTCAAGAACAAGGAGATCGAGCCGTTGATAGTAAATGCCCCCTACTCCGAGGAAGAGCAGAGTAAGCCGATCCATTTGTCAGTGCATGACGGGCAGGAGATGGACTTTATTATCTCCGGCAAGCTGAAATTCGTTATAAACGACCATGAAGAAATTTTAGAGCCCGGCGACTGCGTTTATTACAACAGTAAAAATCCTCACGGCATGGTAGCTTACGGCGGAGAGGACTGTAAATTTCTGGCAATACTTATATAATTCAAAAAATATTACAACTTGGAAGGAAACATAAAAAATAATGGAACAAGTAAGGGACTATTACAAAAAATTCGTAATCGAGGGCTTTGACGAAAACGGCGTTCTCAACAGATTTGACGTCAACTGCCCCGACAACTATAACTTCGGTTATGATATCATCGACAAATTCGGCGAGCTGGAGCCTAACCGCAGGGCTATTGAATGGATAAATGTAAAGGGCGAAAAAAAGAGCTTTACTTACGGTGAGCTGTCAAAGCTGTCTACTCAGGCGGCTAACCTTTTTGCATCCAAAGGAATTAAGAAGGGCGATAAGGTAATGCTGGTGCTGAAGAGAAATTATCAGTTCTGGTATGCTATTATCGGACTTATCAAGATAGGCGCTATTGCAATTCCCGCTACTCACCTGCTTACCACTCATGATTTTACCTATCGATATGAACAGGCTGATGTTAAAGCGTTGATCTGCACTCATGACAATCCCGAAGTGAAGCAATATGCTGATGAGGCACAGAAGGAACTTGGCTGGAAGTTTGCTGCAAAGTTTATTTGCAGAGGAGGCGCAGAAGGAGACTGGATAGATTTTGACGAAGAGATAAAAAAACAGCCTGACACAATGGAGCGTGTAGATACCAACTGCAACGAGCTTATGCTGCTGTATTTCACCAGCGGCACTACCGGCTATCCCAAGATGGTGGTACAAAATCATAAATACGCTATCTGCCATATCCAGACCGCCAAGCACTGGCACAATGTGGATCCTGACGGTCTGCACCTTACCATTTCCGATACCGGTTGGGGTAAGGCGGCATGGGGTAAGCTGTACGGGCAAATGTCGGTAGGTACCTGTGTCATGGTTTACGACTTTGACAAATTTGTTCCCGGAGATATGCTGAAGATAATGCAGGACTACAAGATAACAACCTTCTGCGCTCCCCCTACAATGTTTAGGTTCTTTATCAAGGAAGGACTTCAGGGATACGACTTGAGCAGCCTAAAATACTCCACCACCGCAGGCGAGGCACTTAACCCGGAGGTGTATGACAGATGGATGGAGTTCACCGGACTGAAGCTGATGGAGGCTTTTGGACAAACGGAAACTACTGCTCTGTTGGGCAACCTTGTAGGAACCACTCCCAAGCCCGGCTCAATGGGTAAGCCTACCCCTTTGTATAATGTTGATATTGTTGACGAGAATGACAACAGTGTACCGATAGGTGAAGTAGGTGAGATCGTTGTAAGAGCAGAGAGGGGCAAAGACGGACTGTTTGACTGCTACTACAAGAATGACGAGTTGACAGATGAGGCTTGGTACAACGGGGTTTACCATACCGGCGACACCGCATGGAAGGACGAGGACGGATACTACTGGTATGTGGGACGCAACGATGATGTTATAAAGGCAAGCGGTTACCGAATCGGGCCATTTGAGATTGAGAGCGTACTTATTACTCACCCTGCAGTGCTGGAATGTGCTATAACCGGTGCGCCCGATCCAATCAGAGGACAGGTGGTTAAGGCTACCGTTGTACTGACCAAGAATTATTCTCCCAGCGAGGAGCTGAAAAAAGAATTGCAGGAGCATGTGAAGAAAAATACAGCTCCATATAAATATCCGCGCATTGTGGAATTCGTGGAGGAACTGCCTAAAACAATAAGCGGAAAAATACGCCGTGTTCAGATAAGGCAGGAAGACAACAAGTAATAGTTAGGCATTGAAGGAGAAGATTATGACAGAATATTATATTTGGCTTTTACAGCTGCTGGGAACAGCAAATCCCAAAGCTCACCAGTTGATACAGCACTACGGTTCTGTCGAGGCGGTCTATAACGCAATAAACGGCGAAAAAGAAACCAAATTTCTTTCTCCATCAGAAATAAAGCGACTTGGCAACGCTACCTTGGACAATTCAAACAGAATACTTGAACAGTGTGAAAAGCTGAAAATAAGTACTGTTACTATTACCGATAAGGATTATCCGTATAGATTGCAAAATATTTATAATCCACCTGTGATGCTGTTTTACAAGGGCAATATCAAGGGACTTGACGATGAGATATGTATTACCGGAGTAGGTGCAAGAGGAGCTACTGAATATACATCCAAGGTCACAAAAAGAACCTGCAGGGATCTTGCCAAGTTGGGCGTGGTGCTAGTCAGCGGCATGGCTGTGGGAGTAGATCATTTGGTGCATCAGTCTGCACTGGACGTTGGAGGAAGAACGATAGGTGTGCTTGCGTGCGGCTTGGGAGTTGATTATCCCAGAGGAAGCATTCCTACACGAGAGAACATTTACGAATTGGGAGGAGCCTGTATTACAGAGTTGTTCCCTACCGCTGAAACAACACGCACTTATTTTCATGCAAGAAACCGTATATTGTCGGGGCTTTCCATGGGCGTTATGGTCTTCCAGGCGAGTATGCACAGCGGTTCATTGATCACAGCCAATTATGCCGTGCAGCAGGGACGCGACTTGTTTTGTGTACCTCCTACCGATATTTTCTCTCCGGATTATGCCGGAGTGGTTGGATATCTGAGAGATGGAGCTATACCGCTTTTCAACTATCTTGATGTGGTGAACAGCTACTACAACGCATTTTCAGACAGTCTCAGAGCTCTTAAGGAAAAATATACGATATCTCCCGAAAATCACTTTATTTTTCAGCACAACGAAACAAATGATTCTGAAAAAAAGAAAAAAGAACCCACAAAAGATATCGAGGAAAAAATCGCTTGTGACGAAAAACCGATCAGCAAGCCTACCGGAGTGATCGCAGCAGAAAATTATCACTTTGATGAAAGTGATAATAATTATAGAGTTGTCTATGAGTTTCTGAAGGAAAACGGAATGCAGCCGCTGGAAAGGATTACATCAATATGCAAGATATCTCCCGATGATATTTCAATGTATCTGCTTGAGCTTGAAATGGCAGGTATCATAACCGCACATCCGGGAACAAAATATGCTATAACGGAATAAAAGCAAAAACTGCCTTTAAAATCAAAGGCAGTTTTTATTTTTTATTAACTCTGCGAAGGATCGAGTTCTTTGGAAATTCCCTGCCGCAAAGCGCTTTAAGCTTTTCAGTGGCACGATGTGCAATTTTTATTTCTTCACCTTCAGAATTGTAAATATGTTCGGGAATAAACTTGACCGGTTTGATGCCCGGCATAAGCACCTCAAGGTCATCCTCCACAGTAAAGTAATTGCGTTGGGTAAGCAGCACAAAACCGTTTTCATAGCCGTCTATCATACCCACAAAATCACAGCTCCTATCGTAGCCGCTGCTTTCATATACCTGTTTTGCATCGGAATCGCTGAAATAAAAGCCTGTACAGTAGTCTCTGTGGCTGACACTGTAAACCTCGTTCACCACCCAATCAGGAACAGCTTCCCCTTTTTTTGCATATTCAAGGGCAAGGCGATAGGCATTGGTTACTGTGGCGACATAATATGCAGATTTTGCCCTTCCCTCTATCTTGAAGCTGGTAACTCCTGCGCCTATAAGCTTGTCAAGATGCTCGATCATACACATATCTTTTGCGTTTAGTATATATGTACCGCTTTCATCTTCTGATATGGGGAAAAACTGACCTGGACGTGTCTCCTCCACAAGACTGTATTTCCAGCGGCAGGGCTGGGCACATTCACCCTTGTTGGCGTTTCTGCCTGTCATGTATGCTGACAACAAACAGCGTCCCGAAAATGAAACGCACATTGCACCATGCACAAAGACCTCTATCTCCATATCATCCGGGATATTTTCGCGTATTCGCTTTATTTCATCTATACCCGTCTCCCTTGCCAAAACTATCCGACTTGCACCCATATTGTACAGTTCATTGGCGGCAGCATAATTAGTCACCCCCACCTGTGTAGACATATGGATATCAAGTAATGGGGCGTATTTTTTTACAAGAGACATTATTCCTAAATCACAGACTATTGCAGCGTCGATCCCCGCTATTTCTGCGTTTTTAATAAATTCCGAAAATGCGTCTATCTCATCATTGGAAGGAGTGGTATTGCAGGTGAGATAAACCCTTACATTCGACGAATGAGCATACTCACATGCTCTTTTCATCTCATCAAAGTCGAAATTTTTGGACGCAGCACGCATACCGTAACCCTTGCCGCCTATATAGACGGCGTTACAGCCGTAATCCACCGCTGCTTCAAGACACTCAAGATCCCCTGCCGGAGACAGCAATTCAAGCATAGGTTTCAAAGGCTTATTCTCCCGTCTCTATAAATACCAGATTGGCTTCATGCTCCTCAAGAGTTCTGGCATAATAAGTCACTCCTGTTTCTTCATCAGAGCAGAAATAGAAATAATCGGTTTCAGCAGGATAAAGTACGGCGTTTATAGCGTCGAGACCGGGATTACATATGGCTCCGGCAGGCACGCCTGTGGCAACATAGGTATTATAAGAATCCGATATGTTTTGAAACGGAACAGCAAGACTGTAATCATCATAATAAGGCTCGATGCAATCCCGTACATAGAATACGGTAACATCGGACTGAAGCTGTGGAAAGGTTTCGCTGTTATGCAGACGGTTAAGAAAAACGGAAGCCACCTTTTTCATATCATCCACGTTGCCTACTTCAGCCTGAACCATGGACGCAAGGGTAATGAGTTCATCAAGAGTAAGACCCATTTCGTTCATTTTTTTATACATTGTCTTGGTGATTTTAGAGTTAAAGTTGGAGTATATTTTCTCTGCCGCCACCTTGGCAGCTTCTGTTGTGTCTATATCTCCGTCAGGGTCGTCTCTCAACTCATTCACCACATAAAATTCGTATTTATCAGGAAACAGATAACCCTCTAACTGATTGAATTTCAGAGAGCTTTGCAGAACCCTTCTTTCAAAATCATAGACGTCCATTTTACTGCGATAAAATTGCACAAAATCCTCTGCTCTGCACACATAATTTTTCTCCAGCAGTTCTCCTACCTCAGATGCGGTCATACCCTCTATTATAGTTACTTCAACCGTAGACCTCTCTATTCTTGAAGCCTGAAGAGTGCTGACTATCGTGCCATAGTTCATTGCAGACGAAAGAGTGAATTGCCCACCGACAAAATCAAACTCCTTTTCATTTCTCTCAACATACATCTTGAAAAATCTTGTATCGTTTATTATCCCACTGGACTCTAGCACGTCTATGACCTGTTCCAATGTGGGGTCATCAGGTATTTCAACGACCACTTCAAATTCAGTAGTATTTATTCCCGTATAATCAAGAACAGCTCGCAGCAAAGTCCTGCCTATATTTACACCGACAAAGATAACTGCTGCTGATAATACTACGCCTAATATAACCTGAAGAACGCTCTTTCTTCTTTGATTTTGTTTTTTCAGTTGGCGCTCTGCTTCATGAGCTCTTTTGCTTTTCTTTGTTTCAGTGTCCTTCACATCGTCAACTGCTGTTTCATCAAATTCAATATCATGCAGTTCATTCTCGTCCATGTCATCGGGAACTGGTGGGGTCGTTGAACCAAAGCCGTAAGGATTTTCCGTACCGCTGTCGGTTTTCTGTATGATTTGAGGCTCCTCATATTGATCGGATCTATGATTTCTGCGTTCCCTGTTCATTTTCAGTATCTCTGTCAAATCATCTTTTCCGTTTATTTCATCTCTATTATCCATTGTTAATCCTCCTGAACCTACGTTCGGTAACGATCATATCAACAGCTACGTCATTCATGTCCGGGCTGAAATCCGCTATGAGATCTTCATAGCATAGACCTATTTTAATGCATTTGTTTTCGGAAAAAAATCTGTCATAGTATCCCTTTCCGTATCCTATACGAAATCCGCTTTTGTTATAGCAGACAGCGGGAGTTATACATACAGATGCCGTGGTTATCCTCGCAGCAGGGCAGTGGGCTTTAGGCTCAAGTACAGAAAATGAACCATGCTCTAAATCATTGAAGCCGTTTATGTACCTGAATACAATATTTTCACCTAAACATATGGGAGCAGCCACGCTGATCCCATTTTGCAGGCAATAGCCGATTATCCTGTCTGTTGGCATTTCCGAACCAATATTTACATAGCACAAAACCGTATCAGCGGCATTAAGCTGATCCCGAAGCAGCGCATTTATGGCAACGGCACTTCCTGCCTCACTGCGTTGTTCGGCTGCAATGCTGTCACGCCGGGAAAGCATCACCCTGCGCAGCTCCGATTTTACCTGCATTGTATAGATGCCTTTATCTTTTCAGATACAGCTTTGCCCTTCAGCTTTTCAAGAAGCTTTAAACCAAATTCCTGCGCTACGCCTGCACCTTTGGCGGTGATCACATTGCCGTCCTCACATATATAGTCGCCAGAAAGCTCTTTACAGTCGAGCTGCTCTTCAAAGCCGGGAAAACAGATGGCAGCACGGTCTTTCAACAAGCCCTTATGTCCTAAAATTGACGGTGCAGCACAAATGGCGACAATGTATTTATTCTTCTCTGCGCAGTAATCTATGGCTTTCTGAACATAAAGGTTCTTTTCAAGATTAAGCGTTCCGGGCATTCCGCCGGGAAGAATGATCATCTCCACATTGTCGTCAAGGGTGACCTCGGCAGCAGTGATATCAACGCAGACACTTATGCCGTGTGAGCCTGTGATTATCTCCTCGCCTACTCCCACTGTCATCACTTCACATTCCCCTCTGCGGAGAATGTCAACAGGGCAGAGGGCTTCCATCTCTTCAAAGCCATCGGCTAAAAAACAGTAGATCATAACGGCTCCTTTCAATCATTGAATGTTATTCTGAATTTCTCTTCCATAAAGACCGGATGATAGGAAAGCTTGGCTTTGCGCAGATTTTCCTCACCCATGTCCTCTTCGCGGTTGATATATTTGTATTCGGGACTTAAACGGCTTACAAACTGCTTGTTTATCATTGGATATGAGCCGTCATATGTGGACAGCGCCTTTTCTACATGGACATCGAAGATATCGTTGTTTATGCGTTCGCCGTAAGTGAAGGCAACAGGCTTGCCCTCTACTTTCAGCAGTCCGCCGATAAAGTCAAGCTGCGTGAAGTTGTCAAGTCCTTTGTCGGCTACTTCCGTTTCCTGCAGAATCGAAGCATCGTGATCTTCTTTGTTTTCCTCATACCACTGCCGCAACACCTGCTTGCAGTCGGAGAGGTTATCAAGTGTTATTTCCTCATAACTCCAACTGTTATTTTCAAAGCGATTGATAAAATTTCGTTTGGAATGGAATTTCTTTCCCACAAGGTTGGCAAGGTCATTGTAGTTGTAGCAATAATCGAAGAAATCTCGATTTTCTGTCACCTGTATGCTGTCGCCATACAACTCCTTCAACAGTTCCATCCCTGATTTTGGTGAGCTGGCAAAGCAGAAAGCTCTTCCCTGCTCCTTACAATGCTGACGAAGGACGGATATCACCTCGGGAATATCACCTTTTCCCGCAGGGTAGAAATAGTTATCTCCGCTTTGAACTATATAAAAATTCTTATAACGGGCGACTTTTATGTTATATGCACTGCTCCAGAGAAAGTTGTTGCCGAAGGTGTATTCACAGCCACGGTATCCCGAAAGGTTCAACAGCGGCTTTATCCACTCCTTATCTTCCAATTTTATATCACAAAATTCCAACATTATTTTCTAAACAGTCCTTCTATTTTTTCTACAAGTATTTTGTGTATCTCGTTTATTGGTTTTGGAGAGCCGTTTTCTGCACAGCTTATCATCTCCCAATTCTCCCTTTCTGCCACATATAAAGCTGCTTTACGGCAGGAGGACATGAATTGCAGATCGCTTTCATGTAAATCCAATTTTTTTGTATCACCGTTATTGCGTTTAAGTAAAAGCTGCCTTGACACCTCGATCGGCATGTCCAGAAAGATCGTTGCAGAGGGCTTTGGAATTGCGAACTTATTATATTCGATATCAAACAGCCAACTCATATATTCTTCCCACTTATCAGATGGGAGTTTGGTCATCTGATATATTGCGTTGCTGCTGACATATCGGGCGGAAATAATGATCTTACCGTTGCGATAATCCTCTTCCCAGTCAGTTTTGAAGCTGGTGTACCTGTCGACAGCGTAAAAACAGCTTGCTGTGTAAGCACTGACAGATGGGTTCATCTCATTGTAAGCTCCATCCAAGTAGTTGCTTATAATCTGTCCGGAGGAAGAGCCATAGTTGGGAAAGGTTATGAACCTAAAATCAGGATAGTCCTTTTTGAGAAGCTCAAGCTGTGTAGTTTTACCGCCTCCGTCAAGACCCTCAATGACTATCAGTTTATTTTCCACTTTTGTTTCCCTCTTCGATAATAGTTAATAAAATTTTACCACAATTTGCACTGTTAGTCAAGCTTTTAGATATTTAATTCTTGAAAGTGCTGTTTTTGCAATCAATAGACAACTTCGCTCATATAATCCTTGACATTGTATTGGTTTTGTGGTAGAGTGTAAAGGGATATCATGTCGTTTTGTGAAAAAACAATTTATTATACGGGTGTGGCGGAATTGGCAGACGCGCCAGATTTAGGTTCTGGTGGGATACCGTGCAGGTTCAAGTCCTGTCACCCGTACCATGATGATTTATGTTATAGTTTTAAACTTATGCAAAAGTATTTTTCGGGAGGACAAATCATGCAGCGGCACTTTCCGCATCTGATCGACTTGGACAACTATCCTGTGTCAAGCTGGAACGATATTATTGACCTCGCTATTGACATAAAGCGAAATAAGCACATCTATGTGGGAGCATGCAATGGTAAGATTATGGCTACCCTTTTCTATGAACCCTCCACAAGGACGCAGATGAGCTTTCAAAGCGCAATGCTTAGATTGGGAGGAGGCATAATCGGATTTGATAATCCTGCCACGTCCTCTGTTGCAAAGGGAGAATCAATAAAGGATACCACCAAAATCGCCAGCAGTTATTCGGATATAATTGTGATGAGGCATTTTGTTGAAGGATCTGTGAAGGCAGCGGCACTTACTGCGGACTGCCCTGTGGTAAATGCGGGAGACGGTGGGCATCTGCACCCTACACAGACACTGACTGACCTGCTGACGCTTAAAGCAGAGAAAGGGACGCTGAGCGGACTTACCGTGGGATTCTGCGGCGACCTTAAAAACGGAAGGACGGTTCATTCACTGCTGAAGGCGTTGTCCTGCTATGACAACAACAAGTTCGTACTTATTTCTACAAATGAGCTTAAAGTACCTACATATATAAAAGACAGGATCTCTGCCAGCGGGAAGGAATATATTGAGGTAAATTCTCTGGAAGAGGCGATACCTGAACTTGATGTGTTGTACATGACAAGAATACAAAGAGAGCGGTTTGGGTCTCCCGAAGAATATGAGAGACAAAAGAACGTGTTCTGTTTGGACGCTCAAAAAATGAGGGCGGCGAAAAAGGATATGATCGTACTGCATCCGCTGCCGCGTGTTGATGAGATCACGTTAGAGGTGGACGACGACCCAAGAGCACTGTACTTTAAGCAAGCGAACTATGGTATGTATGTGAGAATGTCGTTGATACTGTCGATACTGAATGAGGATATAAGTACAAAGCCGCTGTTGGTTGGAAAGGAAATGCCTGACATCAAGTGCAGCAATCCCAAGTGCATAACCAATATGGAAAATACACTGAAAGGCAGCTTCAGAAATCATGGCGGTATATTGGAATGTGAGTTTTGTGACGAGAGACTGTTGATGGAGTGATTTTTAAAAGAAGGTATTAAAAGCTTTCCCCGTCTGATTGTCAGACGGGGAAATATTTTTATGTACATACGATCCTTTCCGATAAGATTTTAAGGAATTCGCTTCTGCTGAATATCAGAAGTTTATATTCGCTGTTATTTTTGAGCTTTATATTTATCGCAAGGAAAAACAGGACCGATCGTGAAAGAGTAAGGTTTTCGATGTCTGTAATAGGAATAGTCACTTTTTTGTATTTATCCGGAAGAATTTTTTGCGTTTTGTAGACGATCGATTCATCGTTCAGCATTATGGAGCCGCCAAGCACTCCCGCATCGCAGCAGAGACTGCCCTTGAAGATTTTTTGCATATAGCACCTCTGATATTATTAAGGGAATGACATTCGCCATGCCCCTGTGTTTTAGCCTCTGTCAGGCTCCAATATTGCATAATTTCCGTCGTCACGGCGGTATACCACATTCACTTCTCCGTTTTCGGCATTCTTGAACATGAAAAAGCTGTGTCCAAGCATATTCATTTGCAAAATTGCTTCTTCAACGCTCATGGGGCGGAGGGTGAATTTTTTGTGCTTAATGATCTCATAGTGTTGCTGTTCCTCTACCGTCTCGTCGTACTGTTCAGTGAAAGCATTTTCACGAAGACTCTTTTCTACCTTGGTCTTGTTCTTTCTTATCTGACGGATTATCTTATCTATGCAGGCATCGAGAGCGTCCTCTTTGTCGGCGGCTCTCTGCTCTGCACGGAAAAACATATTGGAATATTTTACGGTAAGCTCAATGGTTATATCGTCTTTAAAGGCGGACATTATCAGCTTTGCATCGGCTTCGTCACCGAAAAATCTGTCCAGCTTGGTAAGCTTCTTTTCGGCATACTCTGTAAATGACTGAGGAACCTGCATTTTCTTGGCTGTGATCTGTAATTTCATATGTTTTCCTCCTTTAATATGGACTTTATGTCCTGTTGGAAGTATTTTATACTTCCTTGTGGATATTATAGCATATTTGTCCACAAATTACAAGTGTTTTTGCATAAAATTAACAAATTTATTAAATTACAAAACCCATTTCATGACAGGACTTTCTTTTAATTGTATGATACAATATAACATGAAGGGAGGTGAAACGTCTTGTACAAATGGAATGAGATGGTACAAAAGACTATAGACTTGATTGAGGAGCATATTGAGGAAGATCTGTCACTTGCAAATCTTGCAGAGAAGATAGGATATTCACCTTGGTATTTGTCGGTAAAATTTCGTGAGATAGTTGGTATGACGCTGCGCAGCTATATTGCCGGCAGACGGCTTGCCCGTGCCGCAGATGAGGTTCGTAATACTGATGACAGACTATTGGATATTGCGCTGAAATACAGTTGGTCATCGCAGGAATCTATGACAAAGGCTTTCACAGCGACGCTGGGGTGCACACCGGCGGAATACAGAAAAAATCCCTGCCTCATCCCTCTGCCCATTCTGAAGGTCGTTTACTTCCCCGAACATTACAGAATGCTTCATAAAGGAGGATATGAGATGAGCAATAATCAAATGTTTCCCATGATAAGGTCAGAGTTTATCCCTGCACACAAATACATTGGAATATGGGACGGCAGGTCAACGGGTTACGGTGATTTCTTTATCAATCACGACTGTGATTATGTGTGCGGAATGATAAATAGCCTTGCCGAAAAATCTCATCCGGTTATTACCAGTCATACTGCAGGATGGTACTTTGAGGACGGAAAGAGACTT
This sequence comes from Lachnospiraceae bacterium, assembly GCA_022510685.1. Taxonomy (GTDB): domain Bacteria; phylum Bacillota; class Clostridia; order Lachnospirales; family Lachnospiraceae; genus Butyribacter. The sequence continues at coordinate 402 of JAFLTA010000056.1, read as the reverse complement.
TACTTTTATGGCAGCGGAGTTGAAACGAGCTACAACGGAGAAATTCCTGAGGGATTCGAGGTGAAGAATGTTCCGGAAAGCCTATATTTAGTGTTTTATCACCCACCATTTGATTATCTGAAAGATAACGACAAAGTGGTGGGCAGCGTGGAACAGATGGCGTGGAGCTTTGACATTGATAGCTACAAAAGCGGTAAATACAAGTGGAATGACGCCTGCCCATGCTATCAGAGGCATTATCCTGAAGGATTAGGATACCAGGTGCTGCGGCCGATAATTGAGAAGTAAATAAGAAATCACCGCACAAAGCCATCGATTGGTTTTGTGCGGTGATGCTTTTATTTTTTTCTTGGATTATAATATGAAGTGCAACAAAAAATAAAAAGAAGAAAAAAATATAGC
>JAFLTA010000055.1 GCA_022510685.1 Lachnospiraceae bacterium | reverse complement strand
ACCTGTGACCCTCTGCTTGTAAGGCAGATGCTCTCCCAGCTGAGCTAAGATCCCAAAGCAATATGAATTATATCGTATATTATATGCATTGTCAATGAACATTGCATACAATTAGCATTGCATACGATAACGACCCAAACGGGACTCGAACCCGTGACCTCCGCCGTGACAGGGCGGCGCTCTAACCAACTGAGCCACTGGGCCAGATAAACTGGAAAATGGACCCTCAGGGACTCGAACCCTGGACCGATCGGTTATGAGCCGATTGCTCTAACCAACTGAGCTAAAGGTCCATGTTGTGTTTTAATGGCTTATTTGCCATTTCTCAAACGAACAATATATTACCATATTCCCATGGATATTGCAAGTTCTTTTTCTAATTTGAACCCTGTGTAGTCTTGCGCTAGAGCGATAACAGCCGAAACACCTGCTCCACGGACAATTCCATATTTTTCTTTGCATTCTCCGGAAGCATCGCCTCCTCCTGTGTAACCGCACCCCGAATGATAGAAAAAAAGGCGTCAATCCCTTCCTCATTGCATTCACCGGCATTCTCCTTGACACTTCCCGCAAAGGCAATCACTTTTTTATTATATCTTTTGGCAAGATGCGCAACACCTACCGGCACTTTTCCCATTGCTGTCTGCCGGTCCATACACCCCTCTCCCGTTACGACGATATCCGCATCTTTTAGCTCATCTTCCAGACAGACTGCATCTAACACCAAATCGATACCCGATTTTAGCTCGACATGCGGCAGATAACTCAGGAAGGCAAATCCCAGTCCTCCTGCGGCTCCTGCTCCTTCCTGCATACTGTTATCTACCCCGGTATATTCTTTTGTCTTTTTTGCAAAATATATCAATTTCTCATCTATCTGTTGTCTTTCTTCTGCTCTTACTCCTTTTTGCGGACCAAATACATACACGGCACCATTTTCACCATATAGAGGATTTTTGACATCACAGGCAATCCGGAAATGACAATCTTTTAACTCAGCCGGTACATGTTCTCCACAGATTGATGCAATTTGCTCCAGACCATACACACCTTCTGAAACCGGCTGACCGCGCCCATCCAGAAATTCGTAACCCAATGCTTTTAACATCCCGATTCCGCCTTCCGTCGTTGCACTACCACCGATTCCTATGACAAATTCCCTGCAGCCACGCTCCATGGCATGTAAAATCATCTCGCCCATTCCGTATGTTGTGGCTTTCCACGGATTTCTATCTTCCCTCTTTATCAACGTCAGCCCACAGGCTGCTGCCATCTCCATAACAGCAGTCGTTTTATCTCCTAAAATCCCATATTTTGCACGGACTGTTTCCCCCATTGGACCGGTGACATCGACATAGACAAATTCTCCGCCGAGTCCTTCCACCAGAGCCTCTGTGGTTCCTTCTCCGCCGTCTGCCATAGGTTTTACCACCACTTCTGCATCACATACCCTTTTTATACCGGCACCGGCAGCATTTCCTGCCTCCACGGAAGTCAAACTACCCTTAAATGAGTCCATTGCGACCACAACCTTCATGCCTGTTTCCTTCCTCTCCACATGCCTTTTATCTCACAAATATCACCCCAATAGATGACCACCTGAATACTACTATATTCTATCAATCAAGGTGCTATTTTGCAATAATATTCCCTCTCAAGGATTGGATGTTCCTCATTGTCTACCATTACGATCACTTCATTTTCCGACAGCATCTCATAATGGAATTCCGCATCCTCCATCAGCGTATTATATAGGTCATGATTCCTTGCCAAATCTCCCATCTCAAACTTGATGCATTTTATTTTTCCCGATACCATTTCCCATATATACAGTTTATCTATATTTTCATACATATTGCATATTACGATTTTATCTGAAAAACTCCGGAGCACCACATATTCTCCACTGCTTAGGTCAAACTCTTTTTCCGTTGCATTTCCACCGGGTGAAGATAAATTATAGTCTACTCTTTTTATATTCTTTCCATCATACTCTGCCACGAGGATACGATGGTTTAGTGTTTGGAAAAACAGTGTGTTTCCACAGCAGTACAGATCATACATAACATCCATATCCTCTTTTTCCGTTGCTGATTTCAGAAAATCCGAAAAATCGACGGGAATGCTTTTACCTTTCTTGCCTTTTTTATCATAGACATTTACGTAAGCATCTCCATTGGCATCCTGCACATAACAGAACAATTCTTTGTCATTGGCACCCATCGTTGACATAGTTTGTCCCGTGTCTGCATTCGATCTTCTGACCTTATCGGTTCTGGTCGTATAAGTCCACGATTCAACCGGAGTCAAATCATTGTTTTCCAATCTACACAGACAATATTCATTTATGTTTCTCATTTTTCCTCTCTCATTGATATACCAGACATACACCGTATCATCCGTGCAGAATACTCGGGAAAACTCCGTATTGCAATTTTTAATTTCAATAAGATTTCCCTGTAACGTCTTTTCATTTATGGCGATGATGTACGATTTTTCCTTTCCGTCATCATCCATCGTCCCCACCGCCTTATACAGCCAGTCACCCTGCTCGTACATATCACTCCACGATGAGTTGAAATTCTTAATGGTCATGATACGATGACTCTTCTTTGTTTTTCGCTCATAAAGATATACCGTTTCATCCGCCCTGTCCGACTTCATGTTTCCATCATAGGAATAACAAACTACTTTTTCGTTGGAAAAACGTATCCTGCCAACCGTTTTTCCGTTAAATTTTTTTCCCTGTCCAGCCATATCATATTCCTGATGTATCATCTGAAGTTCATATGACATCTTTGGTTCCTCAGTTCCTTTAAGACTATTTTTATCTGTTTCTGTACCCGGCTTAGATACCGTCATTTTGTTCTTTTCTGTACTGCCCATGTGATAGTAATTCATACTTGCCCAAACTGTAGCAATCCCTGCAAAAAAGATTACAGCAAAAGTCACGACAGGCTTAAATCGAAAAGAATTTCCACTTGCCCCATCTTCGTACTCTATCCTTTCTGATAAAGCATTGTCTATTCTTTTTGAATAGTTATCCGGTAATTCCGGCTCCTCCATTTTTAATCTTTTTCTAATCTCATTATCAAAATTATTCATTGCCATTTCCTCCTTCTAACATCTTCTTTAAATTTCCTCTCGCCTTAGACAACCTTGATTTCACGGTACCTTCCGGAATATGCAGTATCCGGGCAATTTCCTTAACGGAAAATTCTCTGTAATAATACAAAATTACGACAATCCTTTCTTTTTCCTTTAATTCTTCTACCCAGTACCATATATTTCCCCCCTCCTCTTTGTACTCCGTCTGAGCGACTTCTTCGCATGGAACCATACGGCTTCTTTTCTTTAGCATGGTTTTTGAAGTATTTATCACAATTTGAACCAGCCATTGCTTCAATTTGTCCGGTTCTCTTACTTTACTCCGTTTTTCCCACGCTTTAAGAACAGATTCGGAAACTGCATCCTCCGCATCCTGTATATTGTGCACAATGTTATATGATAAGCGGAATAAAAATTTCTCCTCCGCTTTTATAACCTCCTCAAAGTATTCTTCACTAATTTCAATACGTTTCATATTATCGCGATTCTCCATATCATCAAGTATTAGTTCCTGTAATATATGACTCCTTAAAAACTATTTTGGTTCATTTTTTTCATTTTTATCGAATAGGAGGAATTTCCTATTAAGTAAAAAAAGTTTTGCGGTTATAAACCGCAAAACTTTTTATGTATCTTATATATGAATATGTCAAACAAACTATATCGTCTTGGTCTCTCCCTTTTCAAAGGTAAGCTCTCTATCCTCTCCCTGAATCGTGATACATACTGTGGAAGGTTGAGATGCCGTGATTTTTGCCTCACTAAGCTTACCGGCTTTCCACTCAATATCCACCTCAAAGCCGCCTTTGGCACGAAGCCCGGTTACTTTTCCATTTTCCCAGGTCTTAGGCAGTGCCGGCAGTAATGTCAGACTGTCACCTGTGCTTTGCAGGAGCATTTCTGCGATTCCGGCTGTACAGCCAAAATTACCATCAATCTGAAATGGAGGATAGCTGCTGAGCAGATTCGGGAGTGTTGAAACGCGAACGAGAGATTTTATATTCTCATACGCCTCATCACCCTTTTCCAATCGTGCCAATAAATTGACTATCCATGCCCGGCTCCACCCGGTGTGTGCTCTACCGTAATCTAATCTCTCGGAAACAGTGACTTCTGCTGCTTTTGCCAGTTCAGGAGTATCCTTTGGCGTGATTTGTGTTCCCGGATACAAACCGAAAAGCGGTGATATATGTCGATGTCCCAAATCAACCTCTTCCTGTTCTTCAGCCCACTCCATAATCTGACCGCGCTTTCCAACCTGAATAGGTGCAATCTTTTTCAATGTATCCTGCAAACCTGCTGTAAAATCATCGTTTTTATTCAGAATACTGGCAGCCGCAATGCATGCATTAAACAGTTCTCGAATAATTTGATTATCTATGGACGCTCCTTTACAAAGTGCTGCGCTCTCTCCACTGGGCAGAAGATATTCGTTCTCAGGAGATAACGTCGGGCAGGTAACCAGATAATCACCATCTTCCACTAAGTAATCCTGCAGGAACGTTGCTGCCTCACACATCGTGTCATAATGCTCCTCTAAAAAGGATTTGTCCTGCGTATACAAATAGTGCTCCCAAATATGAAGACACAACCATGCTGCTCCCATAACCCAATATGTAGCACTTAAGCACATATCCTGTGGTGCGGTATCTCCCCATATATCACTGGTATGGTGTGCCACAAATCCTCGGCATCCATACATTTCCTCTGCTGTCTTTCTGCCATTTTCCCGCATTTTTTCAATAAGTTCCAAAAGCGGGATATGGCATTCTGAAAGGTTACAGTTCTCTGCCAGCCAATAATTCATTTGCGTATTGACATTAAACACAAATTTACTTCCCCAAAGAGGGGTATAATCATCATTCCAAATACCCTGTAAGTTAGCCGGCAATGACCCCGGGCGGCTACTGGATATCAACAAATATCTTCCGTATTGGAATAAAAGCTCAATCAAATTGAGATCTTTTCCGTTTTCTCTGAACGCTCTCACTCTTTCCGGAGTCGGTTCCAACGCGGAGCCACAAGGAGAGCCGCACAAAGTAATATCGACACGCTGAAACAGCGCCTGAAAATCTGCAATATGCTCCTCTAATAAAGCATCCCAGCCTTTCGCAAATGCAGATTCCAACTTTGATAACACCGACTCTTCCGGAGCGTCTTTGCGATATGTCGTGTCTGCAGCCAGGTAAATCGTCACCTCATCTGCATTTTTTACAATTAAATTATTACCTATCGGTTCTACGCTACCGCCTTTGGCAACCAGTTTGATTCCACAGGAAACTTCAATAGCTCCCTTACCACCACAGGTTGCCGACATTACCGTAATATCATCCGCTACATTTTTTATAGAATCTACATAAGCATTATAATCGGGATGCCTAAACATCTGTGTCTGATAAGGAGAAAAATCCCATGTAGCATGTCCCCTTGCCAAGGCAGTATGAAAGGACAATGCCCCCGGCTTATCAGCGGTCAGACGAACGGCAATGACATCTGCCGGAAAACTGGCAAACATTTGACGCTTGTATGTAATACCGTTTAATTCAAAAGAAGTCTGAACTACACCCTTTGAAATGTCCAATATCCTGGAGTAGTTTGTGTATTCTTCATCCTCTCCTTCAAACAGCAGATAAAAATTACCCAGTGGCTCATAATGCCCTTGCTCCTCCGGCGTTCCTGACAATGCGAATACAGATAATTCTTCCGCTTCTTTAATTTTTCCTGATAAAATCAGCTCCCGAATTTTGGGCAAATATTTTTTTGCAGAAGGATTATTGCGATTTTGTGGTCCACCATACCAAACGGAGTCCTCATTCAACTGAAGATATTCTGTATAAGGATCGCCATAAACCATTGCACCCAGTTTTCCATTTCCAATTGGCAATGCTTCATTCCAGTTATTTGCCGGTTCATCAAACCATATTGTCGAATTAGGATTACATGAAATATTCATACTGTCTTTCTTCCTTTCTCACTACTGCTGCCTATCAATTACCAAATCATTCCAAGAGTATTATAACCCATTCCATACACAGAAAACAATATATTTTTTTTATCACGGTATATAAATGACTTCCCATGTCAAAAAAGGGGGGATTGGCAATAAAAACACCCAAACATGAGTGTATATTTTATTTTAAGGAGAATTTATGGTATACTATTGGAAAATATCCACTCAGATTGAGGTATCAAAAGAGTTTTGAACCGTAATCATACCCGGAGATAAAAAGGAGAAATGATATGAATCCCATCGGAATCGTGATATGCAATTATAATAAAAGCCGGTTTGTCGTAGAATGCATTCAAAGTATTTTGGAGAGCAAGGAGCAAAATTTCGACATCTATGTAGTAGATAACGCATCCACCGACGACAGCGTGGAACAGATTAAAACCCGATATGGCAATCAGGTGACTCTAATTGAAAACACTGAAAATCTTGGCGGCTCCGGAGGATTTAATTCGGGACTTCGTATAGTACGCGACAAAGGTTACCGGTACTTCATGTGTCTGGATGATGACGCCATGGTGGATGAAAATGCCATCCATACTCTTTACACATATATGGAGGAACACCCCGACGTGGGAATGGCAGGATGTCGGGTATATCATACACAGATGCCGGAGTATATCCAGCAGTGCGGTCTCACCATTGATTTTAAGCACTGCACCATTCAAACTTTATACGCTGACACTCTTGAAGACGGCTCACTGCCGGATGTGATTTCCTGCGATGCCGCAGCAACCTGTGCATTGATGGTGCGCGGCTCGGTTATCCGGGAGACAAACGTAGGGATTATGCCGGAAGACAACTTCATATATTGGGATGATATCGAATGGGGATACCGGATGCATCTGGCAGGATACCGCACCGTCACCTTAGGCAGCGCCAAGGCTCTTCATCAAATGGGGGCAACCACGAAAAAAAGCAACACCTTTATCAATTACTACATGTGGCGGAACCGCACTAACTTCTTCATGCGTTACACTCCGGAAGAGAATCTGGATGAGATGAGTATTCATGCATTGGGCGATATCTTTGATTATATGTATGAAAGTATGTTTCGCGAGGAGCACAACAACGTGCAGACCATCGCCTATGCCCTGCAGGATGTATTACAGGGTGTGCGGGGAAAGGCGGCAGAATATAAACTCCTTCCCAACGATGCCGACGATGCAGTGGATGAGCGTCTCACTGCCTATGTACAAGATAAGAACACATTCTTTATCGTGGAAGACGGTTACAGCGAAGAAGCCGGTTTTCTGAGAAACTTCCTGCAAAAAGCAAACCCTGCACTCACGGAAACCGATCAAAAAAATCAGGCTGATGTCATTTTCCATATGTGTGAAAATGTTTTCCGTGTACAGGATTTTTCCCTGAAAGAAATATATATTGACGAAAACAGAACCTGCATATTAAGCGAAGAAGATGTACTGACCGTAAAAAATTACGAATACTGCAAGTCCCTGTTCCTGTATATGAATCAGGGGGTATTTCTTGCTGCTGCAAATAATTTGCGAAAGTGACAAACTCCTCGTCTGCGGAACGGAGGCTGCGGGTGATTTAACCCGCACTCCTTTGCTTTAAAATGCACTCCCCGACAATCACTCCGATGACCATGATACCGATTCCCAGCAAAATATAAACGCCAACCATAGTAAAATTGCCTGCTTCGGAACTCTCCTCCTCCGACTCCACATATTCATCCTTTAACTGCTGCTTTAAGTTCTTTTCTACTTTTTTTATCAGCCTGCTCTTTTTCGTCTTTGTCAGATAACCAAGAATCTCATCCTTTTTTTCATCGTAAGCCTTCCCATTAAATTCCCTCTCCATGGCTTTCCAATCAATCGGGTCATAAACGCCATCAACAAGTATCATTTCGTGTGTCGCTCCCTCAGGTAGCTTCCTATTCCACACAACACTGGTCTTATCCGGTGTCTCGGCATAGATAGCTTCATCAATCTCATAAAATAATGTCTCTCCCAAGGTCTTTTTATCATACACAAAATGGTTATTCTCCATGGTCTCCTCGTCATATGTAAAATGGCTATTCTCCATTTTATCATACCGCAAAGAAAGTTTCCCTGTTTCTACATTGATATCAATGCAGAACATACACAGTTTTTTACCATTTTTTTCCGCATAAAAACAATAGGAACTTGGTTGTATTTCCGGTTCTGCAGCATCACTTACCTGATAAATATAAAAGGGATTTCTGATAATAATCTCGTCGGAATCCTGAATCTGCCTTGCCACCGGAATAAAATCACGATATTCGTCCGGTATTTTTGACATATAAGTATATGTGTCCGCATCCTTGTATTTGTGATAATACTTCATGGCTTTTTTCACATACTTCTTAAAAATCACCGCAGTATTATTTACAAAAGAATCAGGAATCGCCTCTGCGTAAATGCCATCCTTCTGTACAGTCACAGAATACGCCTCTGCCTGTCGGAAATTTCCGCACACGGAAAGCATCACTATCAGCACCAGATAAAAAATATACTTTTTCATACTCCCTCCCCCTCTCTCACTCATATTATTTCAACGCTATTCCCTTTCCTATTTCTTTGTGAGTGTTTTTAAATCTGTTTTCCCTATTTCTTCCACAACTCTATGCACTGCATCAAGTGTTCCATCACATCCCACTTTATAACACATACCATCCAACGTAAAATACACGTAGTACATGAAAACATCATCTGCAGAATCTCCTGAATTTTCATCTAAATCTGTTGTCACCTTAGATGCAATCACCGTTACTGTCGAATTTAATCTTGGGCTTTGATATTGTTCAATCAGTTCATACTCTGTATTTTCTTTATATTCCTCAATGTTTCCTTCATCATCTATCCTACTATACTTGAACTGTTTATTTTCCAACATCAAGTCTCCCAATGTTGTATTTTTTGACAGCGGCATATAAATAAGCATATACACAGATTCCAATTCATCTTTGCCAGCCTGCTCTAAAACAGTTTCTTTGCCAACATCATAATGCAAGGAAACACTTCCATAATCATTGTCCACTATACTTAGCAGAATACCATCCTTTTCAAACCTATCTGTACCTTGCCATGTATAAATATCTATACCAATGTCTTTTACCAGAGCCGATATGTCGTTGTATAATTTCGTCCGATAAGCCTCCCCCTCTGAGCCTTCCACATCACAATCCTCCGGTATAGTCATAACATTTGCTTGCATTTCACCTATCTGCACTGTACTATCATTCAACTTTAATAGCACCTTTATCTGTTGTCTGGCAAATGAATTTAATGGCGGTATACATAAGCACAGCAACATAGCTGTTGCAACGATTGCGCCTCCAAATACTGCCACCTTACACTTCTTTTTTTGCCTGTTTTTTCCTTCTTTTAGCTGAGCAATACAGGATTTCCTTACTGTATCAATATCAGGCATTTCCGATTCGGCTACTTGTTTCATAAACCCTTTTTCTTTCATAATCACACCATACCTTCCCTCATCAGATACTCTTTTAACTCCTTTAATGTTCGATACAACTTGTTTTTTACATTTGATTCCGTGATAGAAATCATTTCTGCAATTTCTCTAATGGATTTATCCAGATAAAAATGCAGATAAAAAATCCTCTTTGTCAATTCATCTTTTTGCTTAATGAAATCAATCGCATAACTAACAAGTTCTTTCGTCATGAAACTATCCTCAAAAGAGATAGTCTCCATATCGAAAGCATCCATATCTGACTCATCTAATTCGTAACTTGCTTCAACTCCCCGCAATCGCTCCAACAGCTTATAATGTCGGTACACTTTACGTTTTGCCAGTTTCATTACAAATGCCTCGGGATTTTTCAGATATTCAACACCATGTCTGCGAATAACACTTACAAGCTCCGTATATGTTTCTTGAAAAATATCTGCAATATCCTCTGTTTTTCCGCATTTGATAATAATATAAGCAAGTACCTTTTTGTGAGTAGATTCATATAACTCATTGAAAAAAATTTCTACATCATGGCTGATCAACCTTTTCACCTCTTTCATGTAATATGTGTACCATTATATAGAAATAGTTTCAATATTTTTGAAAAATTATATAACGCAGACAAGAGTGGAGCCAAAATTCAGCTCCACTCTTTGCTTTACAAGTAAATTTATTCTGTTGCCGTCCCTTACTTCTTCAAATGTACCGTATATTTTCCAACAACCTCTGCTTTATCATAATCGTATGCTTCCACAATCAGCGTATCCGGAAGGTTAATGGTTTCGTACACATACGTATGTTCAAGCTCCCATGTACCATCCGCCAACTGACTGCCGATTTCTCCCTGTCCGCCATCTCGTATAAACCGAAGTTCCGTTCCATCCTCTGTATAAATGTGGAAGGTCATGGAATAATCTTCTGATCGTTCCTTTTCGCTCAATGGTTTTGTTAAATGCCATTTTGCAGTAATACCCATGGTCAACTCTGTCTGATTCACTACCAATTCGTCCAGCATAGAACCGTAGGTATCCTCCGAAGCTACAGCTTCATCCGGCACATAAACAAACTTCTTGGCATTACTTTCATCTGTCACTTGAAATGCAAACTCACTTTGAACGACACCACCATCAATGGAAGAATCATTTACATTGCGATAAGTGGTCCTGCAGGTCAGATTCATATTATTTTTCTTGATGGTATTTCCGCAGTCGATTACGATTATCAAAGTCCCATCCTTTTCTCTGACAAAGTCCAAACTGTTTTCTGCAATACTGTCATCCACAATCATAGCTCCTACATTCAGTACTTCCTTGCCCTGTGATTCGATATATTCCCCAACCGTTCCTTCTGTTACACCTTCCATCAAAAGTTCTGTAACCGGACAATCCAAAGCACAATCCTCCGGTGCAAGAATATAGTGCTCCGGGTCTGTTGGCACTGCCTCAACCTCCACCACAAGCTGATTGTCATCACAGAGTGCTTCTCTTATATTGAAATTAACTAAAGCATCGTCTGCTACGTCTGAAGATACAAGTTTCTGTTGCACATCTGTATCCACCAATTTCTCAACTTCCTCCCGCGGAAGATTCACTCTATTACCAGCGTAGTAATCCACAAGTCCGATATGTTTCACTGCTGCATAGGCGGAAGTGCCAACGACCAGAACCGCTGCAAATGCTGCGACCGCCATCATCCTTTTTGAGCCCCATTTCCTGGTACTCTTTCCTGTAACATGTTTTAGAATCTTCCTCTTTTCTATATCTGTTAATTCCACCCGTTCGATGTTTTCATCATATTGCTCGGAATCATTTAATAAATCATAAATATTTTTCATGCCATCCCTCTCCTTCTTATTCCAATTGTATTGCGCAGTTTCTTCTTTCCTCTGGAAATGCGGTTATATAATCGGTCTTTTGGAATATTCATTTCCTGACTGATTTCATTATAGTCCTGCTCATCCCAGAATAGTCGCACAAAAATTTCCTTGTCTTCTTCAGAAAGCCCTTGCAGAAGACTTAGGAATTCCTCCTCCTCATCCATCAGAAACTGGTCCCAGTCATCGCCCCCAGCCACGAGCTGTAGCTTGTCAATATCTTCCCATTCTGCATTTTGCAGCTTTCGACGATAGTTTAGGATTCGGTATCTGGTCACTGCACTCACCCATGTGGTAAATGCTGCCCGATTGCTGTCATAATGGGATACGTTTTGCCATATTGCAAGAAATACATCATTTATGCATTCTTCCTGCTCCGTCTCATGCCCCTTTAACTTGTGACATACAATCGACTTTACAATCCAGCCATCATGCTCTATGAAATATTGGAGGGCTTTTTCATTTCCCTGCTTCATTAACTCTACATAGTTGTCTTCTGTTACCTGCACCCTTCTCCTCCTTTCCAAATTTCTTAATAAGAGCGCTCTCATATATATATGGTCAGATGAAACAGGTTTTCTATCCGTTTCCACAAAAAAACATATATTTATCCGTTTCTCCCCTATTTGGATGGCATCAGAAAGCATTGCTTATTTAATTCCGGAATCCGGCAAGATGACCTTTCCATACCTCTTTATCGCCGATACCAGCAAAGAAAAAATCATTCTCATCTTCCCAGGTATCGTTCTTACTGAGATATAGTAATCCTTTGTGCTCCACAATGTATCGGAATTGCGTTTCATCAATAGCATCTCCACTCCCAAACTTGTCTCTGCTGGAATCTGTAATCAAGGTAATACGGTCTTCTTTGTACGATATATCTTGAATAATAGGGTCGCCCTCCGTCGTATAAAACATTACCCTGACCATAGCATCCTTCCCTTCTAAATATGAATCACAAAAACGATAGAGCATCTCCTTATTCAGCGTTCCGTCTAATTTCTTTACGACGACACCGTCACGAATTGCCATATCTTCTGAATAATCAGCCGGCAATTTTTTTATATCTGTGTAATTTGTCTGCGGTTCTGTCGGAGATAAAGCATTATCTGAAAAATCCAAAAGCGACTCCTCATTTTGTTCCTTTTCAACCGGAGAAGCAGTTTCCGCATTCTCTTTTACATTTGCTTGTGTCATACTGGATTCCACATTCTTTGTATCGCCGCTATTACATCCCTGAAGCACCAGCACCGAAGATAACATTAATACAACCATAAATCCGTTAGTGACTCTTTTTCTGATTTTCATATCGCACCTCTTTCCTTTCACTCCTTATAAAGCAAAATAAGTTATTTTACAATGCATTATAACCCTTTCACTATATATGTGTATAAAAAGCAGCGAACTGTTGCAGTATATTTTTCTTTATCCAAAATACAAATGAGTCCAGAACCCCCTCTCAGAGGTTCTGAACTCATTTTTTGATTCCGATAAAAAAATTATTTTACGGTTATGCTTACTTTCTTTGCGTTAGTGTACTTATTTTTTCGGTAATCAGTAACTATGCTACTGTTCCGAAAGAGACGGAAATACTTTGTTAATCGCATCGACTGCCATCCGGTACTCCTTCATCAGGGAATCGTGGTTTTCGCAGATATATTCCCAGTTCTCCTCGCGGGCAGCATTCTCCAAAGCAAGTGCCTGCTCCGCCAGCTCGGTAAAACCGACACTCAAAGACGAGCTTTTGATGCTATGTACACAGACCCTGTATTCGTATGCATTTTCCTGTTCCAGGTACTCATTTATCTTATCCGTTTCCGGAAGCTCCGTATAGGTCATCAACAAATCTACATATACATCATAACTGTCAGCGCTGACAGACAGCCCTTTTTCTATATCCACTTTTGGATACAGTCCGGACAATTTCTTTAAAGCGGCGGGGTAATCCGTCTCTGCGTCAGTGGAGCGTTCCGACTCTGCAGTCGTACTGTCTAAGTCAGTGGAGAGCTCCGTCTCTACGGGCTCACTGTCTGAGGCAGCTTCCGTCCGGCATTTTTCCTCCGGCAGATATTTTAGTATCATGTGTTCCAGCTTGTCACCGCTTACCGGCTTGGACAGATAATCGGTAAATCCCGCCTGCAAAAACTGCTCTCTGGCACTGGTAACGGCATTTGCAGTCAGCATAATGACCGGTGTATTCCCATTGGGGGAACTTTTTAATTTCCGCATTTCGGTAAACGTCTCGATACCGTCCATTTCCGGCATCATATGGTCCATGAAAATCAAGTCATATGCCGTCTCTGCGACCATTTCCAGACACTGTTTGCCACTGGAAGCGGTGTCTACCTTTATTTTCGTGGATTTTAACAAATTAACAATGACTTTTAAGTTGACACTTACGTCATCCACTACCAGTATCTTCGCATCAGGTGCCTCAAAACTCTGGTGATACTTTCCGGCTTGTGCGGCAATGGAGGAATATTTTTTATGGAAATCCCCAATCGGCTCAGCATCTACCACCTGCTGCGGAACCGTGACCGTAAAAGAAGAACCCACACCGTATATACTCTGCACCTCGATATTTCCGTGCATTAAGTCCGTAAGTCGTTTGGCGAGGGAAAGTCCCAGACCGGTACCTTCTATATTCCGGTTTTTCTCCATGTCAAAACGGGTAAACTGAGTAAATAGTTTTTCCAAATTCTCTTTGCGGATGCCAATCCCGCTATCCTGGACATTAATCACTAACATCATCTGCCCATCGTCCTGATTTTGGCTGTCAAAAGACAGCGTGATACTTCCTTTTTCCGTGTATTTTGCCGCATTGGAAAGAATATTAGTAACGACCTGACGCAGACGGCTCTCATCACCCTTCAGCTTGGAAGGAAGTCCCGAATCACAGGAAACCGTAAGCTCCAGTCCCTTCTTTTCCGCTTTCTCCGCCACCATATTATAGCAGTCGTGAATAAAGGAAGACAGGTCATAAATATTTTCCATAATCTCCAACTTGCCGGATTCTATTTTAGAAATGTCAAGCACATCATTGACCAG
>JAFLTA010000054.1 GCA_022510685.1 Lachnospiraceae bacterium | reverse complement strand
TACACAGTTTTTACACAGAACCAATGAAAAAACACGAAAACTTATGAAAAGTTATATTTCCTATAAACATTCCCAATCCCCCAAACCATGGGCATCTGGGAGGATATAACAACATCTGAAAACAAATAATCCCCATACAAAATCCCTCCAAAGTGACAAAATCGTCACTTTCAAGTCACCGTCATGTCAGCCGTTGTCGATATACTTAATGCGTAATACGAGAATAATAAGCATAGCATGATGGTGTCCATATGAGCCGGTTTAGGATTGTATTGACGCTATCAGGCGAAAGAAGGGAGAGCATATGGAAATATTACGCGTAGAAAACTTAACAAAAGTGTATGGACAGGGAGAGAATGAAGTCCGGGCGTTGGACGGCGTTTCTTTTTCCGTGGAGCAAGGAGAGTTTCTTGCCATCATCGGACCTTCCGGCTCCGGCAAATCCACACTGCTCCACATCCTGGGAGCGGTAGACATTCCCACCTCCGGCAAAGTGTATGTGGAAGGAAAAGATGTCTTTGAGCAAAACGAAGAGCAGCTTGCCATTTTCCGAAGGAGACAAGTGGGGCTCATCTACCAGTTTTACAACCTGATTCCGGTACTGGATGTGCAGGAAAATATTACCCTGCCCGTCTTGATGGACGGCAGAAAGGTGAACGAGACACGTCTTCAGGAAATGGTTGAGATGCTCCACCTGCAGGGACGGGAAAAGCATCTGCCAAACCAGCTATCCGGCGGTCAGCAGCAGAGAGTTTCTATCGGGCGGGCACTGATGAATGATCCGGCTATCGTGCTTGCGGATGAACCCACCGGAAACCTGGACAGCAAAAACAGCCAGGAAATCATGTCACTGCTTCGGGAATCTAACGAAAAATATCAGCAAACATTGATCATGATTACCCATGACGAAAACATCGCCCTTCAGGCAGACAGAATCATTGCCATCGAAGACGGAAAAATCACAAGAGATGAGGTGAACCGCTCATGAATATTATCAATCGATTCACCTTACAATCCATAAAGAGAAACAAAGTTCGTACCTTCGTTACTATCATCGGCATCATTCTGTCAACAGCCATGTTTACCGGTATTACTTCCCTCATTTACAGTTTTCAGGCATTTATGGTTGACCTGGAAGTTGCCGATTACGGTGTCTGGGAGGGCAGATTTACCGGCATTTCGTGGGAACAGTCAAAAGAACTCTGCGAGGATAAAGAGATAACAAACAGCACCGTCATTAAAAATATCGGCTATGCCCAGTTGGAAAACTGTCTGAATGAAGATAAACCTTATCTATGCATCCAGACCCTTCAGGATAACGTGACGGACTTATTTCCTATCCAAATTGTAGAGGGACGCATGCCGGAAAGTGACGATGAAATACTGATTCCATCACATTTATCCGACAATGGAGGCATTTCCTACCAAGTAGGTGATACCCTGAACCTAAATGTCGGAACAAGACTCTTGGCGGATGGGGAAACCATCGGATTACAATACGATATGTATACCGGTACTGAAGAAAAACTGGAAGGGGTTACCCAGAAAAAATACACGGTAGTTGGCGTCTGTGACCGTCCCCGAATGGAAGATTTCCTCTCACCGGGCTATACAGCATTCGTCCCGGACAACGGAAAAGACGCCGCCATTTCCTGTGATGTATTCTTTCAGGTAAAGGATGCAAAAAATATTGAAACCCTTTTGAAATCATACAAAAAGGAGTTCAAAAAAGAATCTCCCAAAACAGATTTTCTTGTTCATTCGGAATTGCTTCGTATGCAGGGAAAATCTTCAGGACGCACCTATAACAAAATATTATGGAGTATGGGTTCCATCTTAATTATAATCATCATGGTGGCATCCATTTCACTCATTTATAATGCCATCTCCATCTCCGTCAGCGAGAGGACCAAAGACTTCGGACTGTTGAAATCCATCGGAGCCACGAAAAAACAGATTCGCAAAAGCGTTTTGTTTGAGGCTTTATTCTTATGCCTCATTGGCATACCTATCGGTATCGGGAGTGGTCTTATCGGTATTGGCATTACCCTGCACTATGTGGCAAATCTAATACTGCCGTTTCTGAATGTAAGCGAGTCCGTAGAGCTGAAACTTACTGTCTCCGCTTTCGCTATACTGTCGGCTGCCGCTATTGCACTGGTCACCGTCCTCTTATCATCACTGATTCCGGCGAGACGTGCTATGAAAATGCCCGCCATCCAGGCACTTATGGAGAGTAATGAAATACGCCTGAAACGTCGGAAGCTCCGCACCAGTAGATTGACATATCGACTGTTTGGGCTTGAGGGCATGCTGGCAAACAAAAATTTTAAGCGTAATCGTAGAAAATACCGCATGACTGTATTTTCCATTACCATCAGCATTATTTTATTCCTGGGAACAAGCTCATTTAGCAATTACATGGTTCAAACTATCAACGTGTTTGATACTGCCAGCGTTTTTGATATCGATTTTTACCTGACAAAAGATGAGTTTAAAGATGGTATCGATCCGGAGCGTGTTAAAAATGATGTGGCGAATCTAAACGGTGTGGATAAGATGGCATATACAACATTTACCAGTGCATTGCTGCAATTAGACACTTCTCAGGTTACCGATGACTTTATGAAATTACAGAAAGATTATAATATCGATTTTTATAAAAAGATTAAATCCACCGGTAAAATTACCGTGCCTGTATTTGTCACATTTGTGGAAGACGATATTTACGAAGAATATTTGAAAGAACATCGACTGAATGTTTCCCGGTTTATGGACACCGAAAACCTATGTCCGTTGATTTGGGACGACATTGCCTATTATAAGGAAAATGGCAGTGTAGCAAAAATCAACATATTGTCCGGTGAGGCAAATAACGGAAAGTTTTATTTCTATAAATCCGGCTTGGACCGCACGATATGCAATGTGACAGATCCTTCCAGCTTGACACTGGAATACGACGAAGAAAGCGATGACGGAGAGGGAGAGGAACCAATGAAAAAAGCAACACGCGAGGAGGGACTTGCAGAAGTTTCTCTGGCAGGTGCTCAGAAAATGGACGGAAAGTTGCCGTTAGGGGTAACAGACATGAGCTGGTCATATGATAACCTGAGAATGACTCTGCCGTACAGTACACTGGATAAACTGCCCGCCGATGTCTTTCCGCCTGATACGATAGACTTCGGTATACTGGCAAAGGACCACAAAACCGCTTACGAGGAGATGACCCATTTTTTCCAGAATTCCAACAATTACAGCCACGCTGTTGCTACCAGAATTTATGATGGGAAAGAAGAACGGGAATCCATGAACGCATTGATATTGGTTATGGATATCTTTTCCTATGGCTTTATCACGCTAATCACACTGATTGTCATGGCAAATATTTTCCATACCATTTCTACCAATATCCAACTAAGACGAAAAGAATTTGCCAGCCTGAAATCCATAGGCATGACGAAAAAAGGCTTTGACAAAATGATGAATTACGAATGTCTCTTGTACGGAGTGAAGGGATTAATTTATGGACTGCCCATTTCATTTCTGCTGTGTTACCTGATGTCCAGAAGCCTGCAGAGTGCATGGAATGTGCCATTCATGATTCCATGGCTTAGTGTGGCAATTGCTGTAGTCAGCGTATTTGTCATTGTGTTTGCAAGCATGTTCTACGCCATGCATAAGATCAAAAAGGATAACCCTATAGACGCGTTAAGGGAGAATGTGTAAAAAAGGAACAAAAAGAGGCCTCTAAAGATACAGAAGCCAAAAAGTACAATTCTTATATATTTCGTCATTTTGCATAGACTCTATGCAAAATGACGAATACAATAATTTTTACTGCAGCACCATTCGCACTGCACCATACATTCCTGCATCATTTCCCAGTTCTGCCAGACGGAATTCTTTATCTTTCAAGGCAAACATAACATTTTTCTCATATTTCTCCTTGGTGATATCAGCAACCACAGGTCCATTCTTAGATACCCCGCCACCGATAACGAATGCATCCGGGTCCATTACCTGCGCCACATGGGAAAGTCCCAATCCAAGATACTCGGCAAACTGGTTCACCACATCTTCTGCCATGTCGTCTCCTGCACGATAAGCATCAAAAATCTCCCTGCCGGTGATTTCCGGATAGTCACGAAGCAGGGACGGTGTATCCGTCTGCTCCACCTTTTCACGGGCATCCCGCATGATAGCCGTCGCTGAGGAATACTGCTCCAAGCATCCTCTCTTACCACAGCCACATACTCTCGTCTCATGCAGATTCACTGTCAGGTGACCAATCTCACCTGCTGCCCCGTGAGAACCGGTGACAATTTTGCCATTCATGACGATTCCACCACCAACACCGGTACCAAGAGTCACCATACAAATACTGTTAAATCCTCTGCCGCCGCCTTTCCACTGCTCTCCTAAAGCCGCAACATTGGCATCATTTCCCACTTTTACCTTCTTCACACCGGTCAGCTTCTCCACTTCCTCTGCCACAGAGAAAATTCCCCATCCGAGGTTGGCACATTTCAGCACAACCCCATCTTCCGTAATCGGGCCCGGTACGCCCATTCCGATGCCAAGTATCTCATCTACCGTGATATCCTTTTCTTCATTTTTCTGCCGGATGGAAGCTGCAATGTCCGGTAATATGTTCTTCCCACCGTCTTCCTTACGGGTTGTTATTTCCCACTTATCAATCATAGTGCCTTCCCCATCAAACAGCCCCATTTTTACTGTAGTTCCCCCAATATCAATTCCGTATATATAGCTCGCCATAGTTTCCTCCAATCCTTTGCTTTCAGTAAATTTATTTCAGTTTACCAGATTTTTCCCACTGTGTCATCCTCTTTTTTCTTCTGATTCCGCACATAAATTTCTAGCATAACGGCGCCTATCTTAACCGTGTTTTGTTTTACTCAAAAGCTGTTCATGCTACCGAAATCAACAAAATTTACGATTTTATGCACAATTTGGTGGATAACTTCGGGAAAAATGTTGATTTTTCGACCTATTTTCATAGTTATCCACTAATTGTACGCATTTAAGGACAGTTATACACAATTTCGGACACGAGACCACCTTCATGGTCATAGCATAACGGTACCTATTTGAACCCTGTTTGGTACCCAACTATCATGCTCCTTTTTTCTATATTAATATCCCAGTCTCCCATCAAGGGAATCGTCGTCTTCAATCCAACTGCATACATCTACCACACGATAGTTGTCCTCATCATCCCTAACGTAAACTTTCTCTATTCCCGCGTTGATTATCATTTTTTTACACATGGAGCAGCTATTGGAATTATGTACATACTCCCCTGTTGCCACCTCGCGCCCGGATAAATACAATGCTGCACCTATCATTTTTTCCCGCTCTGCACTGATAATGGCATTTGCCTCCGCATGTACACTTCGGCAAAGCTCATACCGCTCCCCACGGGGAATGTTCATCTCCTGCCGGATACAACGGTTCAAATCCGAACAGTTTTTACGTCCTCTGGGCGCACCCACATAGCCGGTAGAAATCACTTCATCATTTTTTACAATAACCGCACCGTAATGTCTGCGCAGACAGGTTCCTCTGCGGGAAACAACATCTGCAAGATCCAGATAGTAATTTATCTTATCCCGACGTTCCATCTCTCTAACTTCCTCCTTCTCATCGCTTTTTATCTCATAATCTCTTCGGTATTTCTCCGGAAAATCTATATTTGCAACCCGCGATGTTCTACAGATGTAGAAAAAACAATCAACGTTTTTGTACGTCCATACTGCTGCAACTCCCCGATAAACTGGTCAAGCTCGTCCGTACTGGGAAAAAGAACCTCCAGCAACATGGAGTAATCTCCTGTCACACAGTTGCATTCCACCACATTTTTACATTCCTTTATATAAGGATAAAATTTATCCTTATCGACCGGGGAAACCTCCAAATTAATAAATGCCTTAATATGATATCCCAATTTGTCCGGATTGACTGTGGCGTGAAATCCCTCAATATAACCGCTTTCTATTAAATTATCTATGCGCACGGACACTGCCGGCGATGACAAAAAGACTGCCTCCGCAATATCCTTCAGTGACATCCTCGCATTCTTTTGCAACATTCTTAGTATTTCTTTATCGATATGATCCAGTTCGTTATTTTTCACAGTAAACTCCTATCTAAAATTTCTTCTGTGTTTTCTATAAAATACGTTTCTCCCTGCCTGTGATTTTCTTCCTATATTCACTGTCATACTGACTACGAAAAATTCAATGCCATGCTTATCGCAAAAAATACCAGAAAAAGTATGAGCATACATACAGACAGGATGCGGCTGATCGCTTTGGTTTTTCCGCTCCATAACAAGCGGTTCGCCATAGACTCTCTTTTATCTCTTTGAATTTCATCCAGGTATTGCTGCACGTCCTCCGGAATCTGACCGGATTTCTCTGCCTCCCGTGCCAACGCAGTTTCATCCACCTGCGCATTGTCCCAACTTTCGACCAGCATTTTGGCTTTCTCCAAATCCTCCGGATTTACATAAATATCTGCTCCATTCGGCGATGAAAACCCTCCTGAATATATTTTGGGTCGTGTCTCCCCCAGACTCTGTACATAAGAAGGAATCCCTGAATTCTTTAAACGCTCCAGAAGCATATTTCCCTCTACTTCTGTGTCTACATGTTTTAATTTTGCAAAATCTGCCATATTATCCTCCATTTCCGACATATATTACTACTGCAGTTACGTATTGGCGTTTAACCGTTGTCGTAATAGCATGTCCATATGTACGGTTTGCAACTCATGCCAACCCTTTCAGTTACTGTAAATTATACCGTTTGGCAGAATTTGTGTCAATCTTATGCGGATTACTAAACATGGCATGACGGCTCCTATCTGACCCCTGTTTTGTCCCCGGCTAAAACACTTTACCGTTATGCCGGCTTTATCTCCGTTTGCTTCCAAGCCATCGGTCCCTCCAACGTTTTGCCTCATCCCTGTACTGAATTGCCGTACTCATCAGTTCCTCATATTGTTTTTTCACGCTTTCCAGTATCGCATCCCGCTCTTGAATTTGCCGCTTTAACTGTTCGGATTGTGTATTGCTGCTCTCCTGCAACTGACGATATTCCTCTTGTTGTCTCGCGCTGGTCATGGCATATTCTTCCATTTCCTTTGCCATAAACTCCCGCCACACTTCCTCGCTGCGAAGCTGGCTCGCCTCCCCTTCTTCTTCCCAGCAAAAGCACTGCACAGCACCCCGCGAGCCTCCGCCTGCAGGCGCATTCATCCCACGTTCCTCATAACACACGGAGATAATCAGTACATTTTGTAATGATAAAACGTCTATTTCCGGAAGGGTCTTGAACGTTACCGGCAGCAAATAAGATGGGTAGTCTTTATTTTCCAGCACACTATAACCTTGAATACAATATTCCTCTATATCCTTTTTATTTGTAATGACAAAAAGAATCAATTTATTTTGCCACGCCACCAGCTTCCCGTGACAGAATCCGGACATACAACCGGCAGGCAGCTCCACCTGACTATGGCGTTGTCCCATATTTCGTACCACATAATTCCCTTCTCGGTTTACGTATCCATAATATACCGTTCCGTTATATACGGTTTCTGAGAACTCTCCTACATAATCATCAGCCAGAATAGTACTTCTTCCCGCCATTCCCCCTTGGAATGTCCTCATAAAAATACGTTTTCCATAATCATACACGATTAATTTCTGCTGCTGACCCAAAGAATAAATCTCTCCCATACTTTCTACCTTATACATTTATTTACAGCATTTCCTATAGTATTCCATTCTTCACAAAAAAAATAACAAACCGGATAGAGGTTGAAATGCCATATTTTTTTATATATATGGGTACGATTTTTGATTTAGAACATAAAATAACAGTAAAATACAAAAAAGAGGGTAATGAATTATGGCAATATGTAATTCCGGCAACTGTGGCTGTGGCAATCGGATTGTCAGCAACGTAGTACAAAATATGCCCAGCGGATGCATGGACGTATGTGTCACCCCCATCTGCGGTGACCCGTCTGTATTAAGCATTTTGGCTCCGCTCATTTACGATGAGATCGGCATCAACCTCTGTGCAACCTTTACGTTAGGTATAGATGTTTCCACCACTTATCCTACGGCTGTGAATGCAAATGTGCAGGTTATAAGCATGACCTACACGTATGGTGACGGCAACGTGCAGATTACACCTATCGTTGGTCGTCCGAACTGCTATCAAGTCACTTTGTCCAACTTAACAGTAAACTTTGCTGTAAACCTGTATGATTCAGACTGTCGCCTGTTAGGTACAATTCCTGTAACTGCGGTATATCTGCCTCCGGCAACTACCGACGCAACCTACGACGAAGACACTAATCCAACTTCTGTTACTTTGGAAATTTTCGCACCTTACGGTGTATCATACAGTGGCACCACAGCACCTCTCACCCCGGTTCTCAACCAGATTAACTTTGAAGCAGGCAACAATGTTGTCACACAGGGACTTAACCTGTATGCGCTTCCAAAGGCGCTGGGTCTGGATATCACCAGTGACACCATCACTGTTGGTTTGACACTGATTCTGCAAAGTCTATACTATGCAGGATATAATGTGGCAAGCGGTGGCAAGATTCAGACACCAAAAGGCAGCATTGTCTCTCCGGAGAACACAGATTGTATGCAATTTGTCGCTGGTGATTTGCTGGATCTCTCCATTAAGCCGTTGGAATTGGGACCGCCAAACTGTGGAGAAAATTTAAAAAATGACTGCACACCCGGTGTGAGCTGTGGCGACTGCCCGGCAACTACGAGCACGAGTTCCTGTAGCGGTACAGCTTCCAATTTCGGAAACGAATGTGGCTGCAGCAATGAAACGACCTCCAATTCCGGAAATAGTTGTGGCTGCGGCAACAATGGTTCTAACAACTCCTCCTCTACTTCCCGTAGCGGATTCGGACTTGGCAGATTTCTCTAAATAGCGAGAACTCCTTTCTCAATAACTGAACGCATATGCGTTTATTGTATCAAGCCACCGCTTGCCATGCGGTGGCTTTTCTTAGTATAGGTTGACATAAACATCCTCTACGTTTATACTTACCAGAGAAAACAACAAAGTGTGCTTCGTACTCTTAACATTTTTGTACTGCTTTTGTGAGGCATACTCTGCGGAAATAACCGTAAACTAATAAATTTATCTGGGGAGCGGTGGCATTTGCCGGGCATGATGGAATCATTTGAGCCGTCATGCCATAGCTGAGAGGGATTCGTTCCGACCCATAGACCTGATCCGGTTAGTACCGGCGTAGGAAGATGGATTGTAGGCTACATTTCGCTTTTGCCATATCAGCACCTCAGATATATACGAGGTGTTTTTTGCTTTGTAAGAAACTTCTCGTTATGGCAAAAAAGGAGGATGGTCATGAGTTATACAACACAAATGGATGCCGCGAGACAGGGCATTATCACTCCGGAGATGGAGATTGTTGCAAAGGAGGAGCAGATTGACAAGAACGAACTGCGGGAGTTGATTGCTGCCGGACAGGCTATTATACCTGCCAACAAAAATCACAAATGCTTAAAACCACACGGCATCGGAAGCCGTCTGCGCACTAAAATCAATGTCAATCTGGGAACTTCCAGAGACTGTACAGACTTGGATATGGAGATGGAAAAGGTAAACAGTGCCGTAGATATGGGTGCTGAAGCCATTATGGATTTAAGTTCTTTTGGCGATACACAGAAATTCCGCCGCAAACTTACCAGTGAATGCTCTGCAATCATTGGCACGGTTCCCATTTATGATGCCGTTGTGTATTATCACAAGGCATTAAGGGAAATCACAGCCAGAGAATGGATTGATATTGTACGGATGCATGCGGAAGACGGTGTTGATTTCATGACGATTCACTGTGGCGTGAACAAGGAGACTGCGGACCGTTTCAAAAGAAACAAACGTCTTATGAACATTGTATCCCGCGGTGGCTCCATCATCTTCGCCTGGATGGAAATGACCGGGGAAGAAAATCCATTCTATCAATACTATGACGAAATCCTGGATATCTGTCAGGAATATGATGTGACCATGAGTCTCGGAGATGCCTGCCGCCCCGGCTGTCTCAAAGATGCCTCCGATATTTCTCAGATTCAGGAATTACTTACTCTGGGAGAGCTGACTACCCGTGCATGGGAGAAAAATGTTCAGGTAATGATAGAAGGTCCGGGACATATGCCTTTGAACCAGATTCAGGCTAATATGGAAATCCAGAAGACCATATGTAAAGGGGCGCCTTTCTATGTATTAGGACCTTTGGTGACGGATGTTGCCCCGGGTTATGACCATATTACTTCTGCCATCGGTGGTGCTATCGCTGCCACTTACGGTGCTTCCTTCCTATGCTATGTCACCCCGGCTGAGCATCTTCGTCTTCCTGACGTAAACGACGTAAAAGAAGGTATCATTGCCTCTAAAATTGCTGCCCATGCTGCTGATATTGCCAAAGGTCTGCCGGGCGCAAGGGATTGGGATGATGCCATGAGTACCGCGAGAAAAGCTCTGGATTGGGAGAAAACCTTTGAGCTTTCCATCGACCCGGAGAAGGCAAGAGCATACCGCGAAAGCGCAAAACCGGAAAAAGAAGATACCTGCTCCATGTGTGGTAACTTCTGTGCGGTAAAAAATATGAATCGTATTTTGGATGGAGAAATTGTTTCTATCTTTGACGAGTAAAGACAAATGCCTTCGCGAGAATAAAAGGAGAATATCTGATGCAGACTGTACTTACCATTGCCGGTTCCGATTCCAGCGGAGGTGCCGGCATACAAGCAGATATTAAAACAATGACCGCATATGGCGTCTACGGAATGAGTGTGCTCACTTCTGTCACCGCCCAGAATACCTGCGGTGTCACGGAAGTGCAGACTCTGTCCGGAGGGATGGTGTCTGCCCAGTTGCAGGCAGTCCTTGCAGATATAAAACCTGATGTTATTAAAATAGGAATGTTGGGAAATGGAGAAGTGGCTTCTGCTGTAGCGGACAGCCTTTCTTCCTATCCTGACATTCCTATTGTTATTGACCCTGTGATTCTTTCTACCAGCGGACACGCCCTGTTAGATGAGCATGGACAGCAAACGCTTCTGGATATTCTTTTTCCGATGGCAACCTTGATAACTCCCAATATTCCGGAGAGCGAATGGATTAGTCATGAGAAGATAACCTCTGCCTCCGACATGGAACATATTGCAAAAAACCTCTACGACCGGTTCGGATGTGCCGTTCTAATCAAGGGCGGGCATCTGTCAGAAACGGCTGACGATTTGCTATATGACGGAAAGGCAACCTGGTTTTCCGGTACACGTATTGCCTGTGAAAATACCCACGGTACAGGGTGTACTCTTTCTTCTGCCATTGCCAGTGCTCTGGCTTTGGAGTACTCCCTCCCGGAAGCCGTTTCCTCTGCCAAAGAATTTGTCCGTGGTGCCATGTCTACCGGTTTGGATTTAGGACAGGGAAATGGTCCGCTAAATCACTGTTGGAACTTATGATGTAGGTCCCGTCACCAGATTTTGGGGGGCAATACTTTCGTCCGCACATTTACATATCTCTGCCCAGTCCTCTTGATTGCAGCTATCAGACACTGCGTACACATAGCAGCCCGCCTCTTTCGCCGACTTCACTGCATATAACACATCCTCAAACACCACTGTATCCTCCGGTGCCACTCCATAAATTTCACATACTTTTTCATATATTTCCCCGGTACGCTTACCAAGCCCCAGACCGTCACCCGTATAGATGTCCCGAAAACAGGACAAGATTCCCAGTCGCTCCATAGATGTTCTGGCACATAGTTCTTCCGAAGTCGTCAGGATACACAAAATACTGTCCGTATTCTCGGACAAATCCTCAATAATATCTACAATCTCCTTTTTCCCGGGAATACTCAGGCGATACGACTCCCGAATGTTTTCAAATAATCCATTGATAATATCAGGAATCTCCTTGTCCACCCCCAATGTCTGAAAATAGGCAGCGGATTCCTCCATTGTCATTTTCTCGATACTCTGCTCTAAATCATCCGGCACAGAAGCACCCTGCTTCTGCAAGTAGTTTCTCCCCAGATTGCTCCAGACAGACATGGAATCCAGTATCGTTCCATCCATATCGAAAATATATAACTTGGCTTTTTTTATTTCCATCTTTTCCTCCATACTTGTTTCCTGCACAGATTCCGACTATCCTCTTAATCTTTCCACCCTAACGAGAATCGCATCAATATCTGCGATGACCTCTATTTCCCTAGCATAACGGTACCTATTTGAACCCTATTTGCTCCCCGGCTAGCATTTCCTTTGTCAGTTGCACAAGGTTTCTGGTTGCCTCTCCCGGGTCAGGCTGTCCAAAGATAGCGGAAATCACAGAAATACCATCGATACCCGTCCCTTTTAACTGCATCAGGTTATCGGCACTGATTCCACCAATTGCTACCACCGGAATAGAAACGGTACTGGTGATTTCCCTTAATTCATCAAAGGTCAGGGAAGTAGTATCTTCCTTGGTGTCCGTATGAAACACAGCACCTACCCCAATATAATCTGCACCCAATTTTTCCGCCTGCAGAGCTTCCTCCAGATTTCCTGCGGACAAACCAATGATTTTATTCGGGCCCAGAATCTTTCTCGCCTCCTCATATGCCATATCACTCTGTCCGATATGCACACCATCCGCATCAATTTCTTTCGCTGCATAAATATCATCGTTAATTACAAAAGGAACGTGATATTTTGCCGCAATTTCCTTTATTTCCTTCGCCTCAACCACCATCTCCTCATGGGAAAATTCCTTTTCCCGAAGCTGCAAAAAAGTTGCGCCGTTTTTCAGCACATCTTCCACTTGGTCTGCTAAGCGCCTCCCCTGCAGCCAATACCTGTCCGTAATTGCGTACACTAATAAATCTTCCGCTCTCATCATTTTAATCTCCATTCTGTCGCTTTTTCATTGCCAGCACATCCTGCAATGATTTTCACACTGCCTCCTCTATCTTTGCCCCATGCAAAAAGCACTTATTATCCATGTTGCTCATGGCATCCATGAGATACATACGCAGAGAACCTGTTCCTCCCTTTGTCTCCTGCACCTTTTCATATGCCAATTCTCCTGCGTATCCATATGCGCTGACACAAACTGCTGCCGCCTCCAACATATTATCCGGGTTGGCGGAGAGGAATACTCCCAGTGCACTGGAAAGCATACAGCCTGTTCCCGTTACTCTCGACATCATGGGGTGACCGTTGCGAATCATATAGGCTTTTTCTGCATCTGCCACTACATCAATGGGACCGCTGATGATAATAATCGTCTCCATTCGTGCCGCCAACGCCTTTGCGTACTTTACAATTCCCTCAATCGTATCCTCCGATGCCAAATCTTCATCGGCAGCATCTACTCCCTTTGCACCGGAACTTTTGTCTCCTACAAATTTGATTTCGGAAATATTTCCCCGGATAGCTGAGAAATGAATTTCCTGAAGCAGATTTTCCAGCACGGCATTCCTGCGTTTTGCCGCACCTGCGCCAACAGGGTCTAACAATACCGGATGCCCTACTTTGTTGTTTATCTTACCGGTACGCAACATACTCTCCTGATAATGTCCCGCTGTATTTCCCATGTTAATGACACTGCCTGCACAGGCTGAAGCAATATCTTCAACCTCCTCCGGGTCATCCGCCATAGTCGGTGAGCCCCCGCACGCCAATGTCATGTTGGCACAGTCCGTTGCCGTAATATAGTTGGATATATTATGTACAACCGGTGCCATTTTTTGAATATTCTCAAAAATCTCTCCACTGCATTCCAATACTTTCATCTGTTTCCTCCTTTTCCCTTACCGTCTAAAGCAAAACAGGCAGAAGAAAAACCATACCAAAGGTGGTATGCCCCTTCTTCTGCCTGTTCGACAAAATCTGCGAATATTATAGCATGTCACGATTCTTTTGTCAAAATATCACTGGCACAACTTCGCTACAATCTGGTTAATGTCTTTGCCGTTTGCTTTACCCTTCAGCTCTGCCATAACCGTCTTCATAATCTGTCCCTTGTTTTTCGTGGCAATCACGTCAGCGAATTTCGTCGTAAGCACTTCCTCAATCTCCTCCGGGGACATCATCTTCGGTGCATACTCTTTAATCACATCCAGCCTCGCCTGATACTCTGCCTTCAAATCTTCACGCTCTGCCGGACAGCTGTCCACCTGCTCCTGAGCAGTCTTTTCTTCCTTAATAATAGCCCGGTCAACAAGCTCCTCCGGAATATCATCACGCTTTCCCTCATCAATGGCAAGCTTTTTCACGGCAGATATCAATGAAGAAATCGTATCCTTCCTCGCCTTATCCCTTGCCTTCATAGCTGCAACCATATCCTTCTGTAATGTCTCAAACTGCATATCCATTTCCTCCTTCATTCTTACTACAAGCGTAGAATATCGTATGATATTTTAACATCGTAGCAATCTACTTCCCTTAGAATATGCCCTTTATTGCGATAAGTCAATCCCCTCTATACCTTAAGTTTCCACATTTGCCATAAAAATTGCTTCGGGTGTCAAAAGTAAGCCATAAGTAGTCGTGTACAACAAATAGGGGCGTACTCTAAAAGATACTTTTTTGTAATATCCTGTCATTTTGCTCAAAAAACGAGATTATTGTGATGCAATCAAAGAATTTCACATTTGGAACTGCTGAACGACATTGGTGCTTAAATCTGGTTTTTCCAGATTTTATGCACCATTACGTTGTTCACCAAGCGCAAGCGTGTCCCAAAGTGAAAACTT
>JAFLTA010000053.1 GCA_022510685.1 Lachnospiraceae bacterium | reverse complement strand
AATGGCAGGCTATAGAAAACTTGGAAGAACTTCCAGCCAGAGAAAAGCTTTGCTTCGCAATCAGGTAACGAACCTGTTATATCATGGAAGTATTGTTACCACTGAGGCAAAAGCCAAAGAGATTCGCAAAATTGCAGAGGGAATCATCGCTCTGGGTATTAAAGAGTGTAATAATTATGATACAGTAACCGTTACTGCTAAGGTTGCCCGCAAGGACAAGGACGGCAAGCGCATAAAGGAAGTTGTTGATGGTAAGAAAGTTACCGTATACGATGAGGTGGAGAAAGAGGTCAAGAAAGACCAGCCATCCAGATTGCATGCCCGCAGAAAAATGCAGAAGGTTCTGTATACCGTTAAGGAAGTTCCGGAGGAGGGTCCGGGACGCAAGAGAGGAACCAAGACAGTTGACGTGGCTGCTAAGGTTTTAGATGAAATCGGACCAAAGTACGCAGAGCGCAACGGCAATGGCGGCTATACCCGTATCGTTAAGATCGGACCACGTAAGGGCGATGCTGCTATGCAGGTATTAATCGAATTAGTATAATTAAAAGAACTATCATAGAACGTCGCGGCAATGGTATACAATTGTCGTGACGTTTTTGTTTTTATTTGAGCATAGTATTTTAAGGTGCAGACAACACAAAATAATATTTTATATAAAGCTATCACAAGAATGACAAAGTTACCGTGTATGATTTGTATTGATGCAAGTGGAAAACAACACACGAGAAAAGAGGTAAAAATGAAAAAACAGGCAATAGCAATGCTTTTAACGTTAGGTATGTTCACCAGTACGTTGACAGGAGTGTATCACAAACAGAATTCCGAGAGCACGACAGGTCTCGTATCGGTTGCAGCGGCAGAGGAAGTTCCCACTGGTTCTGCCATTACCGTAGAGGCACCATCTGCTCCTAAAGTCACCCAAATCAAAGGTGGTACTAAGCGGGTAAAACTGTATTGGGAGAAAGTGAAAAATGCTAGTGGTTATTATGTTTATTACAGCACATCCTTAAATGGGACATACACCCGTGCAAAGACGATTACTGATCCTGCCATATTAAAATATGTAAAGAAATCTCTAGTACAAAATACAACCTATTATTTTAAGATTTCGTCTTATGTAGTGGCGTCGGATGGCACGAAGGTAGAAGGAGAGAAATCTTCCGCTTATTCCGCAAAGACAGTGGCAGCTTCTGCAACATCCAAAGGGGCAAAGACATATTCTACACTGGCGAAGTTTAAGAAATCCGCAGCATATAAGAAATTTGGTATATTGAAAAAAGCAAATTACACGAAGAGCTTCGCAATTCCCGGAACGAAGACGGCAAATGTGGCAGGATTTAATAATAAGAAAATGATTCCACAGGGGGCATGCGTAGCAGGAGCATATATGCTGATTTCAGCGTTTGCGAAAAACGGAGAAGATGAATCGGTTATTTATATCTTGAGCCGTTCTTCAAAGTCATATATTACCACATTGGTTATGCCGAATAAGACGAAGTTGAATGCATTGGCGTATGACGGTGAGAATGTATGGGTTACGCAGGGGAAAAAGGTTTCCTATTTCTCCTATGAGAATATCTCAAAGGCGGTAGCTGCCGGAAGTGCCTTTACGGAATTGGCAGCTTTTGATGGCACATATGACATTGCAACAACAGGAGCCTATATGGCATATCGTGATAATATACTTTGGGTTGGAGAATATCATGCATCTCTGACTACAAAAATGTATGGTTATGAGCTGGGTAAAGATGCGAGCGGCAAACCGACCCTTACTCAGAAATTGTATATGACCATGCCCACTAAGACACATGCAGTTTCCTTTGATGATGAAGGCTATATGTATGTTACCCGCAGTAGTCAAGTGAGAAGTTCATTGTCAGGCTATATGTCACACGTAAAAACATTTAAACCGGACTTTGCGGCACCAACAGCAAAAGGCTGTGTAAAGAAAGGTTCTTCTACAAAGAAGGTAAAAATGCCTCCAATGGCTGTAGGTTCCATGGTGTATGGACAGTATTTGTATACGGTATTTTCCGGCTGCAAATATACCGGTTGTACTTACAAGGTGGACCGTGTGATTGCTGTGAAGCGTTCATTAATGCAATAGATGTAGTTATTGTGCAAATAAAGGAGAAGGAGAGTCGTAGAGACTCTCCTTTTTAATGTTGTATCGTCCATTGACCGAAAAAGTAATCTATAATAGAATTGTATAATATAGGATGGTTATTTTTTTGTTGAAAAAGTTTAGATTATTTATATAATATTTGTTATGATAGGGATGCATTTTATTTAGTGTGATAGGTAAGTGAATGCATGATACAGCATACAATTTGTTGCACCAGAGGCACCTCCGGTATGGTGTTCGGAAAGGGGAAGACATGACCAGGAAAGAATATGAAGGATACAAATATGTAGAGGGGGGCGTTTGTGCTGCGCGGGGATTTGTTGCAAATGGGCTAAATTGCGGTATCAACCCGGAAAAGACGAAAAACGATTTGGGTTTGGTATATAGCGAAAAGCCATGTGCGACAGCGGCAGTTTACACCCAAAACAAAGTAAAAGGTGCGCCTATATTTGTGACACAGCGCAATTTGGAGAAAAGCGGCGGGATTTCCCGGGCAGTCATTGTCAATTCCAAGAATGCCAACACCTGTAATGCCAATGGGGAAGAAGTGGCAGAGGCAGTATGTGAGCTGGTGGCAGAGGAATTACAAATAAAACCGGAGGAAGTCATCGTGGCATCCACCGGCGTCATCGGTGAGCCATTGTCGGTAGAGCCTTTTGCATCATCTATGAAAACGCTTGTGGAAGGGCTTTCTGTGGAAGGACATGATGCAGTTACGAAGGCGATTATGACGACTGACACGGTGCAGAAAGAAGTGGCAGTGGAGTTTGAACTGGATGGTAAAGTGTGTCGTCTGGGCGGCATGGCAAAAGGTTCCGGAATGATACATCCGAACATGGCGACCACCTTGAATTTTATCACCACGGATGTAGCGATTAGCAGTGAATTGTTGCAGAAAGCATTGTCGGAGACAGTTAAGACAACCTATAATTGCCTGAGCGTTGATGGAGATACATCCACCAATGACATGGTAAGTGTCATGGCAAACGGTGAGGCAGGAAATCCGCCTATTGCGACGGATAATGAGGCGTTTCATACGTTTCAGAAAGCCTTATACATTGTCATGAAAAATATGACTATGATGCTGGCTGCAGACGGGGAGGGTGCCTCTAAATTTTTGGAGTGTTCCTGTGACGGGGCACCAAATCAGGAGGCGGCAATCACCGTGGCAAAAAGTGTAATCCGTTCTCCGTTAGTAAAGTGTGCCATGTATGGTGAGGATGCAAACTGCGGGAGAATTTTTTGTGCGATAGGATATGCGGAGGCAGATTTTGATATCAATAAAGTGGAAGTAGAGCTTTCTTCTTCTGCGGGAAAAATCTTAGTATTCCGGAATGGATTCGGCGTACCGTTCTCTGAGGACGAAGCAGCAGAAATTCTAAAAGAAAAAGAAATATATATCCATGTGCATCTCAATCAGGGAGACGGACATGCAAAAGCATGGGGCTGTGATTTCACATATGACTATGTGAAAATCAATGGGGATTATCGTTCTTAACGGATGCCAATCTGAACCCTGTTTGTTTCCTGACTGGAGCAAGATAGCATCGTTAAACTAATCCTCCTTCCAGAATTCCCGTAAATATGTTTCCATGGATTCTTTGGTTACCACATAGTGGGGAAACCATTCTCTGGGGAAAAGTGTCTGATAGCTTTGCTGAAGAAAACGGTCATCTAACAATAATATAGCACCACGGTCCTGCGCTGTGCGGATTACCCGACCCGCTGCCTGCAGGACCTTATTCATGCCCGGGTATTGATAGGCATATTCAAAACCGGATTTAAAATATCTTCGGAATAATTCATTTTCGTTGCACACCATAGGTAGACCGGGACCCACAATCACGGCACCAATCAGCCGGTCGTGTTTCAAATCAATACCCTCGCCGAAAATCCCTCCCATGACGCAAAGTGCAATTACTGTTTTTGCGGGAGATTCTTCAAAATGAGCCAGAAATTCTTCCCGTGCCGTTTCGCTCATAGAGGCGTCCTGCATCAGGAGCTCATATTGCTTTTTCTCAGTGATGGCATCGGATAAGTATCCGTACACGTCTTCCATCATGCGGTATGACGGGAAAAACACCATGTAATTTCCGGTGCGGGCATCAGCAAATTGTTTAATGTAGGATGCGATACGCTGGTACATAACCGGGCTTCGTGCGGTATATTTCGTACTGATTCCCTTGCCGATCATAAGCAGGCGATTTTCCGCGGGAAAAGGTGAAGGTGCATAAATGGCGTAATCGTCTTCTCGACTGGCTAATTGTTCCCGGTAGTACTGAATGGGAAGTAAGGTGGCTGAGAAAAAAATAGCGGAACGACCTTTCGTCAAGTAAGCGTCTAAATTGGCAGCAGGAACCATGCATTGCAAGTGCAGACGGAAATTTCCGTTTTCACCGTAATCGCAATAAATGATGTAGTTATCGTCTATCATTTCATAGATATTTAAAAATGACCGAAGGGAAAAATAAAAATCGAGAACATTCGTCATAGTTTCTTCCGGGATATTTTTATCCGACAGAGAAGGATCCTGCAAAAACTCATCAAAAACAGCGGACAGACGGAGTAATCTCCCAATTAAGGAATCAATCATGGAGGGAGTACACTGCAAGATATCCTCACACTGACGTTTTAATTCTAACATGCCCCGGTTGCCGTTTTCCAAACCGGCAGTCACTTTCTTGCTCTTTGTTTTCATCTGACGCTTCAATTCCAGAAAATCTTCTTTTGCCAGTGTTGCAGAATACATTTCTCTGGCGCGGTCCACCAGATTATGGGCTTCGTCAATAAGAAAGATGTAATCTTTTTCACTGCCTTCAAAAAACCGTTTTAAATGGCTGTCCGGATCAAATGCATAGTTGTAATCTCCGATAACGGCATCGCACCATGTGGCGGTGTCCAGTCCCATTTCAAAAGGGCATACTTCGTGCTTGTCAGCATATTCCGAGACAATGTCTCTGGTAATGAGCGTTTCGTGTGTCAGCAGGTCAAAGACCGCATCGTTTACCCGGTCAAAATGTCCCTTTGCTCGTGGACAGGTCGCGGGATGGCACTGGGATTTTTCCAGTATGCATATTTTGTCTTTTGCAGTCAGAGTGATACTTTTGATTCGGGCTTCGTGCTGTGCCAGGAGAGAAAAGGTATCTTCTGCAACTGTCCGTGTAATCGTTTTCGCTGTCAGGTAAAATATTTTTTCTGACAGTTGCTCTCCCATGGCTTTCACAGCGGGAAAGACAGTGGCGATGGTCTTGCCGACACCGGTGGGGGCTTCGATATATAAACGTTTCTGCCGCAAGATAGATTGATAGACGCCCTTCACTAAATTCGCCTGACCTTCCCGATAGGGAAAAGGAAATTCCAATGTGTGCAGGGAGGCATTACGCTCCCTCTGCCAGCGGAGCTGCCAGGCAATCCATTTAGCGTACTCCTGCAAAAGAGCGTTATAAAATTTCTCCAGTTCCTCATAGTTGATTTCTTCATAAAAATATCTGATTTCTTCAGTAGGAATATGGCAGTAGGTCATTCGCACCCCCATACTCTGCAACTTGTTATCTGTAGCATAAATATAGGCATAACATAATGCCTGCGCTCTGTGGACAGGCACGGCTTCCGTCAATGTATATGGCTCACGGTAAATTCCTTTGATTTCGTCGATAATTGTGGAGACAGAGTTTTGGACATGGTCCGATTGCTCTGGCAAAATAGAGCTTTGAGAAGGTTCATCCGGCGATTGCAACTCCGTGAAAATAGAGCTTTGAGAAGGCTCATCCGGCGATTGCAACTCCGGCAAAATGGATTTTGGAAAAATGCCGTCAGCTCTTCCCTCTACACAGATTTCAAATTTCAGCCCATCATTTTCTACAACTGTAGTATGTTGTAGTGATACCTCAGCCCGATATAATGAGCCCATACGCCTTTGTAATTTTTTGTGAATCCGGGTACCCTCCTGCATGGCATCGGCATCCCGGACTCCGGAGGAGGAGGTGGTGATATCTCCGGAGCGTAATATGAATTCCACTAAATTACGCACAGAAATCCGAATGGTATGCATAATCTCCTCCTTTCCGTCCGGCGTTATCTGCTTTGATTCTGCCGGTAGAATCAAATGAATCATGTGATAACAAGTATACCAGAACGAATGTTCTTTGTAAAGAAAAAGAAGCCCAGCATGATGGCGCAAGACGAAACAGGGTTCAGATTAGCACCATCACGCTAGGAGAGGTCGGTTCTGCAGAGAATTTTCTTATTCTATAAAAATATTGCATGAAATGAACAAATAAGGTATACTATAATTCTGTGGACTGAAAAGTGTCCCGGAGCCGGTTGGATTAAGAGATAAATCGGCATCGTTATCTTGGTCTGATGATTTCGTCAGGTCAAGAAAGAAATCAATTTCAAGGAGGAATAAAATGCAAAAAATGAAGCGCCTTGCAAAAAAGGCAGGAGCAATGATGCTGGCACTAGCCGTTGTATTCTCATCCATGGGAGGAAACGTTATTGCGTCAGCGGAGCAAAAGGCGGTTACGGTTGTACCGTTCGAGAATCAATGGAAATATTATGGACAGCCAAAAACCTTTATTATGGACGAGCATTATTCTCTGTCGGAGGATGTGGCACTCTCCGATATACGGTGGGAGTTGGGAATCGCTGAGGAGAATGTCGGCAATCAGTCGTTTGTATTAAAGGGCACAACAGAAAGTGACGATTATCGTTTTACTCTGGAGGAAAATGCACCGACATTTGAGGTAAGAGAGTACCTCACGGATGCAGTGGTTCAGACATATGCGGATGCAGACAGCGGGGAGGAAAAGAATATTTCCGTGTATTCCAGAAGCCGTGAATCTGTAGATATTCAGGCACCTGATGGATACTTGATTAGTAAAACCCTCACGGCAGATGACAGCAGTTGGGAAGAGGAAATTGAGAGTGGAGCATTGCAGGAGGGGGAAAATACAATTTCTTACTATTTGCGCTCCAATTTTAATGATTCCACGAGAAAAGCTATTGACAGTACAGAGAAGTCAGTGACAATCAAGGTGGACAGCATACCACCCCAAATTAAGGAGTTGGTCGGCGGTCAATTGACAGATGTGGAGGCAGAGGGAAGCATAAGCATCGTGGGAGATGATTCTGCGACATATTATTATATGGTACTGCCGGCAGATAATACTCAGGAAGTGACAGCGGAACTTATCAAAGAAAATGTGACGTCCGGATATGGAATTGTAGGATACGGACGTGTGGATGGTACCCAGGAGGCAGCACTGAATATTAAGGGGCTGACAGCAAACACGAATTATATCATATATGCTATTTTGGAGGATGATGCAGGAAATATATCTGCGGTAGGTGAAAGCGGTGTATTTTCCACGGATAAAATAGCACTGCAAGGTGCCGTGGCAGTATCCGGAGAGCCGGAGCTGAATCAAACCATTACCGCTGTGCCGCAACTGACATCTCCTAATGCAGGGACATTGTCCTACCAGTGGTATCGGATTAAATTAGACGGTGATGCAGCGGAGGTAGATGCAGCATGGGATGAAACCGGCGGTGCTGCAGAGGATGACCTGGAAGCAGATGATGCGGATGACGATTCAGATGATGCGGATGACTCGGATGATGGAGATGATTCCGATGACGGTGGCGACAACGGTTCCGATGACGATGCGGCAGATGATTCCGCATCCGGCGACGGCGCAGAGAGTGATGGGGAGATTACTGTGCTTGACGGAGCAGAGTTGATTGAGGGCGCTACGGCAAGCACTTATAAAATCACGAAGCAAGATATCGGTTGTCGCTTGATTGTCAGTGTAAGATCTGATAATTATTCCGGTTATGTGGCAGGCTCAACATCTACGTTTGTGCCAAAACTTATGCCAACTTATAAAAAGCCGACTGTGAGCAGCAAAGTTTACTCACCGAAGCGTAAGCTTTCATCCATAAAGCTTCCTGCGCAGTGGTCATGGGTGGATAAAAGCATCGTTCCTGTTTACGGAAATTCAGGATATCGTGCAAAATTTGTGCCATCGGATACAAGCTTGTACAAATCTGTCGTTATCCGTGTTAAGGTTCCGATTAAAAAGAAGACTCTGAAAAAGAGTATGGTTTCTGTGAGCAAGACCAAGATGTATACCGGAAAGGTGATTAAAAATAATTTTACCGTAAAATATAAGAATAAAAAGCTTTCCGGCAAAAAGGATTATAGCACAGAATATATCAACAATAAGAACCTGGGTAAGGCAATTGTTAAGATAAAGGGCAAAGGAAATTATAAGGGCAGTGTGAAATTCAGTTACCGGATTACCAGACGTTCGATGAAAAAGGTGACTTGCTGGTATGAAGATGTGAAGGTGTATAAAGGAAAACCTATCACAGTCGGTATGAAAGTGAAAAACGGCTCTGTGGGAATGAAGCTAAACAGAGATTACACAGTGACTTATAAAAATAACACAGAAATCGGACAGTCATCCGTTATCCTGAAAGGTTTGGGTAATTACTACGGCAAAAGAACCTTGAAGTTTTCCATTGTTCCGAATAAGCCAGTTATTAAGAAGGTGAAAAAATCAGGAAAGAAGCTGCGTCTTACCATAGCAAAGGGCGAGAAGGACATTACAGGATATCGCGTATATATCTCCAAGTCTAAATCCTTCTCGAAATCAAAAACACAGAAGTATATCACTTCCGGACGTGTTTTCGGTATCCAGAATATGACTTCGGGAACATGGTATGTGCGTGTGAAAGCGTATACTACCCGCGACGGGAAATCTTATCTGAGTTCGTACAGTAAGACGAAAAAAGTAGAAATCAAATAGGTATCATAATAAAAAAGACCTAAATTAAGAAAGAGTTTCGCAAGCGAAACTCTTTCTTATCTTTTGCATATGCACGATTGAACTGTAAATAATTTTGTGCTATACTATATTTGATTTTGTGCAGCAAAGTATAGTATTTTGTTATAAATAGATATGCTAACAGTGTGGTGTGTTATACGGATGATTTCTATGGGAAAGATGGAGGAGTAAAATGGTAGTTCAGCCAAAAGTAAAGGGATTTATGTGTACGACAGCACATCCTGAGGGATGTCGTGCATCGGTTAAGCAACAGATTGACTATGTAAAATCACAACCTAAGTCAGACGGACCTAAAAAAGTATTAGTGCTTGGAGCGTCTATGGGCTACGGACTTGCAAGTCGCATCGCATTTACATATTCCTGTGGAGCGGATACCATCGGCGTTATTTTTGACAAGCAGGGCAAGGAAAAGCGTACCGGAACTGCGGGTTGGTATAATACAGCAGCGTTTGAGGAATTTGCCACAGCCGATGGATACTATGCAAAATCGTTAAATGGAGATGCCTATTCCCAGGAAATGAAAGATGAGGCGATAGCCTTGATAAAAAAAGACTTTGGAAAGGTTGATATGGTAGTATATAGTTTGGCGGCGCCCAGACGTAAGGCACCGGACGGTGTGACATATCGTTCCGTGTTAAAGACTGTAGGCAAAGAATACACGAACCAGTGCATCGATTTGCTGACGAATGAGATTACTACTGTTACGATACCACCGGCTACCGAAGAAGAAGTGCATGACACCGTAAAGGTTATGGGTGGAGAGGACTGGATGCTGTGGATGAAGGCATTGCAGGATGCCGGTGTTCTGGCAGATGGGGCAAAAACCGTAGCGTATTCCTATATCGGACCGGAGCTTACTTATCCTATTTACTATGCCGGGAGTATCGGTCAGGCGAAACAGGATTTATATCGTACAGCGGACGAAATGAATGAGAAGTTGAATGGTGTGGAGGCATATGTGGCGGTTAATAAGGCAGTAGTGACCCAGTCCAGTGCAGCTATTCCGGTAGTTCCTCTGTACATGTCTATTTTATTTAAGATTATGAAAGAAAAGAATCTGCATGAGGGATGCATTGAGCAGATGTACCGTATGGTGCATGATAGGATTTGTGCCGCTGGAGGGGTACCCACCGACGAGAATCGTCTGATTCGTATGGATGATTACGAGATGAAGCCGGAGGTACAGGATGCGGTGAAGGAAATCTGGGATAAGATTACTCCGGAAAATGTAAAGGAGTTGACGGATATCAATGAATACTGGCAAGGTTTCTATGAAATCTTCGGATTCCGCATTGAAGGTGTTGACTATGACGCAGATGTGGATATTCAAACAGGAATTCCCAGCATGAATTAGTTTTGACCGGTGGGAGCGTATGCCGGAATAACGATGCCTATCTGAACTATGTAAAAAATAATAAAGGCATGGGAGGTGTTTTTTTGGATAAGGTAATAACTATCGGGCGACAATACGGTAGCGGTGGAAGGGAAATCGGACAGAAAATTGCAGAACATTATGACATACCGTTTTATGATAATGAGTTGATCACCCGAGCGGCGAAAGAGAGCGGATTTGCCGAAGAAAATTTTGCCAGAGCGGAGGATAAGGCGACGAATAGTTTATTGTATTCTCTTGCTATGGGAATTAATGTGTACGGTAATCAGGACTTTGGCTTTACAGGATTGTCTTTGGATGATAGAATTTTCCTGGCACAGTCGGACGTAATCCGTAAAGTGGCAGATGAGGGTCCCTGTGTAATCGTCGGACGTTGTGCAGATTATGTCTTGAAAGAGAGGGAGAATATAGTTAATATATTTATCAAGGCATCTATGAATTATCGTATTGAAAGAGTGATTACCCAGTATGGTGAGGATTCCAAAAAGGCAGCAGATGTCATTATGAAGAACGATAAGAGACGCGCCAACTATTATAATTATCATGTTGGTGAGAAATGGAACGACTTGAGTAACTATGATTTAGTCATTCGCAGTGATTTTGCAGGTATAGACAGATCAGTTGCCTGCATATGTGAATATTTAGGATAAAGGAGGGATAACTATGGATTCCAAGTTAGATAAGATGAAGGAGTTAATTCAGAAAAGTGACCACATTGTACTTGTGAGCGGTCTCGGTGTTATACGCGAAGCCGGTCTCAACGGTGTACGTGCTGAGCATATTGCTTACGATATTGAGCAGAAATACGGTTATGACAACGATGAAATCGTGTCATCCATGTTTTTGTCCAAACGTGTTGAGTTATTCTATCAGTATTATAAAGAGGTCATTCTCAATAAAGAAATGAAGCCGACTCCTGTGCATGAGGGGGCAGCGAGACTGGAAAAAGCAGGGAAATTGGATGCTGTGATTAAGCGTACAACCTATTCCATGTATGACCAGGTGGGCTGTAAAAATGTGATAGATTTACATGGCTCTGTAGATGAGAATTATTGCCCTAACTGCGGCAAGGTTTATGGCTCTGAGTTTATCCGCAAGGCAGAGGGACTTCCTCTCTGCGAAGAGTGTAGTGTCCCTCTCAGACCGGGCTTTACCCTTTTGGGTGAGATGGTGGATAATGGTAAAATGTCAAAGGCAAGCGATGCAGTAGAGAATGCTGACGTGTTATTGGTGGTAGGATCTTCTCTTACATCCCCGTTGTGCCAGCATCTGATTAAATACTACAAAGGCAATAAGATGCTGCTGATTAACGATCAGGAAACTGTGGGAGATGAGAGGGCAGATTATCGTGCTTATGGCAATTTGAGTGAATTATTTAGCTATGTGACAGATATCAAGATGCCGGAGAAAAAAGAAACGGCAGCTAAGAAAGATAAAAAGAAAGACAAGAAGAAAGAGGCAAAGAATGAGCAGGATTAGAACCAGATTTGCACCCAGTCCGACAGGACGTATGCATGTGGGTAATCTGCGGACAGCGTTGTATGAATATCTGATTGCACGCCATGAGGGAGGCACGTTTGTACTCCGAATTGAAGATACCGATCAGGAGCGATATGTGGCTGAGGCGTTAGATATCATTTATAATACGATGAAGCTCACAGGTCTGCAGCATGATGAGGGTCCTGATAAAGATGGCGGCTTTGGTCCGTATGTACAGAGCGAGCGGATGAAGACAGGGGTTTATCTGGAGTATGCAAAGAAGTTAGTGGAAAAAGGCGAGGCATATTACTGTTTTTGTACGAAGGAGCGTTTGGATGAGCTTCGTGCCTCCAGTAAGACGGAGGACGGTAAGGAGATTGCCAAGTATGATAAACACTGTCTGCAGTTATCTCCGGAGGAGGTGCAGGCAAAACTGGATGAGGGAATTCCTTATGTCATCCGCCAGAATAATCCTACAGAGGGAAAGACAGTCTTTCATGATGCTATTTATGGTGATATAGAAGTAGATAATGAAGAACTGGACGATATGATTCTCATTAAGACAGATGGATATCCTACCTATAATTTTGCAAATGTGGTAGATGACCATCTTCAAGAGATTACCCATGTAGTCCGTGGAAATGAATATTTATCCTCTGCCCCGAAATATAATCGCCTTTATGAGGCGTTTGGATGGGATGTACCGGAATATGTACACTGTCCGACGATTACTGACGAAAACCACAAGAAGTTATCTAAGCGTAGTGGTCATTCCTCTGTGGAGGATTTGTTGGAGCAGGGTTTCTTGCCAGAAGCGGTGATTAATTTTGTGGCACTGTTAGGATGGAGCCCTACAGAGGACAGGGAAATTTATTCTCTGAAAGAGTTGGAAGAGGTTTTCGATTATCATAATATCAGTAAATCCCCTGCGGTGTTTGATATTGTCAAACTGCGCTGGATGAACGGTGAATATATTAAGGCAATGGATATGGATGCCTATCTGGAGTATGCATTGCCGGTCGTTCGTCAGGTTGTCACAAAACCGTATGACCTGAAAAAGATTGCGGAATTGCTAAAAACTCGTATCGAGGTATTTCCGGATATCAAGGAAAAGATTGACTTCTTTGAGGAACTGCCGGAATATGAAATTGATATATATACGCATAAAAAGATGAAAACCAATACAGAAAACTCTTTAGAGGTACTTCGGGATATGCTGCCCCGATTAGAGGAGATGGACAGCTTTTCCATGGCAGAAATCGAGATTGTCTGCAAGAAGTATATTGAGGAGAA
Source organism: Lachnospiraceae bacterium (assembly GCA_022510685.1). Taxonomy (GTDB): domain Bacteria; phylum Bacillota; class Clostridia; order Lachnospirales; family Lachnospiraceae; genus Butyribacter. Next base: position 2,319 of record JAFLTA010000053.1, on the reverse strand, counting down.
GGAGCTGAAAAACGGTAGGGTTCTTTGGCCACTCCGTACAGCCGTATCCGGAAAACAGATGACACCGGGCGGTGCATACGAGATTATGGAGATTCTCGGCAAAGAGGAATCTCTGGTACGAATCCGTAAAGGTATTGAGTTGTTAGCGTCATCATGCTAAAGGCAGCAGTATAGATATATATTGTCTGTGGATGGCACAGAGAAGAAATAAAAATAATGGGAAAGGCGGGCTGTATAAATGCAGTCTGCCTTTTTTATCGAATAGGAAATTTTCAGCAACCCGCCGCAGGCGGAGAGTTTCGCAAGCGAACCTCTTTCTTACTTAATTAATTTGGGGAGATACTATGAGAGAATTGAATGAAGCGCAACGTGCAGCAGTGGAGCATTTTCAGGGTCCTATGCTGGTGCTTGCGGGACCGGGCTCCGGCAAGACGTTTACCATAACGGAGCGTATCAAAAAATTGGTTCAGGAGAGGCATGTGGCTCCGGGAAATATATTGGTGATTACCTTCACAAAGGCGGCTGCCACAGAGATGAAACAAAGGTATCAGCAGGAGGGTGGTAAAAGCGGTGTACAGTTTGGTACATTTCATGCCATATTTTTTACTATTTTGAAGTATGCATATCATTATAGCGCAGATAATATTTTACGAGATGAGATGCGATTTCAGATTTTGCGGGAGTTAGTGGCAGAGAGCGGATTGGAAATACAGGACGAAAATGAATTTCTGGGAGACCTTTCCGGAGAGATTAGTCGGGTCAAGGGAGAGAGGATTTCTTTGGAACACTATTATTCACCGATTTGCCCGGTGGAAGTATTTCGGAAGATATTTAACAAATATCAGAGAAGTTTAGAGCGAAAACGCCTCATTGATTTTGACGATATGCTGGTATACTGCTATGAGCTCTTAGAGCAGCGGGAGGATATCCGGGCATTGTGGCAGAAGAAATATCCGTATATTTTGATTGACGAGTTTCAGGATATCAACCGGGTGCAGTACGAGACGATTAAACTTCTGGCTAAGCCGGGGAACCACCTATTTGTTGTGGGGGATGATGACCAGTCAATTTACGGATTCCGAGGTGCCCGTCCGGATATTATGAAACAGTTTTTGGAGGATTACAGTGATGCGAAGATTTGTAAGCTAGGTATCAATTACCGGTGCAGTGGCAATATTGTGAGGGCAGCAGGGCGTTTGATTGCCCACAATAAAAACCGTCTGCCAAAGGAGATTCATGCTGCAAAGGAAATGAGTGCGGAGGTAAACAGGAGATGTTTTGAAAAAAGTTCGGAGCAGAATGAGTATATTCGTACCCAACTCTCTGCTTATCGGGAGAGCGGGGTCCCCTATAAGGAAATGGCAGTTTTGTTTCGTACGAATCCTCAGGCGAGGGGACTAACGGCAAAGTTGATGGAGTTTAATATTCCTTTTGTACTAAAGGAACACTTGCCAAATATTTATGAGCATTGGATTGCCAAAGATATTTTTGCTTATATTCGGATAGCAGCCGGAGACAGGGAGCGTGCCAAGGTGATGCAGATTATCAACCGCCCGAAACGCTATGTCCATCGCAATGCATTTACGGATGCCTATGCGGATTTTGAAGAATTGAAGCTGTTTTATGAGGATAAGGACTGGATGGTAGAGCGTATCGAGCAGCTACAGTCGGATTTAGCCATGCTAGCCACACTGAAACCTTATCCCGCAGTCAATTTTATCCGGAAGGGAATCGGATACGATGATTATATCCGTGAATATGCGGAGTACCGGGGAATCCGTGCAGAGGATATGTTTGATATTTTAGATGAAATTCAGGAGGATGCCAGAAGTCAGGAAAGCATGGAGGGATGGTTTTCCTATATGGAGGATTACGGAGAGGCACTGCGCAAACAGCAAAGTGAGAGGCAGAATGGCGAGGAAGATGCCGTGCAATTGCTGACCATGCATGGAGCAAAAGGTTTAGAGTACCGGGTCGTTTTTTTGCCGGACGTCAATGAGGGAGTCACGCCACACAACAAAGCAGTTTTGGAAGCGGATTTGGAGGAGGAGAGACGGCTTTTTTATGTGGCAATGACGCGGGCAAAAGAATCGCTGCATATTTACACGGTTAAGGAGCGTTTGCACAAGGAAGCCGACCCTTCGCGCTTTTTGGAGGAAATATTTCCGAAAGATTAGGGTGTCAAAAGGTATTGCTTGATTAACCTTTCGTCATTTTGCATATATTTTATGAATTAAAATGCCATGTCAAAGTTTTCACTTTGTGACACGCTTTCGCTTGATGAACAGCGTAATGGTGCATAAAGTCTGAAAAAACCAG
>JAFLTA010000052.1:4939-16243 GCA_022510685.1 Lachnospiraceae bacterium | reverse complement strand
TTAAGACATCGCCCTTTCACGGCGGTAACACGGGTTCAAATCCCGTTGGAGTCATATCCGGCGACTTAGCCAAGTGGTAAGGCACGGGACTGCAACTCCCTGAGCATCGGTTCAAATCCGGTAGTCGCCTTCGTGAACCCTCATTTGCGTATTGTAAATGAGGGTTATTTTGCTCTATAGGAATAGGATGCCATAGGGAACTTCCTGCGATGGTAGCTTATAAAGTATAAAAGCATCGGAATGGAGAGAAAGATTGAAAAAAGGACATCAAGATATATTTGAGGAGATACAGGAAACATTTGGAGAGAGCCGGATAAAGCCGGAACAACACTCTGCATTGGCTTTGGCTTATATTGGGGATGCGGTTTACGATTTAATCATTCGGACGATAGTAATTGATCTGGGGGCAGGTAAGGTCAAAGATTTCCATCGCATGACAAGCTCTGTCGTAAAGGCGGAATCTCAGGCAAAACTAATGAAGGTGCTATTGGAGCAACTTACCGAGGAAGAAGAAAATGCATATCGAAGGGGAAGGAATGCAAAATCAGCAACCTCCGCTAAAAACGCATCCATTGTCGACTACAGGGTTGCGACCGGTTTTGAAGCGTTGGTAGGATATTGGTATTTGACGCATCAAATAGAGCGGGGAATGACCATGATACGTGAGGGGCTGTTGCAAACGGATCAGATGCCGCGGAAAGAGTAGTGTGAGCGCAACGGAGGATATAATGGAATACGAAGAACTGACAATTGAAGGAAGAAATGCAGTGATTGAAGCATTTCGTGCAGGTAAAACAGTGGACAAGCTGTATGTATTGGATGGCTGCAAGGACGGACCGATACAAACGGTTTTGCGTGAGGCAAAAAAACAGAACTGCATTGTCAATTTTGTGAAGAAAGAACGCTTGGACCAGATGTCAGAGACGGGTAAGCATCAAGGGGTCATTGCTCATGTTGCTGCCTACGAATACAGTACGGTGGAGGAAATGTTGGAGCGCGCCGGGGAAAAGGGAGAACAGCCGTTTATTATTTTGTTGGATGGAATCGAAGATCCTCATAATTTGGGATCTATCATCCGAACTGCCAACCAGGCAGGAGCACACGGTGTCATTATTCCGAAACGACGGGCAGTGGGGCTTACCGCAACAGTGGCAAAGGCATCAGCCGGAGCGATTCACTATTTACCGGTTGCAAAAGTGACTAATCTGGTGAAGACCATGGAAGAATTGAAAAAGCAGGGGCTTTGGTTTGTCTGTGGCGATATGTCAGGTCAGACTATGTATTCTTTGGATTTAACAGGTCCCATAGGACTTGTCATCGGAAATGAGGGAGATGGTGTCAGCAGGCTGGTCAAAGAAAACTGTGACTTTGCGGCATCCATACCTATGAAAGGGGATATAGATTCTCTGAATGCTTCTGTGGCGATGGCTATTTTAACCTATGAAATAGTGCGTCAGAGATTACAGAATTGATTTAGTTATGTTAGTCGCAATAACCGACGTAATATGTGCGTCATAAGCTGACTTGCATATGAGCATTAGCATTGCAGAAATGAGGAGAAGTATGGAAATTATTGAATTTCAAAAACAGAAGATAGAAGATGTAGTTTTCGCAGCCCAAGTGGGTGACGATGCTGCCATGGAATATGTGTTGGCAAAATACAAGGGATTAGTGCGCGTTTTATCCCGCTCCCTCTTTTTGGTGGATGGAGATGAGGATGATTTAATACAGGAGGGAATGATAGGCTTGTACAAAGCTGTGGTGGGTTATGAGCCAAATCGGGGAGCCGCTTTTGAAACCTTTGCCGGACAATGCATCAACCGTCAGTTGTATTCTGCTGTCAAAAAGTCCAACCGCAAAAAAAATATTCCGCTCAACTCCTATATTTCTATTGATTCCACAGAAGAAGACTCGGATGGAAATCAAGTGGAGCCGTTGATGGTTTTAGACAGGATTTCTATCAAAGCACAGCAGAATCCGGAGGATATCGTGATAGGCAGGGAAGAAGCAGGAAGCATGGAGCGACGTCTTCTTGGTCGTCTCAGCGAGATGGAACGTCAAGTGCTGTCTTTATTTTTGCAGGGGTTGACCTATCAGGAAATTGCCACCCGGTTGTGTAAGCAGCCAAAGGCGATTGATAATGCGCTGCAGAGGATTAAAATGAAGGTTCGAGGACTGCTTTGAGTATTAAAATATGAAGTTTCTACTTGCAAAATAAGTAAACCTATTATATAATAATGGTCGTTGAGTGCTGCTATGGCTCAGTCGGTAGAGCGTCGCCTTGGTAAGGCGGAGGTCACGGGTTCAATTCCCGTTAGCAGCTTTGTCAGAAAGCGAGGATTTGGAGGAAATCTTCGCTTTTTGTGTATCAGGATGCAGCTTGCAGTATAATAAACAAACACATAAACTCGCAATGGTCTTGTATTAAAAAGGAGGAAAACAGTATGGCACAGGCTTATATTTTTTTGGCAGAGGGACATGAGGAGGTAGAAATGCTCACCGTAGTGGATATGCTGCGCAGGGCAAAAATTGAGATTGATATGGTTTCCATAGGAAGTGAAAAGTACGTCACAAGTTCCCATGGTGTGACCATTATGGCGGATAAAGTGATAGATGAAATAAATTTTTCAGAAGCAGAGATGCTGATTTTGCCGGGCGGAATACCCGGTACGCCAAATTTACGTGCGTGTGCGACTTTGTGCGAACAGTTACAGAAGTTTGCGACTGATGGGAAGTGGCTGGCAGCGGTGTGTGCAGCACCAACGGTATTAGGGGAGCTTGGAATCCTGGACGGACATAAGGCAACCTGCTACCCTACATTTGCCGACAAAATAATTTGTGGTGAGTATGTAAAGAAGCCGGTTGTGAGAGACGGCAAGGTAATTACCAGCCGTGGAATGGGAACCTGCATTGATTTCGCAGGAGAAATTATCACCGTATTAAAAGATGCTGAAACGGCAGAAACGGTCAAGAAAGCCATCATATATCAGGATGATTATGAGTAAACTGATGCCCGGTGTCAAAAAGGTGCTTTGCACCAACCGAACATGGGTATTGTGTTTGCAAGCTAGCTTGCAAACACAATACCCCGTGTCGGTTTAGCCCCAAAAGGGGCTTTTGACACCGGGTATTATTTATAATCAATTTCTCACTCCTCAAAAGCCCGGCTCCATGCCCGGGCATCCAGTCGTTCTTCATAGGCATCTGCTGCTGCGTCATATTCTTCCTCGTCATCAATATCTTCCATTTCAAAATCGTCGTTACCCAAATCGCGGATTCGGAATACATAGTACTCGGTTACGTTTTCTACATCACCGGGTATCAGGGCAGCATATAGGGAATCATTTACCTCGTAAATTTCATCTACATAAAAATCCCTTTCCTGTCCGTCTTCGTCGGTGAGAGTCACCATTGTTTCCTCAAATTCATATTCTGTATTTTTTGCCATAACAACCTCTTTTCTACATATATTAATTGCCGGCATGAAGGTACTAATTTTCTATCTTCTAAAACGGTATAGAAATACACACCATTCCTTGACAAACCGGCATAAAGACTTTATATTGTACGAAGAACCCAAAATGATATGATTATTTTACTATAAAAGCGTATAATAGAAAAGGATAATTTTCTGCCGGAGGGCAGTAGAACGGAGGGTAATATATGTGCGGAATCGTAGGTTACAACGGGGAGAATCCGGTGACAGACGTATTGTTGGATGCCTTGGAGTTGCTGGAATATCGTGGATATGACAGTGCGGGTCTGGCGACACTGAACGGGGAGACAGGAAGAACCAAACTGCGGAAGTGTGCCGGTCGTGTGGCAGATTTGCGCAAAATTTGTCTAACTGATAAAAAGGTGGCTACCTGTGGAATCGGTCACACCAGATGGGCAACCCATGGTGGGGTCAGTGACCAGAATGCACACCCACACCGTCAGGGAAATGTTTTCTTGGTGCACAATGGCATTGTAGAAAATTATGAGGAACTCAGAGATCATTTTATGCTGCATAAGGATTTGAAGTCCGAGACAGATACTGAAGTGGTTGCAGGCGTTTTGAACCGTTATTACAACGGGGATCCCCACAGTGCAATTGCACAGGCAGTGAAACATCTCAAGGGAACATTTGCACTGGTAGTTATGTTTGATGATATTCCCAATGTAATTTATGCCATCCGGAATGTAAGCCCGATTGTGGCAGCCATCACAGAAGATGGAACCATGCTTGCCTCTGATGTGGCAGCACTGGGAACACATGCCAAGGAATACATGGTGATACCGGAGTATCAGATTGTGGAACTCCACAAGGATACCATTAAAATATTTGACCTACAGGGAAACGAGCAAAAAACAGAGTTTTTGGAGATTGATTGGGATACCAGCCGTGACGGCAAAGGGGAATATCCCTTCTATATGGAAAAAGAAATCATGGAGCAGCCGGACGTATTACAGGCGACTCTGGACGGACGTATCAAAGACGGACGTATTGACTTATCTGTGGATGGTGTGCCGGATGATGTGCTAAAAAATTGTGAGCGAATTTGTGTGGTTGCCTGTGGAACAGCCATGCATGCAGGGCTGATAGCCAAGTCCATTATACAGTCCAAACTGCAGATGCTCATGGATGTGGAGTATGCCTCCGAATTTATGTATTCTAATCCGGTGATAGATGAAAAGACATTAGTGTTTGCCATTTCCCAATCCGGGGAAACCATAGATACTCTGGAAGCATTAAAATATGCTAGAAAGAGAGGGGCAAAAAGTATTGCCGTGATTAACGTCAAAGGTTCATCCATCGCCAGAGAGAGTGATTACGTTATGTATACAGTGGCAGGACCGGAGATTGCAGTAGCGAGCACCAAGGCATATACTACACAAGTAGAAACACTAATGCTCTTAATTGGACGCATGGCAAAAGTGCGTGGCATCTTTACGGATGCAGATGAAAAAAAATACGTGGAAAATATGTTGCAGGTTCCGGCAAAGGTAAAGGAAGTGCTGGAGCAGAAGAACGATATACATAAGATAGCCAGAAAATTGCTGGAGGCAAAAGATGCCTTTATGCTGGGCAGAGGAATGGATTATTCGATTTTGCTGGAGGGTGCCTTGAAACTAAAAGAAATTTCTTATATTCATACAGAGGCATATGCATCCGGTGAATTAAAGCATGGAACGATTGCGTTGATTACGGAGGATACTCCGGTAGTGGCAATCGTTACGCAGGAAAACCTCAAGGATAAAGAGTTGTCTAATATTCGCGAGGTACAGTCCCGGGGTGCAAGTGTTGTACTCTTTGTGCGGAAATCATTTGCCTTAGCAGATGCAGAATATGCAGATGTATTTTTCCTGCCGGACATGGCGGATGAATTTATGATATTCCCGGCTGTTGCCGCATTACAGCTCCTTGCTTATTTTGTGTCAATGGACCGTGGGCTGGACGTAGATAAGCCACGAAATCTGGCGAAGGTAGTAACGGTAGAGTAAAATATGTAACTCGGAAAAGCTGCTATATAAAATATACGGAGCGTTTGTTACGATATCCGTTTTAGAATGGAGAAGACGATGAAATTTCAGGCAGAAAAGAAAAATGTCAGAGTGACAGGACGTACTATTTACCGGGAGGGCATTCGCTATCTGGGATACTCTGCTACGGCGGTTTCTTTTTGTTTCACCGGTACGAAGGCTATTGCAACACTAATCAGTGACGCAGAGAGCAGAGCGGAAGCGGAGCGTGCATGGGTAGCTGTTTTCGTCGGGGAGAGCAGACAGCCGGAGAAACGCATCTGCTTACAGCGAGACAGGCAGGATGTGGTTTTGTATGAGAGCAGCGAGACGAAGACCGTACAGGTTACTTTGATGAAATTTTCAGAGGCGGAATTTGCAAGTTGTGGTATCGTAGAACTGGAAATAGCAGACGGTAATGCACCCGGACAGGAAAAATTGCTGCCACCACCGGCACACAAAGAACGACAGATAGAATTTTTCGGGGATTCCATTACCTGTGGATATGGCGTAGAGGGAGATGTGGATAATCTGGAATTTAACACGGCTGAGGAAAATCCCATGAAATCCTATTCCATGATAACGGCAGGACTTTTGGATGCTGAGGCGAATCTGGTATCATGGAATGGCAAGGGCGTGATTTCTGCCTATGTGGGGGACGTAGAAAATGTAGATGCAGACACATCATGGTTAATGCCCGACCTATACCCCTATACCGATGCCGGGCGGGAGAGAGATTATTTCGGGACTCCCAGGGAGCAGTGGGAGCTATGGAATTTTAGTGACTATAAGCCGCAACTGGTCATTATATATTTGGGGACGAACGATGCCAGCTATACACGGGAGATTCCGGAGCGAAATAAACGCTTTGAAGATGCTTATGTGAATATGTTAGGCATGATTCGGGAAAAGAATCCCGGCGTTTCCATTCTCTGCACGATTGGAACCATGGATCCGCGTCTCAACGAGACCATTGAGGGAAGCGTCGCGAGATACAAAAGAGAAAATCCGGACTGCAACATCCGTTTTGTGCTGTTACCGGAACAAATTGAGGAGGATGGACTGGGAACGTTCTGGCATCCTACGGAAGCGACCAATCGGAAGAGTGCGAAGATCATTGCAGAAGCGGCAAAAGAAATGATGGGTTGGTAAAGATAAATAAAATACATAACCGGACCGGACAGTGATACCGCTCCGGTTTTTTGATAGAAACGAGGATAATCATGAAAAGACTGAAAACCATGTTACAATCTATTGACCACAAAGGATATCCTGCCTACAAAAGTTTGAAGGGCAGTTATCAGTTTGGGGTTTATCAGCTAAATATCGACCATGTGCAGGGGGACCCTTTTGCATCTCCCTCCCGCATTAGTATTAAAATTCCCGGGAAAAATGCAAAATTCCCTAAAGATTACTACATTCTGAAACACCGCAGAATCACTCTGGAAGACCATTTAATCCGTCTGTTTCACCGGGAGCTCGGCGATGTGAGCTTTAAGGCAAAGGGTTCCGGAAAGAGCGGACTGATTTCCATCAGCCATCCGGGGCAGGAAGTGCTGGAGCGGAGTGCGTGCCATATTGACTCCGGCAATGGGGATGTCCTGCTTCGCATTTCTGTCGGATTTCCGGCAAACGGCAGAAGCATCAATGCCGGCGAGCTGGAAAAAATCCTGTACCGTTTTTTGCCGAAAGCCGTGGAAGCAGCGTGCCTCTATGAGAATATCCAAAAAGACAAATTGCAGAAAGCGATTGAACTGGCAGACGACAGGGAATATATCCGGGAGAAGATGCAGGAAGAAGACCTCGTGGCATTTGTGGCAAATGGCTCCATTCTGCCCAGAGAGAGTGGAGTGTCAGACCGCCCCATGAAGGGAGCGGTACCCTTTGCCTCGCCGACATCCATGGAAGTGACATGGAACTTGCCTCACAGGGGAGCCGTTACGGGCATGGGCATCCCGGCAGGCGTGACGCTCATTGTAGGAGGCGGTTATCACGGTAAATCAACACTGCTCCAGACATTGGAAAAGGCGGTATACCCACATATTGATGGGGATGGCAGGGAATATGTTGTCACGGATTTTTCGGCTGTTAAAATCCGCTCCGAGGACGGGCGGAGTATTTGTGACAAAAATATCAGTATGTTTATTCGCAATTTGCCAAATGGCAGTAATACGGAAAATTTTTCCACACCGGATGCCAGCGGTTCCACATCACAGGCGGCAAACGTGGTAGAGGCAGTGGAATGCGGCAGCAAAGTGTTGCTCATGGACGAGGATACCAGTGCTACCAACTTCATGATTCGTGATGAACTGATGGAGCGTGTGGTGGCAGCAGGAGATGAGCCCATCGTGCCGTTTATTAAGAGAGTCCGGGGGATGTATCGGCAGCAGGGGATTTCTACTATACTGGTAGCGGGAAGCTGCGGTTCCTTTTTCCATGTGGCGGATAGGATCATACAGATGGAAAGCTATCGACCGAAGGAAATTACCGAGACGGCAAAAGAGGAAGCAAAAGCATTTCCGTTAAATTTCAATCCGGAGGAGGAACTTGCATTTCCGGAGACAGAGAGGGAGATTGTATTTCCGGCCAAGCGTCCGTCCGGAGACGGCAGGGAGCGGGGAACTAAAATCAAGGTTATGGGGACCGACGGTTTTTCCATTAATAAGCAAAATGTGGACTTGCGCTATCTGGAACAGATTACAGATGGAGAGCAGATGATGGCAATCGGCAAGCTCCTGGATGGCATCCTGAAAACTTTTGCCGGCAAAAAGATTACACTGTCAAAAGTACTGGACACGGTCATGGACGAGCTTGACAGCAAGGGATTTGCGGGAATGCCCGGCGGGCAGGGATTCGCAGACATGGCTATGCCCAGACGGTATGAAGTGGGAGGCTGCGTGAACCGATACCGCAAGAAATTGTAAATCAGGGTGCTGACTGAGGACTAAACCGGTCTCAGATAGGGACCGTTATGCTAAAAAATCATCCTGCAATTTTATTGACAAAAACGTAGTGTAAATTGAATAAAATGATGTTATAATGAGATTTAACGGATGCAATGTGCGTGCATACATGGAGAAGGAGGAGTTTTGTGAAAAAGAAACGTAGTGTAAAGTGGCTGGCGGTATTGATGGTGTTTTCCCTGACGGTAAGCCTGAGCGGATTTACCCGGATGGCATCTGCGGCTTCCAAAACACCGAAGGTCAGTACGAAGAAAGTCACCGTAAAAGAGAAGAAAAGTAAGACGGTAAAGATTAAAAACAAACCATCCGGTGCGAAGGTGACATGGAAATCAAAGAATAAAAAGATTGCCAAGGTCAGCAAAAAGGGGAAAATCACAGGTGTCAAAAAGGGAAAGACAACTGTGGTTGTGAAAGTAAAATATAAGAAAAAGGGCAAGAAAAAGAAGGTAACAAAGACTTTTAACATTAAAGTGACGGTTACGAAGGCGAGTACCGCTAAGAAGACCCCTACACCTACTAAGAAGACCCCGCAACCGACCGCTACGGCACCGCAGAAAGGTGATACTTCATCCGGCGGAGATGATCCATCTCAGGGTACGGAGCCGCCATCGGAGAGCGGAAGTCCCGGACCGGATACTTCCACGCAGCCTGCTTCACCATCAATACCTACTGCGGAGCCATCTACCATATCCTTTAAGGTTCCGAATGATATTGACATGACAGATCCGTCTGTCGGTGTGGAGGATGCGAAAACCGTAACGGATGCAGAGGTGTCAGAGGATACTACCAATAAAGGCACATCCCGCACGTTGGCCAATGGTACCAAAACCACAGATAACGGTATGGTGCGAAAAAAACTGACAAACCAGCAGTTGATTCGGTTTATGGGTCAAGGTTGGAATCTGTCGAATACATTAGAGAGTTGTGGAATCGCCGGAGCGACGACACCGATTGAATTTGAGAAGGGCTGGGGTGCCGTGGAGACGACCCAAAATATTATTAGAGGCGTCCATGAGAGCGGTTTCAACACCATCCGCATTCCGGTAGCATGGTCCAATATGGTATCCGATGATGGCAGTTATACCATAGACACTGCTTATCTGAAACGTGTTGAAGAAGTGGTAAACTGGTGTCTCCATTACGAGATGTATGTCATTATAGATATTCACTATGACGGTGACTGGTGGGGGCAGTTTGGTTACAACCATCAGGAAGTTAGGGACGAAGCGTGGAAACGCTATACCGCATATTGGACACAGATTGCCAACTGGTTTAAGGAGTACTCCGACCGTGTTATCTTTGAGTCTGCCAATGAAGAGTTGGGTGACCGCCTGAATGATGACTTTATCAATGCAAGGACCGGTGAGGGGAATTTCATCGGTACATTGACCACCGACCAGTGTTACCAAATTACCAATAAATTGAACCAAAAATTTGTGGAAATCGTGCGGAAATCCGGTGGCAATAATCTGTACCGCCAATTGACGATAGCCGGCTATAACACAGATATTGACATGTCTTGTGATAAACGGTTCGTTATGCCGACAGATACAGTGAAAGCCAATGGAACGGACAAAATTAGTGTTTCCGTGCATTATTATACACAGGCGGATTACTGCATTAATGAAGACCGTACAGATGCAAATTATAAGGACAGTTGGGGAACAGATGCCGATAAGCAGGAAATGAATGCCCAATTTGAAAAAATGCAGCAGTTTACCGGCAAGGGTTACGGGGTGATTCTCAGTGAGTACGGGCCACAGCTTATGTCCAAGACAGGAATACCGGATTTTCTTCAGGAAGTTATGACATTAGGAAAAAAATACAATTATGCACCAATCATTTGGAATACTTCCATGTACAACCGTACAGATAAAAAGTTTGAGTATAAGGACCTTGCTACAGTATTTAACGAAATGACCGGTAAGGATATGCTTCTGGTAGAGTGGCCGGACAGCACAGGACCTGTCAGCGTCACCACGATTGACGAGCCCCAGGTGACTAAGCAGGTAACATGGAAGGGCGCATGGACCCGTACCAACAATGTAGGTGTACAGCTGGGAGCGGACGGTAATCCTGTAGAGGATGAAAATGGCAGTTATATTCCTCTCCCCGGAGAGGTAGGAGGATACCTTGAGCAGTCTATTGACTATATCGACCCGGAAGATGAGGGACTGACCGTGACAAGCAATGGCTGGTGGTGGCAGTTATTCTTGAATTATGACTGGAAAAGCATGAAAGAGCCATATATCCGTGTGACTATGGATAAGGATGCCATCAGTCAAAATGCGGACTTCCAGATGGGATACAGTACACAGGAAGATGGCGGTTCTTACACGCTGAGCAACTATTCCAATAAGGAGTATGGCTCCAAGATCATCAAACTGGACCACAACAAATTGAAAGTCAAGCCGTGGCTGGTTTTTTCTTCCAGTTCACCGGGAGCAACTATAACCAAGATTGAGCTGTTTGACAGACAGTAATATATCTGCTGGAAATGGGCATTTTTTCTCCGGAGCCGATTGCAAGAGCTATTGGGCTTATCCTTGAAAGGGTGGAGGAAATGGCGCGGTAATACGTCTACACGGAGAGAGTAAGAATAACATTATAATGATACGATAAGAGCTGTCGTTTTGGGAATCAACCTGAAACGACAGCTTTTTGCTGTATAAGAAGATTGTTAGTTGAAATATAATTTTTATTGCACGAATTGAAAAAGTATAATATAATAAGTAAATACAAACATAAAAGTAAATATATTTATATATTTACACTGGTGTTTAGTAAAGACATACATTGCAATTGCGGTATTTCTGCCTCTAAGACATTTCAAGGAGGT
>JAFLTA010000052.1:0-4839 GCA_022510685.1 Lachnospiraceae bacterium | reverse complement strand
GCTGGAAATGGGCATCCTTTCCTTGGAGGAGATTGCGCGAGCTACAGGGCTTACCCTTGAAAGAGTGAAGGAAATGGCACGCTAAAAATTTCCAAGGTTGAGCTGTTTGACAGGCAGTAATGGTAATGTAGAAAAAACCATGTAATCAATCACGAATAATTATAGTAAAAAATCGATTTAAATCACTGTATAATCAAAAGTGGAGACTGTCCTTTTCTACGTATTATTTAGGAAAGGCGCTTTAGCAAAACTATATAATTTAAAAGGAGGAGGAACTTATAATGAAACAACGTTACATGAAACGCGTGTTTGCATTTGTACTGACATTGGCTCTGGTATTGACCGGTAGTGGGATTTCCGCAGCGCTGAACAACGCAAGTGCAAGTGCAGCATCCAAAAAGAAAAAGGTCACACTGAAGTTAAGTAAGACAAAACTTTCTCTCACAGTAGGAAAGAAAAAGACTTTGAAGATTACTAAGAAAAATGTCAAGAAGATTAAGTCCAAGAAATGGTCTTCCACCAAGAAAAGCGTGGCAACCGTTTCCAAAAGCGGAAAAGTCACTGCTAAGAAAGCCGGTAGTGCAACTATTAAAGTGAAGATTAAGTACATTCCTAAGGGCTCAAAGAAAGCCAAAACCAAAACGCTGAAATGTAAGGTGACGGTTACGAAGAAGAAAACGGCTACCCCAACACCAAAACCAACGAGTAAGCCGACACCAACACCGTTCTTTACATGGGAAAAAACACCATCCAACATTACGGCTGGTAAGGCAGTTCAGACCGCGATTCCAAATGGAAATGACCCGTCCATTACAATCAAAGACAATGGTAGTGTTCGTAAGAATCTGACTGCTCAGGAATTGGCAGATAAGCATATGGGTCTTGCCATCAATCTGGGTAATACGATGGAAGCTACTATAGCAATCGATAAAAAAATGGCTGCAGCTGCAAACGGTTATGCAAATATTGAGGCAACAGCATTTGAGACTTCTTGGGGTGCAGCAGAGACCACACAGGCGTATATGGATCGCTTACATTCCTACGGTATTAATACCGTTCGTATTCCGGTAGCTTGGTCAAATATGGACTCTGAGGATGAAACATACACGATTAATGATAAATATCTCGCTCGTGTAGAGGAGATTGTAAACTACGCATTGAATAACGGTATGTATGTAATCATTAATGACCATTGGGACAATGGCTGGTGGGGACAGTTTGGTGCCAGAAAGATAGTCGAGGTGCCAGCGACTGATGCAGATGGTAATGAGATAAAAGACGAAGATGGCAATGTCGTCATGCGCCAAAATAGGGTGGCTGATGAAAAGACACGTGCAAATGCTATGGAGCGGTTTAAATCATATTGGACACAGATTGCCAAGAGATTCGAAAACTACTCAGATCACCTTATTTTTGAGAGTGCCAATGAGGAACTTGGTGAACGCTTGAACGATAAGATTTATCTCAATGGATACAGTGTTCCTACAGATAAAAATAATGCAGATGATATAGGTGTTTCCGGCAATTTGACAAAACAGCAATGTTATGACAAAGTGAATGAGATTAATCAGGCATTTGTGGATGTAGTGCGTGGTTCCGGTAGCGAAAACAATAAATACAGACATTTGTTGATTGCGGGATTTGATACTAACTTCGAGGCCACTGCAGATTCCAATTTTAAAATGCCTACAGATATTACAGAAAACGGTAAATCTAAATTATTTGTCTCTGTGCATAGCTATAATCCGGGAACGTTCTGTCTGGATGAAGCAAAAGAGGGTGCAAAATATACTGATGCAAATAAGACAGCTATGGAAAACGAGTATAAGTTCTTAAAGAGATTTGTGGATGAGGGTTATGCTATTATTGTCGGGGAGGATGGTGTCGTTAAGCCTACAGTGGTCAGCAATTCCGCAAGAACGGTCGTTCAGAGGCTTCGCGATGCAGTTGAGACAGCATCACAGTATCATGCCACAGTCTGCTTCTGGGAGACAGGACAATACTTTGACCGTCAGAACTGCACATTAAAATTTAAGGATGTTGCGCTGCTGTTTAACGAGTTGACCGGCAGTAAGGGAGACACTTCCATGACTGGTCTGACCGGTGTGGAGAATCGTGTTTTTAGTGTCGTAGATACCACGGATAAAACTCCTGTTTGGAGCTGGAAAGGTACATGGTATAAGAACGGCGGTGAAGGCTTGGTTGGAGACGACATTTATACAGGCGGAACAACAACGGGAACCAAACCGGAAGATTTTGCTAAGACAGACAGCATGGGCTCTACCATTGATGGCGATCAAACGACAATCCAATTTGATGCTACGGGCTATCAGGCATTTCTCAAAATAGACATGTCCAAATATGTGAAACCGGCAATTAAGATTACATTTTCGGACATCATACCTGAGCCGGCGGCAACTATTGGCGGACTTCAACTTGGAGTAAATGATAAACCTAGCTATAAGTATGCGGAGACCGTTCCGTATAGTAAGTATAATGGAAAGGCGCTTGTTCTGGACGGTCTGTATCTCCCGACGGAGAAAGATCCATGGTTATCTATCACATTTGATGGTATGCCGATTGTTACAGGAATTGACGTGTATGAAACAGGAAAGTAATTGAGAATGTTTCATGATTAGATTTTGGCTGTGGGAATTGCATTCCGATAGGGAAATCTGATGTAAAACAAACAAGTTAAGATAACGATAGAAACCCCTTTCTGCTCTGGTGGATGTTTTGGGCATTCGCAGGAGTGGGAAGGGGGTTTGTTTTGTGAGTAAACATGACGATGGTTGGTGTCGGATAAAATCTTTGTGAAATCCACACAAATTACTGCGGCTGTTTTGAGGATGTGTTGTAATATATGTCAAAAAAGGCGAGATTGAAACAACATGATTTAAACTTCTTTTGTTCAAATGTTACAGGATACATCTTGCCCTTGCTGGGATTTTTTCTTTATTTGTGTCAGAGATATGGCAGAGAAAAGGAAAAATAATGTAAATAAAAAAAAGGACTAGTCAAAAAAAAAAAAGTGTTGTATAATAGCGAATGTAAATTTGAAAATATGTATTGGTGGGTTCACTAATACGAAGATGACTCAATAAGAATAAGGAGGAAAAACGATGAGAAAACAGACAAAAAAACTTTTGTCATGGGTTCTTACGGGCGCACTTGCCCTAGGACTTGTCAGTAATGTAAATGTCAGCACAGTAAATGCTGCTGACGAGGCAACCCCTCAGGATATCGAGATTACAGTTACCCCTGATGCTATAACCTATGGTAAAGATGGGGACGCTCGTATGTCGCTTGTTAATGAATGGAGCGATCAAGCTATGCCTGAGTTGACACAATATTCCTACAGGGGAATTAAAGTTAATTTCCATCTTGAAGGTGTAGCTAAGGCATTAGAGCAGGCTAATGTAAGCACATTTGATGCAGAATTAGAATTTACAGAAAACCAGCAAACTTGGTTTGGTCAAAGCGATGGTAAAGTTTCAAAGGATAAGCTTAAGACTTCTATTACTCAGGATGGCGATTATGAAGTTTCTGCCACTTGGGATGAAAAAGGTCCTATGCAGATTAAGACCTACCTTGCGATTCGTTTTAAAGCATTAGACAGTATTATTACAGAAGAAAAAGGTCCGGCAGTAGCTTCCAATCCTTTGGTGTTTTCGAATGTTAAAGTAACACTCTTAAATGTAGGTGATGCGGTATCTGGTGGTGATGATCCTGAAGAACCAGATGACACTGTATCTCCAAGTTCATTCTGCCATGACGAGAAACTCTGGAATACTCCGGGTATGCATGCATATGTAGGTTTCCAGACAAATGTTTGGGATTGCCGTAATGCTGTTAGTCAAGAGGGTGAAGTGGTAAAGATTGGAAAGAAATACTCACCGGTTTATGTTTCTTACAAGGGCACAGAGCCTGATCCAAAGGATGTTACATTAGTAGATAAGCTGTTAGATAAAGACAACATCGACTATACAATCAGCTTTTCCGGATTGGACTTGACCAGACCTGACATGGAGGGCAAGAACTGGGATGGAGATCCGATTCAATTTAACGCGTTATCAGTGGCTACGGATATTAATAAAACAGTTTATAAAGACGTAAAAGTTACCGGTGTAACCTTGAAGGTTGACGATAAGGTGAAAAATACCACAGCTGTGACATGCGAAGCAAAAGATGATACAACGAGTCATTACGCATTTATGCTTGTAAATGGTAGTAAGAAGGCTCCGTTTAAGGATATGGCAAAAGATATCCTTCCAACATCTAAGGTAGAGATTACATTCCATATCTCTGGTCTTGCTAAGCCTCTTCAGGATTTGAAGGATGGTAAATATGTAAACGATTTGACTGGCACGACACAGAAGGCTGATTATCTTACACAGTCTACAGGTGGTGATCAGAAGCCACAGGATACCAAGGGAGTAAACGGTACTAAAAAGGGTAAGACTTTCACAGCCGGAAACTTCAAGTACAAAGTTACAAAGGCTGCTACTATTACTGCAGTATCCAAGAAGAAGGAAAAAGGTACTGTAACAGTTGTTGGATTAGCAAAGAAGAATGCAACTTCTATCAATGTGAAGAACACAGTGAAGAAGGGAACTGCTGAATACAAGGTAACAGCAATTGGCAGTAAGGCATTCCAGAAGGCTAAGAAGTTAAAGAAGGCTACATTGGGAACCAACATTAAGAGCATTCCGACAAGTGCATTCAACGGATGTGTGAAGTTGACAACTGTTTCTGCTAAGGGTGTTACAAAGATTGGCAAGACAGCATTCAAGGGATGTAAGAAACTTAGTAAATTAACTCTTAAGAAAAAGCTTTCTT
>JAFLTA010000051.1 GCA_022510685.1 Lachnospiraceae bacterium | reverse complement strand
GCGCTCTCTCCTGTTCCTCTGCGATTCGTCTGGCTTCTGCTTCTTTGCGCGCTCTCTCCTGTTCCTCTGCAACACGTTTTGCTTCCGCTTCTCTCTGTAACTGTTC
This sequence comes from Lachnospiraceae bacterium, assembly GCA_022510685.1. Classification (GTDB taxonomy): domain Bacteria; phylum Bacillota; class Clostridia; order Lachnospirales; family Lachnospiraceae; genus Butyribacter. Next base: position 16,296 of record JAFLTA010000051.1, on the reverse strand, counting down.
CTGTTCTTGTTTTAAACGCTTTTGTTCCGCAATCTGTGCTCTTGCCCTTGCGACTGCCTCTCTCTGTGCTTTGGCAATACGCTCCGCATCCGCTTCCGCACGTTGACGGCTCTTTTCTTCCAACTCTCTGGTTTCAGCACGCTGCATCTCCAGCTTTTTTGCATTGTCAGCTCTCTTACGCTCCTGCTCTTTTGCTGCCTCCCCTGCCTTACGTGCTTCTTCTGCAATGGAAAATACTTGCTGTAAGGATTCACCGTCCTGAGAAGGCTTCACAAAATTAGCTTCTTTGCTCCCCTGTAATGCAGCTCCTGTATTGACAGACGCAGAAGTACCCGCAGAAAGCTCCGGGGGAGCCTCAAACGGTTTTACAACACTCAAATCAGCCCCTGCGGGGTCCATCTCATCTAAGATTTTCTCCCAAGGGCGATCCTCATGCTCTAATTCCGCTGCAAGATTTGCCAGCATGTTTTCTGTTGTATCTTCAGAAACCTCCTCGATTTCTACACCGGAATTTTTAGCATACTCTTTAATTTGACGACAAAACTCAAGACTATCCTCGATTTCGTTCTTATCGTACATACTGTTCCTCACTTCTGCCAATTCGTAACTATGATATCATTTTTCACACTAATCCACATGCCACTGCTTTCGCCAGCGGCACAAATAAGTATGAAAAATGCTGTTTTTTCAGCTTATTTCCTTACTCCGGCAATTCCAAACTCATTGCACCCAGTCTTCCGGCACGAAAATCATCCACCAGGCATTTCGCAGACTTGTCCAAATCCAGTTCTCCACCGGACTTGATACAACCTCTCTTTTTTGCAATTTCCTCTAACTGTCCTTCCGTAGTTTCTGTCTGCGGCACTTCATAAAATTCCTGCACAGCCTCCGGATAGTTTTCCTGCAAATACTCTAAAAGCAAAATACTAAGTTCATATATGTTATACAGTTCATCTTTAATAGAACCGATAAATGCCAGCCTAAGACCTACACTCTGGTCTTCAAACTTAGGCCAGAGAATACCCGGGGTATCCAAAAGTTCTACTGTTTTATTCAAGCGTATCCACTGCTTTCCTTTGGTGACACCCGGTTTATTTCCCGTCTTCGTACAAGCCTTCCCCGCAAAACTGTTGATAAACGTAGATTTCCCCACATTGGGAATTCCCACTATCATTCCGCGGATTGGGCGATTTAAGATTCCTTTTCGCCTGTCTCTCTCAATTTTTTCTTTGCAGGCTTCTTTAATAACATTGTGAACCGCTTTCACACCTTTTCCGTTCTTTGAATTCACCTTTGTCACAAAATATCCCTTTTCCTCATAGTAACGAATCCATTGCTCTGTTCTCGCCGGATCTGCCAAATCATATTTATTCATCAGCAATATTCTCGATTTACCGTTTGCCAATTGATCAATATCCGGATTTTTACTGCTATACGGCACACGAGAGTCCACCAACTCAATAATAACATCAATGAGTTTAATGTCCTCCTGCATCGACCTTTTCGCCTTAGTCATATGACCAGGATACCACTGAAATTGCATTATATTCTCCATTTCTCAATGCCACGCATCCGCCTGACACTATTCATTTTCAGATGTCTCCTCCGGCTCAGATGATTCCACAGCCGGGCTGGCAGAAGCATCGCTTTTTTTCTTTTGTTTCTTAAATCCATTAATATGGCTGATAATACTCAAAGAATTTGTACGCATCCACGCCTTTCCAACGATATCTTCTTTCCAGACATTACCCACATTTGCATTTCGGCTGTCCTCACACTCATTGCGATTATCACACAGCATGAAATACTCCCCCGTGGACAATGTCATTTCTTCCAGGGCAAGTCCACCGTTTTCCATCTTCGGAAACTTATATTTCTCCTTGAGCTTTTCCCCGTCAATATACACAATACCATCTTTAATCTGCAGTTTTTCGCCGGGCAGACCAATTACACGTTCCACAGTAAAATAATTATGTTGGGCACCGTTATGTTTCACCACAACAACATCATTACGCTCAATACCGTGCAAACGATATGACATTTTATTAATCAGAATTTCATCCCCGTCTTTCAAAGTGGGACTCATATAACCACCGGATACTGTCATTTTTTCCAAGCCGTAATGGGTTATGGCATATGCCGCAAACAATACAACTCCCAGTTCCAGTATCCACAACAAAACCCTCAGAAAAATCTCTTTACGTCGTTTGCTGTGATCCTCCAGGTCAAAATCATATTTCATAATATTCCTTCATTCCGCTGCCTTTCGCCGGCGGCACAAATTTCGTACTATCTGCAATACTCCTGCAAAATACGCAGTGCATGCTTGTTAATCATACATTGAAAATGCTCTTTACAGTACTGCTCTACAAAGGGCTGCTCTGAACACAGCGTGCCGTAGTCCATCAATCTCCGGCATAAATAGCGGTATTCTTCCATTTTGAGTTTTCCTTTTTTCACTAATAAATAATATTTTCCCGCCTGCTTATCCCGAAATAATTTACTCGTTATATTTTTCTTACTGGAATATTCCACGGCAAACTGCTCCAAGCTATCCATGGTATCGAAAACATATACCTTAGCAGCATTGATCAAACGCTTTTCTTTCTCACGTTGCAGTTTCTCTATCTGCTGCATATGTTTGCGGTATGCATCCTTTTGCTCTTTTGTCTCCGGCATATGTTTCTTCTGGAACTCCTCGATATTTTCGCTGTTATGTAGCCCCGAACCCTTGCCATTCTGTTCGGCACTTTGCTGCAAATTCTCGATAATCTGTTCGGCAGTCCCCTCATCAATCATTTCTGCCATCTGCTGGATATGGTAGAGCATATTCTGCAATCCATCCGGATTGCGATCCGAAAACGTAATGGTCAGAGAATTGTCCGGCATACGCATTAACTGCATGGAAACCATACCGCTTTCCACTTCATATCCCACTTCTTCCTCTGCCCGCTCCACGAGCTGTTCTAAAAATTCTCGCGCCTTGTCCTGATCCGTGAAAAAATCTTCAATCTGGAATCCGTATTCCTGCATTTCTTCCTCCGTCATCCGGCACTGCACAGTATTTTTATCAATCCTGCGAAAATCCATCGTATCCCTCATTTCTGTATAATGATATAAATATAATTACGAATCCTCCTGCCACTGCTACAGTTTGCGGCACAATCTAAAATGATTTTTTTGTGTGAAACCGTAATCCTTCTTAGAGATATTTTACCTCTTAGAAGGATTTTTCTTGTGTGAAACCGTAATCCTTCTTAGAGATATTTTATCTCTTAGAAGGATTTTTCTTGTGTGAAACCGTAATCCTTCTTAGAGATTTTTTATCTCTTAGAAGGATTTTTCACACTGTAGTCCTCATTATCTTAATCCTAATTTGCCAATATGTCAAATATCTAGGCGAAAAGTCCAAAAAATACCAAGACTGTCACCCCTAAAATGATGCGATACCATCCAAAAATTTTGAAATCATGTTTCCGTATATATCCCAAAAGAAAACGGATTACAATCATTGATACAATAAATGCCACAACCATTCCGGCAAGCAGCATACCCAATTCATATGGGGTAAATAATAATCCGAAATGCAGCACTTTCATCAGGCTTGCTCCAAACATAACGGGAACTGCTAAAAAGAAAGTAAACTCTGCCGCCACTGTTCTGGATAGTCCGATGATAAGCCCTCCGATAATCGTCGCTCCGGAACGGGATGTCCCCGGAAACAGTGCTGCAATGAGTTGAAACATTCCAATGAGAAATGCAGCACGATATGTAATTTCTGTAATGGTGTTCATTTCCGGTTGACGATCTTTGTTCCATTTTTCGACCACCAAAAATACAATCCCCACCAAAACCAACATGCAGGCAACCACTTGATATCGGTAAAAGGCTGCCTCCAATACATCTCCCCAAATCAGCTCCACTACAGCCGCCGGAATGCATGCCACTATAATCTTAAACCACATGGAAAAGATATCCTTGTCCACATATCCTTTCTCCTTAGTAGTAAATGGCCATAGCTGATTCCAAAACATAAGCACAACAGCAAGAATGGCACCCAACTGAATTACTACGAGATACATCTCCCAAAAATCTTCGGAAACGTTCATTGGCATAATATGTTCCAGTAATATCATATGCCCGGTACTGCTCACCGGAAGCCACTCCGTAACCCCTTCCACGATACCGTATATAATTGTTTTAATCCAATCCATCTGTATTCCCTCTTTTATAATATACGTTAGCATTGCAACCGACTGTCACCGCCGGAAAATATACTGCACAAAAAATGAGACAAAACCTTTCAAAGAAAAGTTCTGTCTCATTATATCGCATTTTCACTCTAAATAGAACGATTATTAATAACTATTTTACGACTTTCTTTAATTCCTCTGTGAGCTTCGGAACAATCTTATTTAAGTCGCCTACGATACCGTAGTCAGCCACATCGAAAATCGGTGCAGTATCATCTTTGTTAATTGCAACAATAATATCAGACTCCTCCATACCTGCTGTATGCTGGATTGCTCCGGAAATACCGATAGCGAAGTATACATTCGGACGAACGGTCTTACCGGTCTGTCCTACCTGCAACTCTTTTGGCTTCCATCCGTTATCTACAACAGCACGGGAACAGCTCACTGTACCACCGATTACGTCAGCCAAGTCCTGAAGAATCTTGAAGTTATCTGCACTTCCTACACCACGTCCACCGGATACCAGAATCTTAGCATCCATGATGTCCACTGTATCGGACAGTTCCTTAACTACTTCCAAAATCTCAACATACTTGTTGTCCGGTGTGAATCCCGGATTGTACTCGATGATCTCAGCCTGTGCACCGGCAATCGGCTCGATTTTCTGCATAACGCCGGGACGAACCGTAGCCATCTGTGGGCGATTATCCGGACAAGCGATGGTAGCGATTGTGTTACCACCGAATGCAGGACGTGTCATCAACAACTGATTATGTTTCTGCTCCTGGTTAGGAATCGGATTGATTGGGAAATCACCAATCTCCAACACAGTACAGTCTGCAGTAAGACCGGTAGCCACACGCGCAGACACGCGGGGACCTAAATCACGACCGATTGCAGTTGCACCTACCAGAACGATTTCCGGCTTGTACTCGTTGATTACAGATGCCAATGCATGTGTATATGGCTCTGTTCTATACTCTTTCAGTTCAGGGTCATCTACAACGATAACCTTATCTGCACCGTACTCTGCCAACTGATTTGACAAATCCTTTACACCGGAACCAATCAGGACTGCTGTAACGTCTGTACTTAAATCAGCTGCCAGTTCTTTTGCTTTACCAAGCAATTCAAAAGCGATACCGCTTAATTCGTTGTCTACCTGCTGTGCATAGACATAGACACCCTTATATTCTTCTAAACCCATTTTTATCACCACTTTTCCTTATTATTCTTAGATTACATGCTTCTCTTTTAACTTGCCCATGATGTAGGATACTGCCTCATCCGGTGAATCCGGAGCAACCTTCTCACCTGCACCTTTTTTCACTTTGTCAGATGCTTTCGCGATTTTGGTTGGAGATCCGTTCAGACCCAGGTTGGAATCATCTACATCCTTTAAGTCTGCTCTGCCCCAAACGGTAATTTCCTTATCGAACGCATCGAAAATACCGCCCGGAGTCATATAGCGAGGCTCATTCAACTCAGAGAGAGCTGTAATGAGGCAAGGCATTTTAGCCTTAATCTTATGATATCTGTCATCATACTGACGCTGAACGATAACACTGTCACCCTCAATCTTGATATCCTTTGCATAGGAGATAACCGGTAAATCCAAATGCTCGGAAATCTGCGGACCAACCTGTGCAGTATCACCATCAATCGCCTGACGACCTGTGATGATCAAATCATAATCAATGTTTCTCAATGCACCAGCAAGTGTAGTAGAGGTAGCCCAAGTATCAGCACCACCCAGGACTCTGTCTGTTACAAGAACACCCTTGTCAGCACCCATAGCCATAGCTTCACGGAGAACCTCCTCAGCCTTTGGCAGACCCATGGTCAATACAGTAACCTCTGCTCCAGTCTCATCTTTAATTCTAAGTGCAGCTTCCAGTCCTGCCTTATCATCAGGATTCATGATGGCAAGCATTGCACCTCTGTCCAGTGTACCATCCGGATTAAACTTAACTCCGCCTTTGGTATCCGGAACCTGTTTTATACATACTACTATTTTCACGGCAATGTCACTCCTTGTCTTTTTATTTTATATTTAATAAGTTCCTATTTCAAAAGAGCACCAGAGATAACCATGCGCTGAACTTCGGAAGTTCCCTCATAAATCTCTGTAATCTTTGCATCACGCATCATGCGCTCTACATCGTACTCTCTGATATAACCATATCCACCGAAAAGCTGTACACACTTTGTAGTTACTTCCATAGCAACCTCAGCGGCAAACAACTTAGCCATAGCAGCCTCTACGGAATAAGAAACCTTTGCACCCTCTGCAAACTGCTGTTTCTTCAGTGCAGCCTTGTATACAAGGTTCTTAGCTGCCTCAACCTGAGTAGCCATATTTGCCAGCTGGAACTGTGTGTTCTGCTGCTGAGCAATGGAACGACCAAACTGTTTTCTCTCTTTTGTGTACTCAATCGTTCTCTCCAAAGCACCTTCTGCAAGTCCCAGTGCCTGGGAAGCGATACCGATACGTCCACCGTCCAGAGTATGCATTGCAATCGGGAATCCTTTTCCTCTCGCACCGAGAAGGGCATCTGCAGGAATCTTGCAATCCTCGAAGATTAACTCATAAGTAGAAGAGCCACGGATACCCATCTTCTTCTCTTTTGTTCCGAAGGAGAATCCCGGAGTTCCTTTCTCTACGATAAACGCAGAGAATTTCTTCACCTTTCTTCCTCTCTTATCCTCAACGATATCCGTATATGCGATAACGATGTAAACATCGCCCACCTTACCGTTTGTGATAAAGCACTTGGAGCCGTTCAGAATCCAATCACCGTTTTCATCTTGAACTGCCTTTGTCTGAACACCCTGTGCGTCTGTTCCTGCACCCGGCTCAGTCAGACCGAAAGCACCAATTTTCTTGCCGCTGCACAGATCCGGAAGATATTTCTTCTTCTGCTCCTCTGTACCATATGTAAGAATCGGGTCTACACAAAGGGATGTGTGTGCGGAAACGATAACGCCTGTAGTACCGCAAACTTTAGACATCTCCTCTACACACATGATGTATGTAAGGATGTCAGCACCCTGTCCGCCATACTCCTTTGGTACAGGGATTCCCATGAATCCGCTCTTACCCATCTTGTCCACAGTAACCTGTGGGAATACTTCTGTCTCATCTGTTTCCTGAGCCAGAGGCTTAACTTCATTCTCGGCGAAATCTTTGAATAACTGTCTCGCCATCTCATGCTGTTTACTTAATGTAAAATCCATGACCTCTTTTTACCACCTTTCGTTATATTATTAATTATTGAGCGTCAACCGGAGTCTTCGTTCTGTCAGCATTGTAGATATAGAATCCCTTGCCGCTCTTTGCACCCAGATTGCCACCGCGAACCATCTTACGAAGCAGTGGGCAAGCACGATATTTGCTGTCTCCTGTCTCATTATAAAGAACATCCATGATTGCCAGACAAATATCCAAACCAATGAAATCACCTAACTCTAATGGTCCCATCGGATGATTTGCTCCTAACTTCATAGCAGCATCAATACCTGCAATATCGGAAACACCTTCCATCTTGATAAATGCAGCTTCATTGATCATCGGAATCAGAATACGATTTACTACGAAACCGGCAGCTTCATTTACCTGCACCGGAGTCTTGCCGATTTCCTCAGAAATCTTCTTGATGGAGTCTACCGTCTCTGCCGGAGTATTCACACCTGCAATTACCTCAACTAATTTCATACGGTCAGCAGGATTGAAGAAATGCATACCGATCATCGGACGGGACAGTCCGTTACCAATCTCTGTAATAGACAGGCTGGATGTATTAGATGCGAAAATGCAGCCATCCTTTGCAATCTTGTCTAACTCGGAGAAAGTCTCTTTCTTTACTTTCATGTCCTCAAAAGCTGCCTCTACGATCAGGTCACAGTCTGCACACAGATCCTCTTTTAAGCCCGGAGTAATCTTTGCCAAAATACCATCTACTGCATCCTGAGTCATTTTGCCTTTCTCAACTAATCTGGCATAACCCTTGGCGATTTTGTCCTTACCACCATCAGCCCACTCCTGCTTGATATCGCAAAGAACAACCTCATAACCGTCTGTCTGAGCAAAAGCTTTTGCAATGCCCTGACCCATAGTACCTGCACCAATAACGCCTACTTTCATGTTATGTACCTCCATTTAATTAATAAAAATTTTCTTAACAATTTTTAAATTCTACTACTTTCACTTTCTGATCCTTTGGAGCTAAGAAATTACCCATTCCTGCTTTCTGATCCTCTGTCTCGAAGCAGTCACCGAACAGCTTCTCCTCGATAACGATTGCCTCGTCGATGGATACCTGGAGACCATCATCAATTGCCTTCTTGCAGTTACGCACGGCAATCGGTGCCTGTGCAGCAATGCCTGCAGCCATCTTCTGTGCAGCCGGAATCAACTCCTCCTGCGGATATACGGCATTGACAAGACCGATACGATATGCCTCCTCAGCCTTAATATTTCTGGCAGTGTAAATCAACTGCTTTGCCATTCCCGGACTAACCAGGCGTGCCAATCTCTGTGTACCACCGAATCCCGGTGTGATACCAAGACCAACCTCCGGCTGACCGAATACCGCATTGTCAGAACAAATGCGGATGTCGCAGCTCATGGAAATCTCACAGCCACCGCCTAATGCAAAACCGTTTACTGCAGCGATTACCGGAATCGGGAATTTCTCCAGCTTGCGGAATACATCGTTTCCTTTCTTTCCGAATGCTTCGCCCTCTGCCTTTGTCAATGTGCTCATCTCTCCGATATCAGCACCTGCTACAAAAGACTTGTCCCCTGCACCTGTAAGAATCAGGCAACGAACTGTGTTTAAATCAACCGCATCCAGTGTAGCATTAAGCTCGTCCAGAACCTGGCTGTTCAGAGCATTCAATGCCTTCGGACGGTTGATTGTGATGGTTGCCACAGCACCATCTACCTCATACAGAATAAACTCCATCTCTTTTTCTCCTTAACTTTAATATTAGATTTATTACTGGAATCCAGTTGTCCTTTCATTTGTATCTGAAAAAAGCTGGTTTTGCTTTTTTCTGTGTGTAATAGTAGTATTTCTTAGGCATGGTTTTTTCATGCCTTATGAAATTCTTTACACACTGTTATCGTTCTACAATCGTAGTACATCCCATGCCGCCACCGATACACAGTGTAGCGAGACCCTTCTTTGCATCTCTCTTCTGCATCTCATGAAGAAGTGTTACTAAGATACGGCATCCGGAAGCACCTACCGGGTGACCCAGTGCAATAGCACCACCGTTTACATTCAACTTGGATAAATCGAAGTTAAGATCTTTACCAACTGCAACAGACTGTGCAGCAAATGCCTCATTTGCCTCAATCAGATCCATATCATCAATTGACAGATTTGCCTTAGCCAATGCTTTCTTTGTGGAAGCAACCGGTCCAACACCCATGATAGATGGGTCAACACCACCGAGAGCACCTGTTACGAATGTTGCCATTGGAGTAACACCAAGCTCTTTTGCCTTCTCTTCGCTCATTACAACAACTGCTGCAGCACCGTCATTGATACCGGATGCGTTACCTGCAGTAACCACACCGCCTTCCTTGCCGGAGCAGCATTTCAGGTTGCCGAGAGACTCTTTGGTTGTTCCTGCACGAGGTCCCTCATCCTTGCTGAAGATGATTGGCTCTTTTGTCTTTCTATCAACACCTGTCTGAACAGGTACAATCTCATCATCGAACTTGCCCTCTTTAATCGCTGCCTCACACTTCTGCTGGCTGTTTGCTGCGAACTCGTCCAACTCTTCACGGGAAAGATTCCACTGGTCTGCCACATTCTCAGCAGTAATCATCATGTGATACTGATTGAATGCATCCCAAAGTGCATCATTTACCATGGTATCTACTAATTTTCCATCGTTCATACGGTATCCGAAACGTCCCTGCATCATAGCGTATGGTGCCATAGACATATTCTCCATACCACCTGCAACAACGATATCTGCATCTCCTGCCTGAATCATCTGTGCTGCCATATTTACACAATTCAAACCGGAACCACATACCACGTTTACAGTAACGGCAGATGTCTCAACGGGAAGTCCTGCTTTGATAGAAGCCTGACGTGCTACATTCTGTCCAAGACCCGCCTGAATAACACATCCCATGTACACATGATCCACCTTGTCCTTAGGAACACCTGCTCTTTTCAGAGCTTCCTCGATAACGATAGAACCCAATACCGGTGCCGGAGTCTTGCTTAATCCTCCACCCATCTTACCGATTGCAGTACGACATGCGCCTGCCAAAACAACTTTCTTTGCCATAACTTAAATCCTCCTTTTTAATATGCACTCGCTGTCTCTATGATATATCAAAATAAAACAATAAGCAAGGTTTTTTCATGGAATCTTTGTGAAAATTGTTCAATAAATATCCCGATGAAATACCCTCTTACTGTTGCGAATATACAAATTTCGTGCTATTTTATATAGGAAATATGAATAAAAAAACTAATGGAGGATAAAAAATGGACATTCAAACAATGTACAAGGAGAAACTTACTACGGCAGAAGAAGCCGTAAAGGTGGTTCAATCCGGTGACTGGGTTGACTACGGTTGGTGCAGTGCTGTTCCGGTGGCACTGGACCATGCTATGGCGGCACGTCTGCCTGAACTGACGGATGTAAACTTCCGCAGTGGTATCTTGATGTGGCAGCCGGAAATTTTCACGATTGACAATCCTGCGGAGCATATGACCTGGAATTCCTGGCATATGAGCGGTATCGAGCGCAAGGCAATCGCACAGGGATTTGCATTTTACAATCCTATCCGCTATTCGGAGCTTCCACGCTATTACCGTGACTCTGCCACACCACCCCGGGTTGCCATGTTTCAGGTAGCACCTATGGATAAACACGGTTACTTCAATTTCGGACCAAACGCTTCCCATATGGCTGCTGTATGTGAACGGGCGGAGGTCATTATCGTAGAGGTCAATAAAAACATGCCGAGATGTCTCGGTGGTTTTGAAGAAGCCGTACATATCAGCCAGGTAAGCAAGATTGTTGAGGGAGACAATCCTGCGATGGCAGAAATGGGCGGTGGCGGAGCCGCTACTGCAGTAGATGAAGCTGTTGCAAAATATATCGTGGATGAAATCCCGGATGGTGCCTGCTTACAGCTTGGTATCGGCGGAATGCCGAACGCTGTCGGTTCCCTGATTGCACAGTCCGATCTCAAGGACTTAGGCGTACATACGGAAATGTATGTAGATGCTTTTGTAGACATTTCTAACGCCGGCAAGATTACGGGCATGCGCAAATCCATTGATAAAGGTCGTCAGGTATATGCTTTCGGAGCAGGAACCAAGAAATTATATGATTTCCTGGACGAAAACCCTGAGTGTATGAGTGCCCCGGTTAATTATACAAACGATATCCGCCAGATTGCGGCTATCGACAATTTCATGTCCATCAACAATGCCGTGGATATCGACTTGTTTGGTCAGGTTAATGCGGAAAGTGCCGGAACAAAACATATCAGCGGTGCCGGCGGACAGTTGGATTTCGTACTGGGTGCCTATCTGTCAAATGGAGGTAAGTCATTTATCTGTATGTCTTCTACTTTCACATCCAAAGACGGTACAGTGAACTCCCGTATCCGTCCGACTTTAGCAAACGGTTCCATCGTTACGGATACCCGCGCCAATGTACACTATTTTGTGACCGAGCATGGTATCGTGAACCTGAAAGGTCTTTCCTCCTGGCAGAAAGCAGAGGCTATCATCTCTGTAGCTCATCCGGATTTCCGGGATGAACTGATTGCCGAGGCAGAAAAGATGAAAATCTGGAAGCCGAGCAACAAGCGATAAACGGATTTCATAATATTGATTTACAAAGACCCAAAAATTTAACAATAACCATAAAAACAGGTACATAGCCTATTCGCTTTGTACCTGTTTTACATTATACGTCAGAATCAGAATTGCAAAAGTCCCTCCGGGACTAAAAATACACAATCCGACATCATTCTACAACAATAGAATAATGCTATTACAATTTACTATCCGTCTTTGCCTGAAACTTAGCATTCTCGATAATGAAGCGCTCATGGGTTCCCTCACCGATAAGACCTTTCTCATCCTGTGCCTTTACCGCAAACACCAACCGTCTGCCATCCACCTCTATCAGTTCTGTCTCACAGCTAATCTTCATTCCCACAGGAGACGCGGAAACATGCTGGACATCCATTTTCGTACCAACACTGCCCATACCATCTTCCAATTCTTTTGCTACGCTCTTGTATGCTGTCTCCTCCATCAGGGCAATCATTGCCGGTGTGGCATATACGTTAAGCTCACCGCTTCCCATCACCTTTGCCGTCAGGCTTTCCGTCACGGTTACTGTCCGGATTCCCTTAATTCCTGCCTCTAACATTTCTTTTGTCTCCTCTCTGAATGGCGTTTCATCCCATGATTTCACAAAGTTTCCATCGCCACTCTGCTATAATCAATTTTCAAACTCCACCACAACATAATAACCACGCTCGTTATGCGTAACATCCTTCACGATACCGTCCCGGCTCTGAATCCGCTCATTTACCTTAAAGCAGCCGGACATAGCCACAGCCGGCTCGATAATATAGGAATAGTTCAAAGCCGTCTTTTTTTCGCTGACATGAACTTCATCGCCCGGCTTTACCAGTCCCGGACGCTCCATTTTAAATGTCATTTCACGCATGGTATCCCTCTTTTCGTATTTTAATCATTCTCACTCAGCACTTTTTTATCGAATAATAGAAATTTATTCGATAAATGAAAATTCCTCCAGCAAATGGATTTCATCCTCCATCGGCATATATGTTACCTTAATCCTATCTCCGGCAGAGATGCGGATCAACGCCTCATTATCCTTAAATGACTGCTTATACACCCGATGCTCGGTATCTTTAATATAGACGACAGTACCTTCTTCGGTATTGATATACTCTATACTCTCCACTGTCACCTCCGCTTCCTCCGACTCACTGTCCACTGTTGTTACCGAGTCATCTGCCGCAAGAAGCTTTTTGTAGTTTTCAAATACTTTTGTCTGGGTAGTTGCCGTCGCCACGATATTATACTGCTCCACATTCACCATAGCGTAAAGCTTCACCAATCCACCGGCATCCTTCAGCACCATCACATACGTAGGCACACCGGATACATTAATCAGACTGGGAAATGCCGCCTTATATCCTTTTTCCTGCACTTCTCCTTCAGCGGCTGACATGGCAGAATGCTCTTCTGCACCGGACACCCGGTAATACCTCGCCTCAGAAGTACGTTGGTTCATCATGACAAATCCGATATTGGACTGATCTCCGTTTACTGATGTCACACCGGTATAGACCCATACATCATCTCCGATAATTTTGTAACCAAAATCATCTGTCGTCTGCTTACAACCCTTCTGACCAATGATACTGTTAATAAAACCACCGGAAAGCATACCATTCCAATTATACTTACGCTCCAACAAGTGTCCGTCATAAGCGCAATCCACCCAGGCAGGGCAATCTTTAATGTCGTAATAACTGCATGCCCCACTCACCGGGTCACAGATAATCACACCATTTACATCCACGCCGCCAAACAAACCGATTGTTGCCGTCACAGTAGGGCAGACATAGAAGGGCGCCCCCTCATCATCCACTTCAAAGTGATACCCGTTCACGATTTTTGTGGGATAACAAATCTGCACATGTCTCTGTAAATTATCATTGAAAAATCCGGAGGGAACATATTTCATTCCCTGATCCAATTTCACATACTCTGCATCCGAATTGACCGGATTGACCCGAACATATCCCGGAATTCCGTTATCACGGTTATTCCACCACTTAAAGAAACTGGCATATTTCAGCCCGGACACTTTCATAGGTTTCTTTTCAATGCTAATCTGTGTATAGTCAGGCTCCACTTCAAACTGGCTCACCACATCCGACAGGGAACCGATTTTACGATTTCCGAAAATCCTTGCACTCTGTGTATCCATCAGGGCAATATCCGTCACCCGTTCGGATTCCACAATATCCTCCGTAAACTCACGCTCCTCCACAGGCAATAGCGTTGCATAGGTTTTCGCCCGAAAGACGGTTGCACTCATCAAACCACCTACGACCACTATACAGACACACAAACCCGCCAGGGCAAAGAAAAATTTTCCGCCAAGCGCACTGTCTTTCAAAACGGATTTTTTAGTAATCAGTTTCACAAACTGCCCTACCGTCGTCCGCACGGCAAATAATACTCCCAACAGCACGAGTAAAAATATTACACTCGCCCAAAATTCCTCCTTATGGATGTTAATCGAAGGAAAACAGACATAATAATAAATCCCGGTCAATATGATAAGCAATAGCAATAATAAAATACGATGTTTCGCTTTCACCGAATCCTCCATTTCCATACAATTGTTATTAAATCATTTTGCATAACGACGCCAATCTGAACCCTGTTCAACCTATCCTTCTCTTGCAGAGGACAACAGTTCCGTCTTCATCTGATAGTACGCCGGTGTCATATCTACATAATGTTTATGGGGATTCTCGAAGCGCTGCTCCTCCACCCATATTTCCTCTGTCAGCTGCCTATGAACATACTCTGCAATCTCTTTCACAGTCGGCGTATCTCCCACAAACCGTCCATCAATAAATACCGGTTTTTGCAGGGGAACAAACGTGCAGTCCTGAAATACCCTGCGCTTCCAAGGCTTACTTGGATCGATATATTCCACATCCTCACCGGAAGCAAGCTTCTCATCTTTGCCTGCAATCAAATCGGCAATCGCCTTATGTTCTTTATCATACACACGGTATACCTGTTTCCAACCCGGATTGGTAATCTTCTCAATATTTTCCGAAATCTTGATTCGGGGAACAAATTCTCCGTCTTCCTCCACGGCAGCAATTTTATATACTGCACCAAATACCGGCTCCGACTTAGAGGTAATGAGTCGCTCACCGACACCAAAGCTGTCAATACATGCCCCCTGACTCACAAGAGACTGTATCGTGAATTCGTCGAGACTGTTGGATGCCACAATCATACAATCTTCCAGTCCGGCTTCATCTAACATGGCACGCGCTTTCTTGGACAGATATGCCAGGTCACCACTGTCGAGACGAATTCCCCTGAGACGTTTCCCCATGGGTTCTAACACTTCCTTTGCCACACGGATGGCATTCGGCACACCGCTGTGTAATACATCATAAGTATCCACCAGAAGAACCGTTGCGTCCGGATAAACTTCTGCATATTTCTTAAAAGCAGTAAACTCATCTTTATAGAACATGACCCAGCTATGAGCCATCGTACCGCTGACCGATATATCAAACATTTGTCCTGCAAGAACGGTAGCCGTTGAAGTTGCCCCGCCGATTACCGCTGCTCTCGCACCGTATACAGCAGCATCCATATTGTGGGCACGTCTGGCACCAAAGTCAGAAACAATTCGTCCTGCCGCTGCATTGCAGATTCTTCTCGTTTTCGTGGCAATCAAAGACTGGTGGTTGACTTCCAATAGGATTGCCGTCTCAATGAGCTGGGCATCAATCAAAGGTGCCACAATCGTAATAATCGGCTCCCCGGGATACATTACCGTCCCCTCCGGCAGGGCATACACATCTCCACGGAAAGTAAACCGTGACAAATAATCCAAAAATCCCTCATCAAAAATACCCTGTTCCCGTAGATAGGCAATATCCTCTGTCGTAAAATGTAGGTTGCGGATATAATCTACAATCTGCTCCAGTCCGGCAAAGATGGAATATCCTCCCTGGTCCGGATTTGCCCGGTAAAACACATCAAAAACCACCCTTGCATCCAGATTCTGTCCCTCAAAATATCCGTTACTCATGGTCAATTCATAGAAATCCATCACCATGGATAAATTTCTGGCATCATGCTGTCTCATTGGTACCCTCCTTTTATGTTTCTCATAATCTATAAATCTTATGCTTTTTGAACCATCTTCACACATAAGTTCAGTAAAACGGAACCTATATACAACAAAAAAGCACGAGACGGGATTCGAACCCGCGACCCTCGCCTTGGCAAGGCGATACTCC
>JAFLTA010000050.1 GCA_022510685.1 Lachnospiraceae bacterium | reverse complement strand
AATCGTTAAATTTCAAGATTGAGGCAGGGTTCAAATAGGTACCGTTATGCTAGGAGAAGAACGCGTTTTTTTGCGTTCTTCCAGTGTGTAACTTAGAAATTTTTAAACAGTGTTTTGTGCTGATTTAGAATTTCTTTACACGCTTTATTCCTTATTATTCTTGTGTGCATAGAATGCTTCAATCTGTGCCTGTTCGTAACTTAATCCTCTCTCCTCCATCTGCGCAATCAACTGTAGCATTCTACTGTAGTCGTAAGAAATAATCTTCTTAAACTTTGGAAGATACTCACTAAAGTTATCTAAAATCATTTTACCCTTTTCGGAACCGGTTGCGTCAACGTGCTGCTGTATAATCTCCTTTAACTCCAACACATCATATTTATCTGTGATTGGCTCTGAAGACACCAGCTCTTTATTGAGTTTTTTATACAAATCACTCTGCTCGTCAAGTACATAGGCAACACCACCGCTCATACCTGCTGCAAAGTTTTTACCGGTGGCACCGAGAACTACCACGCGACCTCCGGTCATATACTCACATCCGTGGTCACCGACACCCTCCACAACTGCCGTCGCACCGGAATTTCGTACACAGAAACGCTCACCGGCAATACCGTTGATAAATACTTTACCGCTGGTTGCACCGTACAGTGCCACGTTACCGATGATGATATTTTCATCCGCCTTAAACGCTGAGCCCTCCGGCGGATAAACGACAATGGTTCCTCCGGAAAGACCTTTGCCCATATAGTCGTTAGAATCCCCCACAAGCTCCAGTTTCAGCCCCTTCGGAATGAAGGCTCCAAAACTCTGACCACCGCTGCCATGGCATTCTACAGCAATAGAATCTTCCTCCATGGTATCATGATACTTCTTTGTAATTTCCGATCCGAGAATCGTTCCCAGAGAACGGTTTAAGTTGGTTACATCCACGGAAATTTTTGTTTTCTCTCCGTTCTCCAATGCTTTCTTAAGCTTTGGCAGGAATACTTTCTCATCTATCGTATCCTTTAATGCAAAATCATAGATGTGCTTCGGATTAAATTTATTTTCCCCTCTCTCACCGGCAAAGCTGGAATCAATAATCGCATCCAAGTCCACATGCTTAGCGGCAACCGCCTCGCTTTCCTTTACTTTTAACAAATCCGTGCGTCCAATCAAATCATTCACTTTACGGATTCCCAAAGCCGCCATATATTCTCTAAGCTCCTGGGCGATAAAGCGCATGAAATTTTCCACATACTCCGGCTTACCCATGAAACGCTTGCGAAGCTCCGGATTCTGGGTAGCCACACCCACCGGACAGGTATCCAGATTACATACACGCATCATGACGCAACCCATAGTAACTAACGGAGCCGTCGCAAAACCGTATTCTTCAGCCCCCAACAGAGCAGCCACCAGTACGTCACGCCCCGTCATCAACTTACCGTCCGTCTCAATCATGACATGGGAACGCAGTCCGTTCATGATCAATGTCTGATGAGTCTCCGCAAGACCCAGCTCCCAAGGAAGTCCTGCGTTGTAAATGGAACTTCTCGGAGCAGCTCCCGTACCACCGTCGTGACCGGAAATCAATATAACTGCGGCACCGGCTTTTGCCACACCGGCTGCGACCGTTCCCACACCGGCTTCCGAAACCAGTTTCACGGAAATACGTGCTTCTTTATTGCTGTTCTTCAAGTCATAAATCAACTGTGCCAAATCCTCAATGGAATAAATATCGTGGTGCGGTGGTGGTGAAATCAAGCCCACACCCGGAGTGGAATGTCTGGTTTTTGCCACCCATGGATATACTTTTCCTCCCGGCAGATGTCCACCCTCACCGGGCTTTGCACCCTGCGCCATCTTAATCTGAATCTCCTTTGCACTGACCAGATAACGGGAAGTTACACCAAAACGACCGGATGCCACCTGCTTAATTGCAGAACAACGACTGTCTTTATCTCCCGCCGTCTCCAGACGCTCCAGACTCTCACCACCCTCACCACTATTGGACTTGCCGTGCAGGTGGTTCATGGCGATTGCCAGTGTCTCATGTGCCTCTTGGGATATAGAGCCGTAGGACATAGCACCTGTCTTAAAACGTTTTACAATTTCATCCACGCTCTCCACATCATCAATGGAAATTCCCTTCTTCGGGAAGTTAAAATCAAGCATACTGCGCAGCGTCATCTGACTTTCTTTTTCATCCACCGTCTTAGTATACTGCTTGAATAAATCATAATTTCCCGTCCATGTGGACTGCTGCAACAGATGAATGGTTTCCGGATTATATAAATGCTCTTCCTTACCGCCTCTCGCCTTGTGCTGTCCACGGTTTTCCAGATTTAAGTCAACCCGCAGCCCCAATGGGTCAAATGCGGAAGAATGCAAATCATCCACCTGTTTCTGGATATCCTCTAACGTAATTCCTCCCACACAGCTTACCGTATTGGTGAAATATTTCTCAATCACATCCTGGTCGATACCAATTGCCTCAAAGATTTTGGAGCCCTGGTAGGACTGAATCGTGGAAATACCCATTTTAGATGCAATCTTAACAATGCCGTGCAGTACGGCGGAATCGTAATCATTCACTGCCGCATAATAATCCTTATCCAGCATGCCGTTATCAATCAATTCTTTTATGGTACTATGCGCCAGATACGGGTTAATGGCACTGGCACCATAACCAAGCAGAGTTGCAAAATGGTGTACTTCACGTGGCTCCGCCGTCTCTAAGATAATATCCATACTGGTTCTCTTTTTCGTCGTTACCAGATGGTGCTGCATCGTTGCCGTGGCAAGCAGTGACGGAATTGCCACATGGTTTTCATCCACTCCACGGTCAGTCAGTATCAAAATGGTCGTTCCCTCTTTGTAAGCACGGTCTGCCTCCAGGCACAGACGGTCCAACGCTTTCTTGAGAGAAGTATTTTTATAATAAGTAATCGGAATCTCCTCTACCTTAAAGCCGTCCTTATGCATAGACTTAATCTTCAGTAAATCCGTATCCGTGAGAATCGGATTGCTGATTTTAAGCATCTTACAGTTTTCCGCCTTCTCCTCCAACAGGTTACCATCCTGTCCGATATACACGCTCGTTGAAGTTACGATTTCTTCACGGATAGCATCAATAGGCGGATTGGTTACCTGGGCAAACAACTGCTTAAAATAGTTAAACAAAGGTTGTGGTTTGTCGGAAAGCATCGGCAACGGCGTATCCGTTCCCATGGCACCAATTGGCTCAGAACCGTTCTGCGCCATTGGCAGAATGGAATTTTTATATTCTTCAAAAGTGTACCCAAAGGCTTTCTGTAAACGGACACGCTCCTCGTCCGTCATCTCCTCCACTTTCTGGTTTGGAATGTGGATTTCCTTTAAGGTAATCAAATTGTTATATAACCACTCACCGTAGGGCTGGCGGGATGCATACTGCTCTTTTAACACATCATCGGCAATCAGCTCCCCCTTAACCGTATCCACCAACAGCATACGTCCCGGACGCAGACGGTCTTTCTTGACAATCTTTTCCGGTGGAATCTCAAATACACCCACCTCAGAAGAAAGAATCAACTGGTCATCGGAAGTGATATAGTAACGGGAAGGACGAAGACCGTTTCGGTCAAGCACCGCCCCCATATAATCTCCATCAGAAAAAAGAATGGATGCCGGACCGTCCCACGGCTCCATCATCGTTGCATAGTACTGGTAAAAGTCGCGCTTTTGCTGACTGATACTCATATCGTTTTCCCAAGGCTCCGGAATCGTTATCATGACCGCCAGCGGAAGCTCCATACCGCTCATAACGAGAAACTCCAACGTGTTGTCCAGACGTGCGGAATCAGAACCGCTTGGATTGACAACCGGAAGCACCTTACTGAACTCGTTAGCGAGATAATGGGTCTCCATGGTCTCCTCACGAGCCAGCATTTTATCCGCATTACCAACGATTGTATTAATCTCACCGTTATGTACGATAAAACGGTTGGGATGGGCACGCATCCAGCTTGGATTAGTATTGGTACTGAAACGGGAATGCACCAGAGCAATGGCGGAAACATAATCCGGACTCTGCAAATCCTCAAAGAACAGACGGAGCTGTCCCACCAGAAACATTCCTTTATATACGATGGTACGGCTGGAAAAAGATACCACATAATTATCATCGTTACTCTGCTCAAACACACGTCTCGCCACATAGAGAAGCCTGTCAAAATCCAGCCCTCTCTCAACATCCTCAGGTCGCTTTACAAAAGCCTGCATGATACAAGGCATACACTCCAACGCCTTGTGTCCCAATACCTTGGGTGCCACCGGCACCTCACGCCATCCGAGGAATTCCAACCCTTCTTTTTCCACAATGACCTCAAACATCTTCTTTGCCTGATTCTTCTTTAATTCATCCTGTGGGAAGAAAAACATACCGATACCGTAATCCCGCTCCTCTCCCAAATCAATGCCCAATGGCTTTACCGCTTTCTTGAAAAACTTATGGGAAATCTGCAATAAGATACCTACACCGTCACCGGTCTTTCCCTCCGCATCTTTACCGGCACGATGCTCCAGCTTCTCTACGATATCCAGGGCACCGGATACCGTATCATGGGTTTTATTTCCCTTAATGTTGACAATAGCTCCGATACCGCAGTTATCATGTTCAAAGCGCGGGTCATACAATCCCCTCCTGCGATGGTCCACCGCCTGTCTCGCCTCCGTGATAGCCTCACCGGCAGAAGCTTTGTCTGCCATTAAGTCTCGTACTTTTTCTTTCACCATGACCTTCCTCCTCTTATAAACTCAACAAAAAAAGAGCTCCAGCAAAATAAGAGTAAAGCGACATTTATCTGTATCCATGTCTGCTTCGTCTCGTCAGCCGTCCTTCAAATACCGAAAAACAGCTATTGCTGAACCCCTTCGTTCATCAACTTGTTATTATTATACGGTTTTTCTCACAAAAAAGCAATATAATTTTGTAAATATATTATTTTTCTTTATTTTTTTAAGCAATGTCCTATTTTACTTAATTATATTTTCTAAGCCATAGTATATGCGGGCAATTCCCCCCTGTCATTTTGTTTGGTTAAGCAAGGAACTCTGTACATTTTATCTGAAGCGCCATCAATAGATCACTTTTTCTTTTCCAACTCTTGTAAACATTCCAAGAGTAACTTCCACTTGTATCCTTCTGTGTCTGAAGACGCATTTTCTATTTCAGAATAACATAAAGAAATGAATCCTTGTATACTATTCGTATTTTTAGATAGTACACTATCCAACATATGATACAGTGCAGCTTTATCCCATTTCTCACCCTGTTCTTCCTTAGAAACTATCGTATATGCACACTCCAGTATACATTTATTACTCATAAGTGGTTTCTTCCGACATAACATTATTTTAATACCCTAATCCCATTCCGGCAAGCTATTGTGATATGGAGTCTATCATATAGATTAACGCATCAAACGATATAATTATTTGAATCATTTTACTTTGCACGAAAAATGAGGTTATTGTGAATCTCAAGTAAAATGACAAATAGACAAACAATACCTTTTGACACATGAATCTTATACAGAAAAAAGCCATGGTAATACAAACAAACCATAGCTTTTCATTACAAACTGTGGTCTTTCTCACTAACCCCTCTAATGGCGGGGTGACCGCCATCAGAGGAAGCAGCGAGAAAACCAAGAACGAAGTGTAAGTGTGCGTCCACACTTTCACCTCGTTATGTATCAAAAGGTTACATCCATCATCTGGCAAATACACAAAAACGTTGAAATCAAAGCATGATTCCATTATAATAATACATGTGTATCGCGGACTCCGGTCTGCATTGTGTGGTGCTCGAACACCATACCTTGCCTGACACTGCAGCCACAGTGTCAGGTGGTACACCTATATGTCCTTGAATTCTCTCGTTTATGATTATAGCATACTTTTATGTGTAAGACAACAAAAAAGTATATTATCACTCATAACCAATTTACAAGACCATAAAAAGGAAAGTCCCGGTCACGGCACTTTCCTTTTTCATTTACGGAGAGTGAGGGATTCGAACCCTCGGTCAGCTTTCACCGACACATCATTTCGAGTGATGCACCTTCGACCTCTCGGACAACTCTCCTTCCACGATTTATTCGACATGAATACCGCATGCAATCCATGCCAAACCTTATCCATAGTAACACAGAAGATATTTTCTGTCAAAATATTAACCGAAACAAACAGTTGCCTCATAGCAATCTTCCATCTGGCATAACGGTATGACTTATGCAGTCCGTTCCACAAACTGTACCAGCAACAACTCCACTCCTATCCGGTCTCCTATGCGACCCCGTTTAAATAAATATTCTGTTTCCGCGCACATCTCTAACATTTTCCGAAGTTGTTTTTCTGAAAAATGCTTTGCCTGACTCTGGTATCGTCCCACAAAAAAAGGTCGAATCTTGACCTTAGCAGCTATTTCACTACGTCCGGCTCCGTCGCCGAGTGCCTTAATCTGCAGCAAAATATTAAAATGTCTGGATAGTAAACTGAGAATCACCATCGGACTTTCCCGTAGTTCCAATAAATCACTGTATAATTTCATAGTCAACTTTTTATTACCGGAGGCGACTGCATCCATCATCTGAAAAATCTGTCCGTTTACCTGCACACAGGCAATGGCATCCACATCCTCCTTGGTAATCTCCTCCCGCTCCCCCACATAGGCAATTAACTTGTCCAGTTCATTTTTTATATGGTGCATGGAATTATCAATCAGCCCTAAAAAATACTCTACTGTACTCTCGCGTATTTTCTTTCCTTCACTGTTAAGCAGTCCTACCACCCACAGCTTCATATCTTTAGCGGACATCGATTTCATTTCTACAACATGCCCTGATTTATTAATATATTTATACAGACGATTCCGCTTATCTACTTCTTTCTCCACAAAAAGCATGATGGTAGTATCCGGCATCTTCGGCAAATAATCAGCCAAATCATTTGCTGAATTAAAAAATCCCGTATTCTCCAATATAAGCAGTCTGTAATCACTGAAAAAAGGCAGAGTATCCGCTAAATCGGTTACTTGGATAACGTCTGTTTCCTTCCCCTCAAATCGGGTGAAATTCATATCATCCCCACCCGCCATTACACTTTCTTTGAAACTGTCACGGTAAATTCGTTTCAAATAATCTTCTTCCCCGTAAAACAAATAACAGTTTTTAAAATCCCTGTTTTTGATATCTGCTTTTAGCTTCTTCATCATTCACCCCGTTCTGCCATCTGACTCCGGCACCGCAAACTAAACTCCTCTCTCATGGATGACAACTTGACATCCATTCCCAGAGAACTTACCACCTGCTGTAAGGCATCCAGCGTATCCGCCAAATCAGAAGTATTGGCATTGTTTCCCATATGTCCAATGCGCAGCACTTTTCCTGCCAGGACATCAAAACAACCGGCAATCATTATGTGATGCTCCTCCTGCATTTTTTGCAATATCTGCCGGTCTGTCATCCCTTCCGGTACATCGAATGCCGTGACAGAGGAGGCAAATCCATCTTGAAGATACAGATGAAACCCTGCCTGTTGTAACGTTTTCCTCACAGCTTTCGCGAGAATTTTGTGTCGTGTAAGATGATTTTCATCTGCCTTGACATTTTCCAATGCAGCACGAAGCCCATAAATGTCACTGATTGGCATCGTGTAAGGGAACCATTTCTTTTCATAGTATCCCTCAAACACCTGCAAATTCGCATAAAATGCCCGTATTGGCACTCTTCGTGCTGCCATTATCTTTTTCGCTGCATCACTGACAGACACCATCGTCAAACCCGGAGGCGCCGATAAAGCCTTTTGGGAGCCACCGCAGGCAATATCAATTTGCCACTCATCTACCTGCAGCGTTTCTGCAAACATTCCGGTAACTGTATCCACTACTGTTAAGATTCCATACCGCTTCAACAACGGACAAATCCGCTCTACAGGATTGAGCACTCCGCTGGGTGTATCACTATGTACAACAGTTGCATACTTAAAATCATGGTCTCGCTCTAAAAATGTCTCCAAAGCATCTACATCGATAGGTCGATGATAATCTGAAGAATATAGTACCGGCTCCCCCTCGTACATAGAAACAAAATCTGAAAAACCTTTGCCAAATATACCGTTATCCAGCACCAGTACCCGGTCTCCCGGCTCTGTCAGAGAAGCGCAGGCTGCCTCTAGTCCGAGAATCCCCTCACCACTCATAATATACACAGATTGCCTTGTTCCGATTAATTCTCCCACCAGTTCACAAGTATCTCGATAAAAATCAAAAAATGCTACATCTAAATCCGGATTGGTGGTAGCGTAAGCTCGCGCCTGATATACATTAGATGCCACCTGGGTAGGTCCCGGTGTCATTATCCGTAAAGTATTTTCCTCCCATTCCGGATGATTCTGCCCCTCCATGGGAGCCATGCAACTTTCCTCTGTCATAATTTCTCCATTCCGCCACTCTTTGTATCATCTATGATTGCGCCTGCCTGTATATGCGGTGAAATCAACTGTTCTTTTCCATACTCCCACAACTGTCCGGAGCCCTCCGCTGTATGCTCATTTCTCCCGAGTATCTGAGATAATCTCACACCGTGTTCCCGCCACGCTTTTCCATCAGAAGCGGCATTGAGCATCATCGGCTGAATATTATCCAAAGTATGGGCGAATTTTGCCTCTATAGACTCTGCCGCTTCAAACTCATCCCAAATATCACGGAAACTTTTCGCCTGATCCTTCGGAAGCAACTGAAAAATCCTATCCGCAGCAGCCAGTTCCCGTTCCCGCTTCGTAGCATTTCCTGCATCATCATAGGCATAGGTATCTCCCGCATCAAGTTCCACAACATCATGAAGCAAAACCATGGATATCACCCGCAGCAAATCAATCGGTTCATTGGCATACTCCTGTAATAACAGTGCCATCAACGCCAAATGCCAGGAATGCTCCGCATCGTTTTCCTTCCTGCTGGCATCCTTCAAATACGTTTGTCTTCCGATTTGTTTCAGTCCGTCCAATTCTCCGGCAAATGCCATCTGTTGTTCCAGACGGCTAAGACGTTTTTGTTCCATTTGATGGTCTCCATTTCTTAATAATAAGTACGGTAAAGACCTGCCAGCTTACCTAATATTTCCACCTGCTCCACGATAATCGGCTCCATAGAATCATTTTCCGGCTGTAAACGATAGTGACCGTCTTCTTTGTAAAATGTCTTGACAGTTGCCGAATCATCCACCAATGCAACGACAATATCTCCGTTACTTGCGGTATTCTGTTTCTTAACAAGAATCTTATCCCCATCATAGATGCCCACATTGACCATACTCTCTCCACGGACTTTGAGCATAAAAGATTCACCGCTGGGAACGTCTTCCGGCAATAGCGGAAAGTATCCCTCAATATTTTGCTCGGCAAAAATCGGTTCTCCTGCCGCAATCTCTCCGATCATCGGAATATTGACAATTTCACGGCGTGCAAGATTAAAATCATCATCCATAATCTCTATTGCCCGCGGCTTCGTCGGATCACGTCGGATAAATCCGTTCTTCTCTAAGGTCTCCAAATGGGAATGAACGGAAGAAGTAGACTTCAAATGTACAGCCTCACATATTTCCCGCACTGCAGGCGGATAACCTTTGCTGATAATTTCAGACTTAATGTATTCTAAAATTTCCTGTTGCTTTGCAGATATTCTGCCTGTTGCCATATTGGTATCCTCCAATCCAAAATAATGCAAACTATAAGATATATATAGAATAACACATATGTTCTGTATTGTCAAACAAACGTTCCGAACAAGCTTTCCTATTGACCGAAAAAATAATTTCAAAACGTTTTTACTTAATAAGATACAGAAGTTACCTATTAAGCAAAAATTCTCCTGTATCGGCACGACCGCACCCATACAGGAGAAATGATAAGCATAATATTCTTTTTAAGATAACACTTTCCAGGTTCTCTTTGTCTTATTGTTCGCCAAAACTCCCAGTATCACAATACCGATTGCACTGATAAACATCATAATATAATAGAAATAATAAGCATTCTGCGTATTGTCTCCGGTATCCGGTGTGTGATACGAACTTCCTCCGGTTTTTTTGCCGCCACCGGTCTTTTTACCGCCACCGCTCTTTCCACTACCACCGGTTTTTTTGCCGGTCTTTTTTGACTTCGGATTCGGCGTCTTTTTCGTGGTAGATGTCTTCTTTGCATATTTATCGCGAAATGCAACCGTTGTCGTCCCACCAATCGTCACTTGTGCCTTGGCAGAAGTTCCATTAGCTGCAGTACCACCGTTAACACTATACGTAACCGATTTTAATTTATAACCCGAAATATTATAAACCGTCTCCTCCACCGTGTATCCGCCTGCGGCAGTTGATAACGTATACGTATAGAGACCGGTCTTTTCATGATACGTAAAATCTTTCAGAGTTAAATTTGTCACTTTACCCGTTGTATTATTTGTCACTTTGAAACGCAACGTGCTTTCTGCTTTCTTTGTCGTGACATCTCCCAGAAGCTCTTTCGTAATCACCAGTTTTCCCATTCCGGAGGAGGATGTCTTCTTGTAGGAATCCTCAAAAGCAACCGTAGTAGTAGCATCTTTCTTCACAGATACATTTGTCTTCTTGCCGTTCGTAACCGCTCCGCCATCTATCGTATAGCTGACGGATTCCAGTGTATAACCGTTAATGTCGGTTACTTTTTCCTCCACGATATAAGTTCCCACGGAGCGCGGTAATGTCAGTGTATACACTCCTGTTTCCTCATCGTAGGTAAACTGTTTCAATGTATATGTGGTAGGCGGAAGGTTGGTCGCTGTATCCGTAACCTCAAATTGCAACGCCGCCTCTGCATCCTCTCTAAGCACATCCCCTTTCAACGTCTTGGTGATGACAAGCGTTCCGGAACCATTATCTATTTTTTTATTTTCATAATAGAGAGTAGAGCCAACCGTAACCTGATTAATTTCCTCGTTAAATGTGACACCGGAGGAACCGGGTATTACAAAATAATACGGGTTGGTGTTTTTTTCAAATCCGGTAGGTGCCGTCTTTTCATAAAGGGCATATACCTGATCCAACTTGATAGAACCCAAATTAAATTGTCCGTCTTTATCTACCACGATATCGCCCCGTGTCGGGTCTAATGTCTCCGATTTTATTTCTCCGGTCGTTTTGTCGCAACTTACAAGATACAGTGAAAATACCGCCCCCGGCAATGCCGCAAAATTACCGTCTTCATCATTCCAGTATTTATTAATGGTTACACTTTCACCGTACGCCCATACACTAGGTGTAATCGCAAAACGGTTTATCGCTTTGCTGTCAGACGTCCTATCATTTCCGCTGCCCTTGAGTCTGATAATATTATAGGAATTCTCCTCCGTCAACTTCTCATTGTTGTTTGAATTGTTACGATCGATAAACGCATTGACCTTCGCACAATAAGTCAATCGCAAATGCGTGGCATCCGGCACTTTCAATGTCAGTGTATTCAGCTTATTAGAATAGGAATAACTATAATCCACTTTATTCTGCAGCGTCACCCAGGAGTTACCGCTCCTTTTTTCCAACTTAATGGTACTTAAATCATGAGTCAATGCGCTGCCGATTTCATCCTCCAATACCAACACATCATCACTGGAAAAATCGTACGCCTCCGGATTAATCTCAATGCTATACTCCACATTAGGTGCTGTCGTTTCATCGTACTTATAGTTTTTGATGAGCATTTTCTGTGGGGTCAGAATATTTTGCGCAAAGTCATCACCAATCACCTCACCGTTATATTGTCCCTCAACAGAATTGGTATACTCCTTGCTCTCACCCGAAAGCGTAAAATCCACTGCTGCATCATTTTTAAGGTAAGTATCATACTCCACATGAAGATCTATTTTGTCATTCCCTGTACCAATCGAATCAATGACCGCCTGAGTGGTCTCCACAGTGAATGTGATTACATTTCCCTTTTGGGAAGCAGTAACTATACCCGGGAAATTATAAATCGGTGTCCATGTATTTCGATAAGCCGATAGTTTCACACTTCCCACATCCAGCTCCATATCCTCCGATACGGTATCTGTCAAAACAATCTTCTGCCCCGGTTTTAATGTGTCTATCTTTGATGCCTCTACACGGATAGTATAATGAATCCCGTTTTTTCCGTTAATCACCGTACCAATCTTTTGTATGGCATTATCTTTGGACCAGATGGCAGATGCATCCGATGTCAGAATCTGATCATCTTCTTTATAAGAAACATGAACTACATTGTAATACTCTTTGTTATTGATATTTGTATCCGAAATCTTTGACTTGTAAATAATGATGATCGGATTATTTTCCGTTATTTTTCCTGCATATTCATCGTAAAAATCTTCATCAAAAGTCAAGTTGACAGACTTATCCCATGTCTCATTTTTAACTTCACAGCTCTTAACTATCTTTTGACCGGAAGCCACTGTACCATCAGCATTCACCACTAATGTTTCTTTATTACCCACACGGACATAAATTTCCTTTTCCAGCGTGTGTTTCCCCTCATATCGCCAGGATTCTTCATTAGTGACATCCTTCACTTGCAGATCGGTGATTCCTTCGGGAAGGGCATTTAGTTTCACTTCCCACGAAAGGGTTTTACTGTCTTCGTCGTAACCGGTGCAATTCTTGTCAACCCATGTTTTTCCTTCTGTTCTGACGCGACCGGTTGTTCCATAGTTTTTGTCGTCAATTGTCACATCAACGCGGTTTGTCACTTCACGCTGGGAAACGGAATTTTTATAGTCCTCT
Source organism: Lachnospiraceae bacterium (assembly GCA_022510685.1). GTDB lineage: Bacteria > Bacillota > Clostridia > Lachnospirales > Lachnospiraceae > Butyribacter. Next base: position 4,365 of record JAFLTA010000050.1, on the reverse strand, counting down.
GATAAATCCTCCGTGTAAGTACAAACATAAATCCCTGAACCATTCGGATTCTCTTCAAAGTCCTGTGCAGAAATGTTCTTATTTTTATTTTCGTTTTTGTGTCCTTTACCAAGGATATCGGTAATACTGTCTAGATACTCCTCGAATGTCTCACCACTCCCATTCAAATCATTGAGATAAATGGTAATCGTCCATGTCACCTTACCATCATTAATAGAGCCACTCTTATTAATCGTCGGCTTGCGGAAAGACGCGCTGGAATATCCCTTATCTGTTTTTTTATCTCCTTTGTTATTTTCATAGTTCACTTCAAACGTGTTATCATATTTTAATGCCGGAGTATCTGAGCGAATATCACTATTCACTTTCATAGAATACGTAATTTCAATATACTGACCGCCTTTTAACTCTTTATCTTCTAATGCTTCCGCAAAATCATCAAATTTAGAATAAGTTTTACTCAATCCCATGGATGACGGTGCATGCTTGACGGTAATTTCGGACATATTCGACAGACCGTCACCAAAAGTATCCTTGATAGACCCAAAGGTGACCTTACCATTATTTGCATACATATAAACCGTATAATTCTGGTATAATTCACCGTCCTTCCAGTACAGAGATGTACCGTCTACACTATTATATTTATTGATATATAAGCTGGATTCCTGCAAACCGGCATCGTATATTACATCAAATATTTGATCCTGAAATTCAAAACCCACCTGAATCTGGTCACCATTGCTCTCCTCATCCAAATTCGTATGTACGATACCACTGAAATTGGCACCGCCTTTACGCTCTCCGGAATAAGCCACATCTTCGTCCAAATAATAGGTCAGTACATTATCTTTTATCGTATATGTACCAATCCTGTTATTACTGCTGTCCGTCAACACACCGGACGTATTAGTAACATCCAGATTCGAAATTTTCAAATACTCCTCCAAATCAATGGAAAATTCTTTAATATCCTGGGTGTTCTCCAATTTCCACTCAAGTTCAAAGGATACTTTTTGTCCCTCTTTCACCTTAGTATCCGATGTAATAGGCTTAATCTCATTGCCTTTATCATCATATAACTTAAACTCTGCCTTCTCTATGATAATATCTCCTGTAGCAGAACTCTCATTTCCGGCATGGACGCTATAAATCCCACTAACAGACTGTAAAATACCTATCAGTAATGATGTACACAGAATCAGAGCAAGACAACCTTTCATCTTTTTCTGTAACATTGATATCACACTCCTCCCAAAATCAACCGATTGCAATTTATCAATTTTCATACCGACAAAACCGATATTTATTATGTCATAATTATTCTGAATGAATCTATATTATTATAACACTAAACACCCCAAAAGTCTATGACATTTTCAGGATATATCAGCAAGGTACTTTCTTCCATATCTGCATGTATTTATTTATATCTGTCCACTAATTTACCCACAACTACAAATCGTCCGTCTTTTGTATGATAGGCACAGGTCGAGAGAGTAATCAATTCTCCCCCATACGGGATATCTTGCGGCATCGTTTCATCTTTCTCGTGAACATTGTATAGATAATTTTTCCATCCTTTCTCACTAAGTTTTCCCGTATATTCATAATATCGAAAAGGTTCATTTTCGGCAACAGTTGTAGGAAATGCAGCTACCACCTCATAAATACGCCTTTCGTCCATTGTGTCAAAAATGATTTTAGCATGTTTTTTTCGATAACTTTCTTTTTGAAAGTTTACTAAATCAGCAAACATGGTACCGTTTTTCATATGATGACCATACACAATAATATTACTTCCGTCCAGGTCACTACCATATCCCAAAAACGGGACACCACTGTAAGAATATTTTTTATTAAAAGAACGATGCAGATAATATTCTTCATTATTGGGGGTATACATAACCGGATAATCAATGTTTGTTCCATCTACGGCAATCCAGCCAATAAAATCTTTATTTTTATTATATAACTTTTCATAGTCGGGAATGATTTCCTGACTTTCCTTTTTCTTCGATTTTTTTTCTGATTTATCTCCTGATTTGTCTCCTTTTTCCTGAGTCTGCCCACTCGGTTGTTCAATCATACTCTGTAGTTCATCAAAAGCACTTTCCTCTTTTTTCTGAGTCTGTACCAGATTGATAATCTGTACAAGAGAAGCGATGAACACAAAAACCAGGAGCGCCATCAAAAGTCGATATATTACATGTTTTCCCACGAATACACCCCCTACAACGATTCAATGTCAATGAGTTTACCATCTGACCAGATACGCTCCAAATCGTAAAACAAGCGGTCCTCTTTGTCAAATATATGCACGATCACATCACCAAAGTCCATCAATACCCATGTACTGTTTTTATTTCCCTCTATGCGTTTTACCGTATAACCATTCTTTTCCATTTGTTCTTCCACGTTGTTAATCAATGCTTGAATCTGGTTACTGCTACCACCACTGGCTATCACAAAATAATCGGCAATCATAGTAATTTCCGAGATATCGATTACTTTGATATCATAACCTTTCTTATCGTCCAGTGCCTCATATACGATTTTCGCCATTTTCGCCTGCTCTGTCATGGTATCTCCTCCATTCTCACTTTAAGAGTGTTTTTTATAATACTCATATGCCAATAATGTATTAGGGTCATAACATTTTGCATTTGCAGCAGAGCTATTTTGTTTCTGTAAATAGGACACAGTGTTTTCCATCGTCCTGCAGACCGCCCTGTCTAAATCACAAAAAGCAAGTTCTCGAATTTCATTCAGCCCCGGTATGGGTTTTCTATGAGGCTCAATATAATCAGCCAGAAAAACAATTTTTTCCAACAGTGACATTTCCGGTCTTCCCGTAGTGTGCCAACGGATGGCAGACAATATTTCCTCATCCTTCACGCCATAGCGGTGCTTTGCATAATACACTCCCAACTTTGCATGTAACAGCTGCGGATTTTTTAACTCTACCTCTGTCATATTTATTTTATGTTTTCGACATTTTTCTATCATTTTATCACCGGAACAATATTTTGCGCAATCGTGTAAAACCCCCGCATAGGCAGCACGGTCAAGATCAGCACCATACCGCATCGCCAGTGCCTCCGCGGTATAACGCACTCCCACTGTATGATTGTATCGTTTATCCGATAATTTATTTTTTAATTGTTTTTGAAGCTTATCAATATCTTCCTGCATAAATCCCTGCCTTTCTGTCAGCATGATAGCTGTACTAACGGTATAACCCGTGTTCGTCAATATAAGTCATGACCGACTCCGGCACCATGTCACACACCTCATCTCCCAAAGCTATTTTGCTGCGGATTTCCGTAGAACTGATATCCATTTGCGGCATAGAAAGCAATTGTATTTTTGCCTGATATTTTTCTTCCAGAAATGCCTTCTGTCTCTCCATCTCCTCCTGAGACAAACCATCTCTGCTCACCGCCAGTATCGTTGACAGTCGCAAAATCTCCTCCGGATGATACCATTTTTCCACATGAAAAAAGGAATCACCTCCCATAATAAAATACCACACACAATCCGGCTTTTGTTGTTGCAATAACGCCAATGTATCCGCTGTATAGGTCAATCCATATCGTTTTAACTCAAAATCCGAAAATTCAAACCGAGGGTTGTAGGAAATGGCACATTGTACCATCTCCGCCCGTTCTCTCTCTCCGGTTACATCGGAATGTCTTTTATGGGGTGGTGTTTTGGAGGGCATGAATAAAACCTTATCTAACTCCACTTGTTCCAGTGCCGCCTCTGCCATAGCCAGATGTCCGGAATGAATCGGATCAAATGTTCCACCCATTATACCAATGCGTTCCATTATCTATACCCTTCCTGTCTTATGCCGTATATTCTTCTTTAGTTTCTTTTGCTGTTTCTCCCGCTTTTCGGCGCGCTTTCTCTTTTCCTCAAGTTCATAATTTTTCTTATACAGAATTATTTTTTTCCCGATAACCTGTACAATTTCAGAACCGGTACGTTCTGCCAACACTTCCGCTATCTCATGCGGCTCATCCAAACAGTTTTTTAATACGGATATTTTTACTAACTCTCTTTTGCGCAATGCATCTTTCACCGCCTCAATCATCTGCGGTGTCAGACTGGACTTACCAACCTGAAATATACTGTCCAGTTTCATTGCCTGTGCTTTTAATCCTGCCCTCTCTTTACTCGTCATGGATATTCTCCTCTCATATCTGTACAGCAATACAGAATTCTATTTAGTATACCATATTTCCTGTGCATGATTTCCTGCACATACTGAGAATGCAGTTCTCACAAGATAAACGCTGATTTCGGCGTTTATTATACCATACTTATTGCGCATGATTTTCTGCGCATATCTGAGAACAC
>JAFLTA010000005.1 GCA_022510685.1 Lachnospiraceae bacterium | reverse complement strand
GGTTATGCTGTCTGTGGCAACCGCAAGCTGATACGGGAAATTGATAACAAAAAAAATCCCTGGACCATCAACTCTCTGGCTGCCATTGCCGGAGAAATCATGTTCAGGGATGAAAAATATATTCAGGATACCTATGATTTAATCAACAGTGAGAGAACGAGAATCTGCAAGCTGTTGGATGGCTGTGATGCCCTCACCTACTATCCGCCCATGGCAAACTTCATTTTATTAAAAATCCTCAAGGAAGAAGTGAGCTCTCAGGATCTGTTTGATGCCGCTATCCGAGAAGGGCTCATGATACGAGACTGCTCTACGTTTCCGTTCCTGGACCAGAAATTTATCCGTTTCTGTTTTATGAAGCCGGAAGACAACGACAGGCTGTTAAAGGTATTGCTGAATCGACTTGATTGATTGTATATATTTATCGTTATCCTAATGTAACATTTAGTTTTTGCTTTTTTGGACCACCGGCTCCCTTGCGGGATATGGTAATCTGTACTTTATCGTCTGCCGTAAGCCGCTGCAACTCCTCCTGTAATTGTGTCGGGGTAGAAACTTTAGTTCCCGCCACTTCCATGATAACATCCGCCACACGCATACCGCCACGATAGGCAGGGGACGCCGAATCCAACTGTTCTATATAGATGCCCTGTTCTAAATTCAAGCGCTTCGCTTCCTGCGCATTTACCGCACTTCCTATAACACCCAGACGTGCCGGACTCAAACCCATAATCATATTATGAATCCTATTCTGTATACTTTCCACTGAGATAAAGGCAGTATCTGTGGTTCCTGTCTTCTCCACATAATCTGTAGTGAGTACTCCTATCATTTCCCCCTTCGTATTCAAAACATAACCCGCAGCATCTTTGCTATAGGTAATATCTGCAGTACACAAATTCAGTTCGGAATCCGTCACCGGTACTGTTAACTGTCCGTTTGTCACAATTCCCGTGTGAACAGAATGGAACACACCGTTAGCCTTTCCAATCACCAATACCGGCGTCCCTACGGCAAATGCACCACGCACTTCCGAAGATATGGGTATGATCTGTTCCTGCAATTCTGCGGATACATTAGTCAATTGTATACGATATACCGCAAAACCCGCACTATTATCCGCACCGACTAATGTTGCTTCTGCCCCACTGTCATCATAGAATACCGCCTGTGCACTTCTTGCTTTCTGAGAAAGCGCATATTCCGTTAATATATAAATATTCTGACTGGATTTTTGAATCATGATTCCCGGGTAGCTCTCACTGTCATCAACGTGCATACTGTCAGAGTCGGTGTACAATTTCACCAATGATTTTTGTGCCACTGCACCTTTTGCAGCCATCTCCTGTGAAATACGGCTGTACTCCTCCAGAGATGTCAGGGCGTTTCCCACTGGATTGGTTTCCATATCCCGTGTGGCAGTATTTTCCCCGGAAGGCGATGGCGTCATGTAAATAACCTCTGCACCGAGAGACTCCACCGGCAGATATCTACGCATAATATAGAACGTGACTACAGAAATCCCGCAAAACAAGACCGTCATGCCCAAGACAAAGCCGACACGTTGTGTCATCCGTCTGATTCTATGCTTTCCCTGTGGGCGAATCTGCTCTTTGATAAACTGATATTTTTTTTCTTCGTGGTTTTTCTCATTGTTTTCAGAATCTTCCGCACGCTTTTCCTTGTTGTCGTTCTTCACCGCCAACACTCCTCTCTGAATACCTATCTACGCATAAAGGTCTAACGCATAAAGCATTCCCCTAAAACATCCTACATTTCTATTATAGCACAGAGATATGAATAACATATGAATAACTTGTAAACGCAGTCAGATTCCCGTATAATTAGATTAAGTCCGAAGGGACTATACTGACACATAAATCATCGAGATATCACACGAGGTTTGTCACTATGAATGCTAAAGTATTGACTACATTAGAATATAAAAAGATTATTGAGCAGTTGTCAGAGATGGCAGGTTCCACTGGAGGAAAAACAAAATGCATGGAGCTTCTGCCCCAAACAGATGCCGCATGGATTGCCACCTCCCAGCGGGAAACTTCGGATGCCCTGACACACATCATGACCCAGGGACCTGTTTCCTTTCAGGGGGTTACAGAGATTTTAGGGAGCTTAAAACGACTGGAGCTTGGCGCATCTCTCAGCATGCATGAGCTGCTGGATATTTCCAGATTGTTAATGACTGCCGGACAGGTTAAGACATTTTTCCGAAAAAGCTTAAATGATGACGAAGAGACAGGAGATTCGCTCAATGAGCGGTACCAGTTAATTGAGCCGCTCTCCCCGCTTATGCAGGAAATTCGTCGTTGTATTATAGACGAGGATGAAATGGCTGACGATGCCAGTCCCGGACTGGCTCAGGTGCGCCGCAAATTAAAAGGTGCCGGAGAGCGTATACACGATCAGCTGGGTACCATTCTTAACAACAACCGCTCCATGCTGCAGGATGCCATAATTACTATGCGCGGTGGCAGATACTGTCTTCCGGTCAAGGCAGAGTACCGCTCTTCCTTTCAAGGCATGCTGCATGATCAATCCTCCACCGGCTCTACGCTTTTCATTGAGCCGGCATCTGTCGTTAAGCTAAACAACGAAATCCGCGAACTGGAACGGCAGGAGCAGGAAGAAATCAATAAAATCCTTGCAGAATTGAGTAACCAGGCTGCAGAACAAAGCTTTTACCTGGAGCAGAACTACCGGATTTTGAGCGAACTGGATTTTATATTTGCAAAAGCGGCTCTTTCCAAGAAGATGAAGGCAACGGAGCCACATTTTCCGGAGGAGAACTATATAGAAATCAAAAAGGGACGACATCCGTTGATACCTGCTGACAAAGTAGTTCCTATTGATATCCATCTGGGGAGGGACTTTTCCCTGTTGGTAGTAACCGGTCCAAACACAGGTGGTAAAACCGTTTCCCTGAAAACTGTCGGACTGTTTTGTCTGATGGGACAAGCCGGACTGCACATTCCCGCCTTTGATGGCTCCAGTCTGCGAATTTTTGAAGAAATATATGCAGATATCGGCGACGAACAAAGTATTGAACAAAGCCTCAGTACATTCTCATCCCATATGGTAAATACCGTGTCTATTCTGGAGCGGGCTGATGAAAACAGTCTTGTATTATTTGATGAGCTGGGTGCCGGAACCGACCCGGTTGAGGGTGCTGCCCTTGCCACGGCTATTCTGTCCGATTTACACCGGCGCGGTACAGCGACAATGGCAACTACCCATTACAGTGAGTTGAAACTATACGCACTGCAGACACCTGATGTAGAAAACGCCTGCTGTGAATTTGACGTGACAACTCTCCGCCCCACCTACCGCCTCCTTATCGGTGTGCCGGGCAAGAGTAACGCCTTTGCCATATCGGGCAAGCTGGGACTCTCTGATGCAATTATAGAAGATGCCAAAAATCATGTGGCAGGCGATGCCACCAAGTTTGAGGATGTCCTCACAGATTTAGAGGAGACTCGTATCAAACTGGAGCGGGAGCATAAAACGGTTTCGGAAAGCCGGAAGGAGATTTCCAAACTGCGCAAATCTTTACAGGAAAAAAACGACAAAATAGAACATTCCAAAGAGCGCATTATAGAAAACGCCAACGAAGAAGCCAGACGCATCCTCGCAGAAGCAAAAAGCTACGCCGATGAAACCATCCGAAAATACACGAAATGGGCACAGAGCGATGAGCACATCCGGGAAATGGAGGCAGAGCGAAGCAAACTGCGGGAGGAAATCGACAAAAAACAGTCAGACTCCCACAGAGAAACACCGAAAAAGAAAAAGCCCTCTATCCAAGCAAAAGATTTATTTGTCGGTGCGGATGTACGTATATTATCCTTAAATTCCACCGGTACGGTAAGCACACTACCTAACGACAAAGGCGATTTGTTTGTTCAGGCAGGACTATTGCGCACCAAGGTAAACCTTGCGGATTTAGAGTTGATCAAACAGCCAAAACCCGAAAAACCGCAACGAAAAAATACCGGAAGCGGAAAAATCGGAATGAGCAAAGCTGCCAGCCTGCATCAGGAAGTTAATCTCATTGGCATGACGGTGGACCAGGCAATGCCGGTAATGGAAAAGTATTTAGATGATGCCTATATGGCACACATGACACAGGTAACGGTAATACACGGAAGAGGTACCGGTGCACTGCGAACTGCCGTACACAACCGCCTAAAAAAATTAAAATATGTGAAATCCTACCGCCTCGGAGAATTCGGCGAGGGCGATATGGGTGTGACTATAGTGACATTTAAGGGATAACCAAGTAATATTTATGCTGCCGGTGAAGGTAGCGGAATGGAGATTATAATGACAGATAAACAAAAAATATTAGTTGTAGATGATGATGAAAATATTGCAGAATTAATCGGCTTATATTTGAATAAAGAATGCTTTGAGACAAAGCTGGTTTATGATGGAGAACAGGCGCTGGATGCCATGAAAAATTTCACTCCGGATTTAGTTCTTCTGGATATCATGCTGCCGGGAATGGATGGATATGAAGTACTCCGCGAAATCCGTCGTACCACCTCCCTCCCTGTCATTATGCTCTCTGCAAAGGGAGAAACCTTTGACCGTGTCCTGGGGCTGGAACTGGGTGCTGACGACTACATTATGAAACCTTTTGATTCAAAGGAAATGGTTGCCCGTGTAAAAGCCGTATTGCGCCGTTCCGTCCGGGAAAAAACGTCAACCTCTGCAGAAACCGAACTGTCGCAGGAATGTGTAACCTATCCGGATTTGGTAATCAACCTGACCGACTACACGGTGCATTACCAGGGAAAACTGGTGGATATGCCGCCGAAAGAGCTGGAACTGTTTTACTTCCTGGCATCTCATCCCAATCAGGTGTTTACGCGAGAACAACTTCTGGATCATATTTGGAGCTATGATTACATTGGTGATACACGCACCGTTGATGTTCATATCAAGCGACTCCGCGAGAAGTTTAAGGATAACCCCGACTGGAAACTCGGTACAGTGTGGGGTATCGGGTACAAGTTTGAATACTATGAGAAATAAAATCCTTTAAGAAAGGCAAACCATGAAACTATCACTTCGATTTCAATATACAATTGCATATCTTCTGATGGTTATTGCTATTTTGGGACTTTTAAACACCTATGGTTTTTCCATGATATATGATTATCTGGAGACCAATAAAGAACATCAGATCTATCAGGAAGCCAGCTTTTTAGCCTCCAATTATGCCAATATAAATGCTTCACCGGAAAACGGCATACTCTCAATGGAAAAGCAGGCTACCAGGCTTTACAGCACTACGGGTATACGACTCTGGGTAGTAGATAACTCCGGCAAAATCATTACCGATTCTTTCTCTGAACTGACCGGAAAAAACATTGCGGATAAAGACCCGGAGTTTTTGAGCAAACAGTCCACAAAAGGAATGCGCCCCAAAGGAATCGTCAAAGAAGATATGCTGTCTGTCATATATCCTTTGACCGTTTCCAAGGAAACAAGAGGTTATCTCGTACTGATGTCACCCATAGCCGATATCCGGGATGAAGCCATGGGTTACATTGATACAATATTAATTTGCTATCTTTTATTTTTGGGACTAACGGCTATTATATTAATATACCTGTATTGGCGCAGCGTCGCTCCGTTAGAACGGATTGGCAAAAATGCGCACGAATATGCAAACGGTCATTTTGATGTCCCTGCTGCGCCGATTCGGGGAAAAGAACAACTGGCAGTTGCTTCTGCTGTCAAGTATCTCGCAGAAAAAACACACAGTATGAGCGATTATCAAAAGCAGTTTCTCGCCAACGTATCCCACGATTTCCGTTCTCCCCTTACATCCATTCGCGGTTATGCTGATGCGCTGATTGACGGAACGATACCACCGGAAATGCAGGAAAAATATTTAAAGATTATCATGTCTGAAACAGAACGGTTATCCAAGCTCACCTCTAATCTTTTGGAGCTAAACCAGTTTGAGAGCGGAGGACTAATCGTAGAATTGGAGCATTTTGATTTGCACCAGACGATCAAAGAAACGATTTCCACCTTTGAACAGCGTTGTGAGAAAAAACGCATATCACTGGAGCTGTTATTAGACGGCAAACAACTCTTTGTAGAAGCCGATCAGCCGAAAATCCAGCGTGTCATACAAAATTTAGTAGATAACGCGATAAAATTCAGCCATACGAATTCCGTGATTGAAATTCATACGACCCGTAAACATCACAAAGTATTTGTATCCGTCAAAGACCACGGCATTGGCATTACCCGGGAAGAAGAACAAAAAATATGGGATCGCTTCTACAAAAGCGACCGCTCCCGTGGCAAAGATAAAACAGGTACCGGATTAGGTCTTTCCATCACAAAAGAAATCATAGATGCCCACGGGGAAAATATAAATGTTATCAGCACAGAAGGGGTGGGCACGGAATTTATCTTCTCCCTAACCCTATGGGAAGAATAAAGGCAAGCCCCGCAGGGCTTGCCTTTGAACTATCCGGAAATTTTGTATGTTACATTAGCAAATCTATTCACATCTCGTACCAAGAATTCCTGCCACCTCATACTCGTATGCATTGATGTCCTTTTTCATATCAAATGCTTCATATACATCCACATCATATACCTTACCGTCCTTATAACCAATCAGGCGGTTTTTCTTTCCCTGCTCAATCACATCAATAGCATAGGCGCCCATGACGGAAGCATATACACGGTCTCTTGCAGTCGGACTTCCACCACGCTGCATATGTCCTAAAATCGTAGCGCGTGTCTCAATGCCTGTCGCCTCTTCGATTTTCTTTGCCAGTCCATAGGAGTGACCGATTCCCTCTGCATTAACGACCACCTGATGGGTCATTCCCGCCTCACGATTACTTTTTATGATTGAAATCAGTTTATCGTAGTCATTGTCAAACTTTTCGGGAATCAAAATCTGCTCTGCTCCATTTGCAATACCACACCAGAGCGCTATGTATCCTGCGGAACGTCCCATAACCTCCACGACACTGACGCGTTCATGGGAATTTGAGGTCTCACGTATACGATCTATAGCCTCCATCGCTGTATTCACCGCAGTATCAAAACCTATCGTATACTCTGTATAATCTATATCCAGATCAATCGTTCCCGGCAACCCGACAATATTAACACCATATTTCGATAAATCTCTGGCTCCTTTGAAAGAACCATCTCCACCGATGACGATCAATGTCTCGATACCAAGCTCCTTACAGATTTTTGCTGCTTTCTGCTTACCGGCATCTTCATTGAACTCCGCACTTCTGGCAGTAAACAGAAAAGTACCGCCATGCTGCAGCTTTTCGGAAACATCGTGAAATGTCATCTTAAATATCTCTTTATTCAACAACCCATTGTATCCTCTGCGGACACCATATACTTCATATCCTCTGGCAATACCAGTACGAACAACCGCACGTACTGCTGCATTCATTCCCGGTGCATCTCCACCACTTGTTAAAACGGCAATCTTGCCTTTGCTTTCACCCATAGCTTCCTCCATTTCTAACCTATGTTCAAGGCTATGTATCCAATCATCTACACAGCATTACTATTTTAGTATTTATCAACAATTTTTTCAAGGTTTTTTCAAAAATTTTAGACAAAATTTTAATTTTCTATAGCCAGAAATCCAAAATCATATCATTCTACAGCTTTCGTCGGCAACAAAAATATTGCCGAAAAAAATTGACTCATCACACCAATATTCTATACTCTACCAATGTAGTCGATGCAGATTTCCTTCTGACTGCATCGAAAAGAAATTATTTTGGCGCAATGCCTCATACAAGACAATGGCAACCGAATTAGACAAATTCAAGGAGCGGATTTCCGGATTCATCGGTATACGAATCGCTGTCTCCGGAGATTTCACCAATAGCTCCTCCGGAATTCCCGCACTCTCCTTCCCAAACATGATATAATCGTTTTCTACAAATGTAACATCCGTATATCGCATACGGGATTTTGTCGTTGCCATATACAATTTTTCTTTTGCCGCAGGATTTTTGTCTAAAAAATCTTCCAGACAGTCATATACTGTCACATCCAGTTTGTCCCAATAGTCCAATCCGGCACGTTTTATCATCTTATCATTAATCCGAAAACCCATAGGCTCAATCAGATGCAGTCTCGTGCCCGTAGCGCAGCAGGTGCGTCCGATATTCCCTGTATTTGCAGGCATTTCCGGTTCTAATAGTACAATATTTAACATAGATAACCTCTTTCAGCATGATGATGCCTAAGAATATATTTTGTACAGCTCATCTGTCCCCGGCGGCTCGATAAATCTGGTCTCTTCTCCATTGCGTACAATGCGGTCATTTCCCTCTGTAGCACGTCCGATTACCGCTGCCGGAATCCCCGCTTCATCCAGCTTTTCCACCAACAAATTCCCCTGTTTGCATCCAATCAGCATACAACCACTGGAAATCAACAGATAAGGATTGATATCAAATACTTCACAAATCTCAACCGTTTCCTGACAGATGGGGATTTTGCACAAATCTACCGTAATTCCCACTCCCGAGGCAGCACCCATCTCCCATAGAGCACCAAAAATACCGCCCTCTGTTACATCATGCATGGCAGTAGCACCGTACTCCACTGCAATTCGCGCTTCCGGCACCACGGATAAATGTTTCAAAAAGCCTGCTGCAGCTTCCACCAATTCTACCGGAAGGCGTTGCAGAAGTTCTTCTCTCTTTTCTCCGGCAATGATAGCAGAGCCCTCTAATCCCGCCCATTTCGTCATCACCAGTTCATCACCCGGCTGCAACCCTCCGGTGGAAAGAAGTGCATCTCGTTTCACTTTTCCTATGCCTGTAACCGTAATCACCGGTCGATTGACCACATCGGACACCTCCGTGTGCCCACCTAATATCTCAATTTGCAATTCTGCGCACACATCTTCCATCTCTTTCATTATTTGGCGTAATTGTGCTTCCTCCGTATCCGGTGGCAAAATAATACTGGTAAGAATCCCCACCGGCTCTGCTCCTGCTGTCGCTAAATCATTTGCGGTAATATGTACTGCAAATACTCCCATCTGTTTATCTGCGCCCGTGATGGGATCTGTGGAAAATACGAGAACTTCATCCGGCTCCACCGACATCGCCGCGCAGTCTTCCCCCACGCCGGGATGCAGCAAAACCTCAGATCTGCGATGCTGTATCTGCTTAAAGACCGAACGCTTTAACACGTTTTCCGATACTTTTCCTATCTTCATGGATTATCTCCTGCCTGTGTCGATGTTTTTTGCGGTGTTGGTGTCACCTTCGGCGTTGCTGCAGGCTTGGAAGTTTCTGTTGCCGATGGGTTTCGGGTTTTATCCGGCTTCTCCGTCTTCTTCGGTTCTTTTGATTTTTTTGGTTCCTTTGAAGAATCCGGTTTCGACGTTTTCTTCGATCCCACTGTCACATATTGTGGTTCTGCCGAATAAGAACTGGTGTTAAGCTGTATTCGTTCCGTCTCCTTGCCGTCCACATACACCACCTTCCACAGTCTCGCTTTGTAACCCACATGGGCAGACTGTGTCACCGAGCGATAAGAAGACGGCTTTGTATTATCCACTACCTCCTTATCCGGTCCCGGCTCTATTGTCTCCAGTATTTCAGACTCAAATTTTATGGTCCGATTAGGCTCCCTCGTCTCATGACCGTATATCTGAAAAGACAATGCACCATTTACTGCAGAAGCGGCAATGTAAATGGGCGCATCCGTATTATTTTTAAACTTGAAATCTTTATAGTCGCCGGAGATTGCTGCATCTCTGGAAACATCCACATAACCGACCACCATAGAATGGGGTGAACGTTCTACAATTTCCAGCTCTGCATTGATCACTGCATTATACAGCGTAGTAGACACCTGGCAGACTCCTCCTCCGATTCCCTCTACTACTTTACCGCTGGAGTATTCCGAAGCACTCTGATATCCGTTTTCCTCCGTGCGGTCCTTGATCACTTTAATTGTGGAAAATGTCTTACCGGGATACAAAACCGTGCCATTGATTCTTCCGGCAGCAGTCTGCACATTGTTGGCTCTGGCTGCTGTAGATGTTGCATAAGATGTGGAAAATTTCCCGATAACATCCTGACATTTTGACACCATCTCCTTTGTATATTCCGGCACCGTATCTTCTACAACCGCCTCAATCGTTATGGATAAACTTGTGTCCTCCTCCATATTTTCCGTAACTGTCTTTTTAATCCGCTCTATCGTCTTGTCAATTTGTACCTCATGTCCAATCTGATCCTGAGATGCAACAAACCTTCCGTTCTTCAGTGTCAATTTGGAGTTTTTCGCCTTTATATCATACTGAGTACACTCTTTCTCCACAAATTCCTCGAGTATATCCTCTGAAATATCAAAGTTCAACTCATACGTTTTTCCGGAATGACGCACATTCTCCAACGTTTTAAAACGCTTCCACGGATTTCCTTCCTTTCCCAATGAATATGCTTTCTCCACTAATTTATCCGCTTCACACTCCATTCCCAGTTCCCCAAAGCTTGTCTCAATCTCATGCTCAGAAACCTGAATCACTACCTGTCTGTTGAATATGTCTGATACATAATCGTTCAGCGCCCTCTTTGCTTCCTCCTTTGTCATTCCGCTGACGGAAATACCACCGATTTTTACTCCTTTACAGATTTTATCTTTATCTCCCATAACACCGGAGGAAATAACTTCTACCACACCTGCTATCAATACCGCTGCCAGGCAGCCCAACACAAAAAAAACTGCTAATGCTTTATTTTTTTTCGTCATACTATCGCTCCATTCAAATTTATAAGATTAGGATATTCCGATTTCCATAATCTCTCATCTATCCATTTTGTCACAAATTTTTACAGTGTGCAAGTCAAAGATTCAGCCGAAATTTGACATTTTTTCAGTTATTCTGTATAGTCAATGCGAACAGTAGAAAAGAAACAGAAGATATTCTTAGGATGATGCTGACAACAAGAAAGAGTTTCGCTCGCGAAACTCTCCGCCTGCGGCGGGTTGCTGAAAGCAACATCTTCCATTCCGCCGCAGTGCGATCCTCGCGGAGCGTTTTTACTTTATAGGAAACGAGAAGTTTCCTACTAAAGTAAAAAAGCAGATACCTTTCGCATCTGCTTTACATTTGCTCCATATCAGGGAATCATACTTAAATGGCATTCCTAAATATTTAAGTACCCTAATACCATTGGAACAATCATGGCAATAACTACTAATACACAGATTACCGCCGCAATTCTTTTCTGAGTTTTGCGATTAAAAAAATTCATCTTCTGCCTCCTATCTACATAGCACTTGTTAACAAAGCTTTATATTGTAAACTATAAACAAGGAAGGACAATTCCATGCCTACATTTTTTGTTTGTTTTATTGTATTCATAATATGCGTTCAAGTCAAGATGAAACGAAATGCCAGAGTCTCCACTTGGGATCAGGCATTCTGGCAAAAGGAAAAGGATGCTAATTTTGCACGCAAACAGGACATTTCCGATTTGGAGTACCTGAAGGTGGATCTAAGTCTCCTTCCCTTTCAGGAAAACGCCAGCGAAACGGTTCAAGATGCACAAAACGACGTACGGCAGACCTTGCAGCATCCTATATTGAACCTAAACGGCATGACAAATGCCGATATCAAGCTGAAATATGGTCTTGCCAACTTTGAACATCTCTCTGCCTGTGACCAGAACTATTTAAAATTTATCCGCACACTGGATCGATGGGGAAGTGCTCTGTATGAAGATGCAGACTATCAAAATGCTGCCCTCGTCTACGAATACGCTTTGGAAATCGGCAGCGATATTTCCAGAACCTACACCACTCTCGCCACCATTTATGCCGAGACAGACCAAATCGAAAAAGTGCAGAAACTTATTGACCGCATTCGGGAAAGCGATTCCTTTATGCGTGATACCATTGCCGAACATCTCATGCAAATCATTCAAAAATACTAGAATAACGAATATTAAGTTGTTGATATACTCGTTATACCAGATATGCCGGCATGTTCCCATACATCCCGCTTTGCATCATATTTCTCGCAAAGCCACTGATACACTTGGTCGAGACCCTCATCTGTAAAAGGAAAAAATTGATACTCTTTGTTTTCTTCCGGTGTTTTTTCAAAACAAAACGGTTCCGGCCAAACGGCCGCACGAAACACCTCTTCTTCCTCCTGCTGCCATTTCTCCACCTGATAACGCATTCCACAATAACTGGCTTTCAATATAGCCCCTTTCCGGTAAAATTCCTGTTTATCATACAAAGATTGTCTGCTGTTCATACGCAATATCCCTGCCTTTCCGTAACCTAATGACATAATAATAATAAATACGTTTTTCTTGACAAGTTGTCTATAATTATGTATACTGTTATAGTCGCTTTTGAGTGACATATACATTTTATTTTAGGGGTGTAGTTCATCGGTAGAATAAGAGTCTCCAAAACTCCAGAGCCGGGTTCGATTCCTGGCACCCCTGTTAAAAACGCCAAGGTAATAACCTTGGCGTTTTTATTTCATTCTAAGACAAATTTCCGATGTCTTTGATTAATATACCTGTCTCCGGTGGACAATCTAAATGCAGTATGCCCGATTCCGGTATATACACCTTCGTCTCCATGGAAAATCCACTGTTATCTGTGAGGAGCAATTTAGCCATACGAGTGTTCTGCACCATTCCAAGACGCCATACCGGTATTTCCATGTGGCGCTGTTCATTGCTTATATTCACCACGACCACAATGCGCTCCTTATCATCAAAACGCCCGTAACTGATACACTGATACTCTCCCCATAAAAATAATATAGAGCCGGTGCGAAGCACTTGATTTTCCCTGTGAATACGGATAAGCTCCTTATGATATTGAATCAATTCATGGTCCTCATGCCCCCAAGGGTACGCCCGTCTGCTGTCCGGGTCCGTCCATCCGCAGAGACCAGCCTCATCTCCGTAATATATCGTCGGAGCTCCCGGCCAGGTCATCTGAATCAGAACTGCCATCCGAAACAAATTTTTGTTTATCCCCTGATTTGCCGCCTCTGCCCCACGGGAAGCAATTCGCCCCACCTCGTGATTGGTTCGGGTCAGGAAACGGGAATGGTCATGATTAGACAATTCATTCATCGCCACCTGCAGAGACTGGGTATTAAAGCGGGTCATAAAGTGACGCATGGAGCCAAAAAATGCATCTGCATTTCCGAATAAATCTCCACGATATTCATCACTGTGTTTTTCCACACCGGTCAAAAACCATGTCAACGGCTCCATAAAGGCATCGTAGTTCATAACCGTATCCCACTGGTCTCCCTTCAGCCATTCCGTGGCATCTCCGTAATGCTCTGCCAAAACGATGGCATTGGGATTCGCCTCCTTCACATTACGACGGAATTCCTTCCAGAAATAATGATTATACTCTCCGGTCTGACCTAAATCCGCTGCCACATCGAGACGCCAACCGTCTACATTATATGGCGGTGACACCCATTTGCGGGCAATGCGCATAATATATTCATACAGTTTGGGAGACTCCTCATAATTAAGCTTTGGCAGCGTGTCATGTCCCCACCAGCCGTCATAATGTACATTGTACGGCCATGCCTCCTCCTGAAACTTGAAAAAGCTGCGGTACGGACTGTCTCCGGATACGAAGGCACCCTTTTCATAGCCTTCAGCACCCTCATAAATACACTCTCTGTCCAGCCATTTATTAAAGGAGCCACAATGATTAAACACGCCATCCAAAATGACTTTCATACCCCGACGGTGAACTTCCTCCACAAACTCAACAAACAAGGCATTACTTGCCTCCAGGTTTTCCTTATCCGTCACACGGCATATGTAACGGGTAGCATCCTTATTGGGATGCTCCGGATCTTGAATGATCAGATTACCATTCTCATCTCGCTTTAGCAATTCTCCTTCATTTTTCACAATACGTCCGAAATGCGGATCCACATAATCGTAATCCTGAATATCGTATTTATGATTAGATGGAGAGACAAATATCGGATTCAGATAAATAGCCTCCACACCCAAGTCCTGCAAATAATCCAGCTTCTGCATCACTCCGGCTATATCACCACCATAAAATTCCCGCACATCCATTTCCTGGGGATACTTCATCCAATCCGTTACTTTATTGGTTCCCTCCCCAATATAAAAATACTCGTCCTTTTCCACATCGTTACTGCGGTCGCCATTATAAAAACGATCTACATATATCTGATAAAAGATAGCACCCTTTGCCCAATCCGGCGTCTTAAATGACGGGGTGATAGAAAAATTATAATAGGTCTCCACTGTACTGCACACACCCACGCTATTGTAATAGCAAACCATCTGCCCGCTATGCACCTCAAAATAATATTCCACCCGTTCATTGCCAAGTGTCACCGTATGTTCATAATAATCAAACATTCTGTCATTTGACACCTTCTGCATGGAATAGCGCTGTTCTCCGAATATCAGAATTACCTCATCCACATTTTCCCTGCCTGCACGGAAACGCAGACAAACCGGCTCATAGGCATCCGGCTCCGGAGGCATCCGGTAAGACGCTGTTCCATCGCTAAACAATGCCTGTGGGTTAAAAATAACCGTCAGGTTGTCCATATACAACTGGGTCTTCTGTGCTTTTGACATTTTATGAAAAGGAATATATATATCCATGCTTAGCCCTCTTTTCTCGTAAATAATAACACTTTCTATAGTTTACCAGAATACTCGGATTTTGCCAATGCTAAAAGTACATCACGACAATTCTTCTCCGGATGGTCCAAAACCTGCTCCAAAAGATACTGCAATATCTCTCCTATCTGCGGTCCGGGCGAAACGGACAACTCCGTCATAATATCTCTGCCGGTCACTGCCAATTCCTTCACTGTCAAGGCAGGTCTCTCCTCCTCCATTCGGATAAAAGCATGATAAACCGCCAAGATACGGGCAAGCTTATCGCCAGCCAGCTCCGGATTCTGCGACAAAACATCTGCAAATTGCACCAACAGTAACAAGAGCATCCGCTCTCTGCCAATCCGTGCTGTCGCTCGTCTAAGAGAACGCGACTCCGGCTGAACTTGCTCATCGTGATGGAATATCAAACATTTTACTAAATGTATCGTCTCGTTGTCAAAGGTCAGCCTGCGAAGTATTTTCCCTGCCATTTCCTCCCCCATGCGCGGATGTCCGCGGAAATGACCTACTCCCGCTTCATCAACCGTCATGCATGCCGGCTTAGCCACGTCATGCAAAAGCATAGTCAGACAGAGTGCCTGATGCGCCTTTTTATCACATTTCTCAGCTATTTTTTTCCCTGTCTCCATAACTTCCTCAGGGATGCTCCCCCCCCGCCATGTCAACCTTCCTTCGCCAAAAAAGAGGTTCATCACTCGTACACTGTGGATACAGTGCTCTCCTACAGTAAACACATGATGGCGATTTTTCTGCTCCACCCACATCATTTCATCTAACTCCGGCAAAAAGTATGCTGTCATCCCGGTAGATACCGCTTCTTTAATCTGCCCTGCACCTTGGGATACGAGCAGCTTCGTCAGCTCCACACGAATCCTCTCTGCACTGATTTTTTCCAGATGACGCGCCCGCACGGTAATAGCTTCCTTCGTTTCCTCTGAGATAGAAAATCCAAGCTGTCCCGAAAACCGAACGGCGCGCAGCATACGCAAAGCATCTTCGTCAAAACGCTGCCCGGCATCCCCCACACAGCATATCACACCGCGCTCTAAGTCTCCCACTCCGTCAAAGGCATCTACAAGACCCGTTTTCGGATTATAAGCCATGGCATTGATGGTAAAATCCCGTCTGCGTAAATCTTCCACAAGATTTGCAGTAAACTGTACCTGCTTCGGATGCCGCCTGTCCTCGTATTCTCCGTCAATACGGTAGGTAGTCACCTCATAACCCACATGATCAAGCATCACGGTAACTGTACCATGTTGAATGCCAGTGTCAATCGTACGCCGGAATGCCTTCTTTATCTCCATAGGCTTTGCCGATGTCGTGATATCCCAATCCTCCGGCTCTCTGCCCATAAGGGTATCCCGCACGCATCCACCTACAGCATATGCTTCATATCCTAATTCCTCCAAACGGCTGATGATAGTCTCAACCGCCTGCGGTAATTTAATCTCCAACAATGCTTTCCCCTTTCTTTCCTCCTAACAGCATCAACCCGACCAACAACAAGACGGGAAATACTACCGCCGCCAACAGGGCGCTCTTTAACCCCGTTCCTGCCTCCGCAACAAAGCCAATTACCGTTGGTCCGGAAGAACATCCCAAATCTCCTGCCAATGCCATTAACGCGAACATTGCCGTCCCTCCACCCGGTATGGTTTTCGCCGCCATACTGAATGTCCCGGGCCAAAATATACCTACAGACAATCCGCACACGGCACATCCCACGAGGGCAAACACGGGACTCGCCGCCAGTGCTGCCAACAAATAGCATCCGGTACAAAGAACGGCACAGACTCCCATTGCTGTCTTTAGCGGCAGATAATCACTGTATTTTCCAAACACCGCCCTGGCGGTACCCATCAAAACCGCAAACGCACAGGGCCCCGCCAAATCACCTACTGTTTTGCTGACATGAAGTGCTGACTCAGCAAAGGCAGATGCCCACTGGCTCATCCCCAGTTCACTCGCCCCTGCACAAACCATTAAAAGCATCAGCACCCAGAATATCTTTTGCCGGAACAGTTCCCTCAAAGGTAAGCCTTCGTGTTCTGCCACAATAGGGTAAATGGGAACCTGCAGAAAATAAAAAATATTTAAGAATGGTACAATCGACCACAATGCTGCCAACAGATACCATTTATCTGTCCCGAAAACATGAAAAAACACAGTAGTCAACGCCACTACCAAAACTTGTCCCCAACAGTAAAAGGAATGCAGCAAACTCATCGCTGCCTCTTTTTTCTCCGTGGGACATGCCTCCACAATAGGACTGATTATCACTTCAGTCAATCCGCCTCCTATCGCATAACAGATTACCGCCAGGAGTAGTCCCACATAGGACGACCCCAAAAACCGCGGAAACACGGCGAGACCCAATAACCCAAACATAGCCATAACATGTGCAAGCACGGCAGATGCCCGATAGCCTATCTTATCCACAAATTTCACGGAAGCCAAATCTACTAATAACTGCACGAGAAAATTAACGGTGGTCAGTAGGGTAATCTGATCCAATCCGATATGGAAGTCTCTCCGAAACAGCAAAAAGAGTAATGGCGCCAGATTATTGACAATAGCTTGTGTAATATACCCGATATAGCAGGCATATATCGTATGTTGATAGTTCTCTTTCTTTTTTTCTTTCATTTTCATTCTCCATCCCATCATTTCGACTGGCATGTAGTTTCCACATGACACATACATATTCAACAAAGAGGGATGCGAACCATAGCCGTATCCCTCTGATTTTTACATTATGTCTTTGTGTTACTGTGGCTTTTGACACCTGAATATTATTCGTAAGCAGCCATGAGGTCGTTCATATCCATAGTATCATATGTTTCCACAGAAGAACTGCTGTCTGATGGCATATACATTCCCAACAGACTGGTCAAATCCACGCCACATTTATCCCTCAGATTATTTAGGAAGGTCTTTAAATCCGCCTCACTGAAATACTCTTCCAGTGCACCTTCGTCCGTAGCATCAAAGGTAATTGCATCATCTCCCGGTGCTGACACCTGCGGATCCTCTGCATCATCGCTGGTAACCATTGTCAGAGTAACCATAGGCACTTTACCGCTGAGAACTGAAATTTCCGCATTTTGCTTATTCTTATCACCGTCAAATTTCCACTTGAGAGAATACAATGCTACCGGAGCAATTTTATCGGAAGAAATCGTAAATTCGCCCTTCAGTATGCCATCCTCCCATGCCTTTTCATCAAAGTCTTTTACTTCAAAAGTTATCATATCTTTTGAGTCGGTAATCACCGCCTTCATATCGGCGATTAAAGATTCATCAACACTCAGATGATACGTGGCATCCAGTTTACCGGACTTTCTCTTGCCCTCACCACTAATTCTCACATAGTTTATACCACCTACTAACACAGAAAATTCATAGCCGAATTTATCACCGTCGGTAGGAGAAAGGCTTTTCAGCGTAATCGACTCCCCTTCACTCTCTATCGTGAATATTCTGCCTGCAATATTTCCCTCGGCATCCACATAGACATCCATCTGCATATTTAAATCATCTCCGATGTCTTTTTCTTCTGTAGAATCCAAATCTTCATTAAATGATTTTATAGCATCTTGAAAATCTTCATAGGCAGAGCTGTCTATGTTTTCAATAATGCTCTTAACATCCTCATCATTCTCCAATTTCTTTCCTGCATCTTTCACAATCTTATAGCAGGTCTTAGAATCTACCTTGACTTCTAATTTCGTACATTTTGCAGATACACCTTCCACCTCTAATTTTTCGCTGCTCTTTTCGACATCAGAGATATCGTTAATCACTACGTCCGTATAGGTCTTCATGATGTTTTGCATCGTTTTTTCATCGGGCAGGCTTACATTCCCGGGAACAGTACCTGCGTAATTGATACCCGCCTGATTTTGAATATCTGAAAAATCGATATATTTATCCGATAACTCCGGCATCTGCATATACATTTTACCGGTTTCATAATTCAAATACACATTCAAGGTCAATGCATCCACATCATTTACCTTCATCACTGCTTTTCCTGCAACCTCTTTATCCTGTATCTTGGAGTTGCCCTCCACCTCTACAGTTTCTAAGCCCAAAGAAGAAAGAAGCGGTTTCAGCGCATCGCCAACCTCAATGCGGGTAACCATTTTCTGCTGAAAATTATTTGTCTTACTCATCGGAAGACTGTTATAGGTTTTATCAAAACCTTTTATCACTTCATTCCGGTTTTCTTTCTCGACATACTGATAATATTTCTCAGGACTGCTCGTGCTTCTTCTGATAAAATTACCCACACGGTCTGCATTCGCTGCACCTGCGACACCGACAATCGCCAATACCGCGACAATCACTGCTATGACAGCAACCTTCACATTATTCTTTTTGCCGGTCACAGGGATAGCCACATCCGGGGTTTCCGTCTTTATGATTTTCTCATCATTGTTGTTTGGTTCCATATTACCCTCCTTGTATCCACTCCGTACTACTCATTTGTATTGTTTATGATATACACCTTATTACTATACATGAATCACTTAAAAAGTCAAGAAATCATACGGTGTTGGCCATTTCCATTTATTGTGTGATACATATTCGCATCATACTGTACAGGTGTAAAATCTATGTTTATAAATAAACCACGGAATAATCTGTTCGACCATCATCTTCAACGGACATAACGAGATAAGTGGGACGATGTCCCTCCTGCCTGGGCTGAGAAAGACTTCCCGGATTCAATACTACGACATCTTCACTCTCGTCAATGATAGGTTCGTGAATGTGACCGAACATCACTATATCGGCACCGTTTTCCCGGGCGATATCCCGCATTGAACCAATGCCGGTTTTGCCTCCATACATATGACCGTGTGTCAATAATGCTTTATGACTGCCGATATCTATCAATTTAGCCCCCGGCAATTTGCTGAGACCATCACAGTTTCCCTTCACCATCTCTACAGGACAGGAGACCATCTTTTCAATTTCGTCTGAATAACATTCACTGTCCCCTAAATGAATCATCAGGTCCAAGTAATTACCCATGTTGAGAATTGCTTTTTTTAAGTTCGTATTTCTGCCATGCGTGTCACTGACTACTAATATTTTCATTCCCATTATAAAATCCCTTCTTTATGCAATTTGTCATACATTGCCGTCAATGCCTTTCCACGATGACTGACTTTATTTTTTTCCTCCGGAGGCAGCTCTGCCGTCGTACACCCCAATTCCGGTACATAAAAAATCGGATCATATCCAAATCCGTTTTCCCCCTTTTCCTCATATCCGATACGCCCTTCAATGACTCCTCGTGCTGTAATCGTCCTTCCCTCCGGAAAAGCACAGGCGATGACACACACAAATCTTGCCGTGCGCTCCTCGTCCGGCACTCCTTCCAGCAGTTCAATAATATGATTATTTTTTATCTCATAAGAAGTATCCTCTCCCATATACCTGGCAGAATAAATTCCCGGCTCACCATTTAAGTAATCTACCTCCAGACCGGAATCGTCTGCTAACACCATCTGTCCCGTCAAATCCGAAATCGCCCGCGCCTTGATAATGGCATTTTCCTCAAAGGTAGCACCGTCTTCAATAATTTCCACATCCAGCATATTCTCATCCTTCAGAGAAGAAAACTCCAGGTTCTCTCCCTGTAATATCTGCCGGATTTCATCCATTTTACCCTCATTGCCTGTAGCAACTATTATTTTTTTCATATCGATTTCGCCCTTTCTGTCTGCATCTGCTTTATGATAAATATCTATTTTCATGATATTTCGCCCGGATGATGCTAAGGAAGTTTCCCCAAAAGTCATAAAAGATGGAAAAGCACTACGGCTTCCCCATCCTCTATTTTTATCCTAAAAGACGTATCGCTCCGTTATAAATACCCTGCGCAAACTTTTGTCTTCCCTTTTTCTGGCTGAGGTACTTCATGTCAGATTTGTTGGTTATATAAGCAAGCTCCACAATGCTTACCGGCACTTTGGAATGATGCATTAAATACAAATCTTCGCGACGAATTACTCCTCGTTTCCGTCTTCCGGTCTCATTGACTACCTCATCTAATAACACTTCTGCCAGTTGTTTATTAGAGATGGCGGATTTCGTCTTTCTCTTGGAATATAAGGCTTCCACGCCGTGGGAGGAAGAATCCCCCGGATTTGAGGCATTGCAATGCACGCTGATAAATAAATCCGCCTGTACATCATTGGCGAGAGAAACCCTGTCTTTTTTGGAGACCTCTTTATCCTCCAGACGGGTATAATACACTTTTACGTTTGTCTGGTCAAACAGTTTCTTTAACTCTTCCACCACAGCTAACGTATATGCCTTTTCCTCATACTTTCCGTCTGTGGTATACGTTCCCTCATCATTGCCTCCATGTCCCGCATCCACCACGATAATCTTATCAAATACCTCCCTCGGGTTGGATAACATTACATAGTAGGCATCTTCTGTCTCATAAAGGGTCGGCTCCATTACTTTGTGCAATGATAACTTAATTTGCACGGAAAACGTAACTGCATTCTTTTCTTTTTTGCCGGATACTTTAATAGACTTCAATAAGTCACCGACATCCTTCTTCTGCACTTTACCCTGACGGAGCTGACCATTGTATCGTCTTGCAATTCCCTGCAACTCCACAGATTTTGTCTCTGCATGCTCAACCTGCAACAGGAGTGCCTTTTCCATGTAGTCATTGGTCAGGTAAACCTCTCCGGCTCCCACTGACTGCTTGTCCACTTTAATATAATCTCCCTGCCAGTCCAGTATCTCTCTATTTGCCTTTTGCACCGGTTCCTCCGCCACCGGGGTTATTTCCGGTGCATCGGGATACTCGTCCTCAAATTCATCTGCCATCACAGTGAAAGAACCATCCAGATAATGATTGGATATCCCCACACAGGCAAGTAGAAGTAGCGCAAACAGAGAAACACACTGTGCTGTTAATTTTCTCCATTGTTTAATATCCATTATCCACCTCGTATCTCACAACACGGTTTATCTTAGTCCAATACGTTATTATACTATATTTTCGTGCGTTTGGCTAGTCCTGGGAGGTTATTAAGGAAAAGTTATAATCTGCCACAAAAAATATCGAAGTATTCAGCACCCAAATATAACCCGAAACTGCATCTCGACTTAATAAATTTTGTTTTGTTAAGATCTCCACCAAATCCAATTCCTCGAAGCACACTTTGTATTTCTCATCTTCTATTTGAAATTGATTATTTTGAATTCTTTTCGCTTTAAATATATTATGTTTGATAATTTGACAAAAAAGTATTCTCATATATTCCCAATATGTCTGACTATTATGTATATATCCTAATTTAACCAGCCAATCTTTTAGCTGATTTTTTATTGTCAGTAATGTTTCTGCCCCGACCGCATCTTCTAAAATATTATGAATGTCATCGTCAATGCTACAATCATTACTAAGACTCAAAATTGCGTTACAGAGAGTTTTCCGTGCGTGTTCATCGCTGATTCCCAGATGTTGATTTAGCAAATCATCTATCCGATGAGGAAACTCAACAGATTTCTCTATAACCGTTTCCTTTGCTACCAATGACTTATATTTCTTGCCCGGTTTAAGTGAGACCGGGATTTTTCTTTCCGCATAATCATTGTCCGGCAATGCTCGCAAATGCTGATATGATTCCAGCATGGGATAATTAATATATAATTTCCCCATATCTGCTACATCTACAAAATATTTCTGCATTTCCAGAATTTTTGTCTCCGAAAAATTTGTATCATGCCGTTCATAATCAAAAACTATAATAATGTTTGTAAAATCTTCTTTATAACGAAGGGTACTCATATTTTGTTTTTTACTGATGACAAAGGGCAGATCAATATCATCTTTTACCCATTCGGGTCCATATTCCTTAACAATATCTTCGTATAACATATAAATGTTAGTACCATAAACCCAAATGTCATCTATCGAAATATTAATTTCCGGAAAACACTGAAAGAGTAGCCAGAACAATTTATCCTTCTCATGTTTCCCCTCCACTATCAGTAGATTCTGACCACGATTCCGTGCTTCAGACTTATAATTATTCATATTTTTCAAACTCCCCGCTGATATACATTTTCTCCAGATTATGTCCTTCTCTCAGTTCCCTCTGTGTCGCATTACAGAGAGCCGTTAATGTCCCCTCCCGGGATAAAATAAACAAGCAGTCAGGTCTCATTAGTCGGTTTGTCATCAAATTAGTATTATGGGATGTCATAACAATCTGACATTGAGGATATTGTTTTTTTAAATATTTTATAATATTTTCAGCCATTTCATAGTGATAAAATGCATCAAATTCATCTAAATAAATAAATGAAACATCTCTCATATGAGGAATAAATCTGTGATATAGTGCTGCCAGTGCCAATGCTCCACTTGATGCATTGTCAAAAAAAGGAACCAGTTTCTCATGGGCAAAATATAGTTCATACTGTCCATCCGGCAATTTTTTTAATACCAATTTGCATTTTATCCCCATGGAATTTAAAAAATTTTCAAAATCCTGTATCCTTTCCTCTTTCTTTAATAAATCACAAAAATACTCTTTTCGAATCGCTATCTGATGTGGCATATTATTACTTTCTGTGTACATAATCATACTTCTTACATATTCAGACAATCGTATTAATGTTGAATCCTTTTTTAATGCTACATTATTAATAACCCATCTCAAAAAGGGCAAAGTTGAGCCCTGCGTATTCACTGTTTCATCTTCACCATCTACGGACTGCAAAAATCTCTCTATATTAGCAGTTTCAGCACCAATATAGTGTAAATAATCAAATTTGTATTGTTTAGCAGCATAATCACACCTGAATATAAGCGTTTCATCTATACGCAATTCTTCATTTTGTAATCTATCTACAGAAAAACGGGCATAAGTATATATCAGTTCATGTTTTCCAAACTGAAATGTATAAGAAAAATATGCAGTATTTTCTTCTGAATCTGCATTCAGAAATATTCCATGGTGAAAAGAACCTAAAGCAAAACCCATCGTAGTATATATGTCCATAATGGCTCTGCCTAAATTTGTCTTTCCTGTTGCATTCCTGCCGTAAATCAGCATTTTACTAATCAGGCTGTCTGCAACGCAGTCTTTACTAAATTGATATCCGGCAGTATTTTCAAAATCAATACAAATGCAATCTCTGAAATTTTTATAATTTTTCAGCATAAACTTTTTCAGCATATTGACATCACCCTTTCACATCAAAATCCGATTATATACGAACTAATAGTAACAGTATATCCAATATTTTGAGACAATTCA
The DNA here is from genome assembly GCA_022510685.1 of Lachnospiraceae bacterium. Taxonomy (GTDB): domain Bacteria; phylum Bacillota; class Clostridia; order Lachnospirales; family Lachnospiraceae; genus Butyribacter. Next base: position 74,837 of record JAFLTA010000005.1, on the reverse strand, counting down.
ATATATGCCGTAAAAAAATTACGGAGAATGTTTTATGGGAATTCAAAAAGGATGAAATAAAACAGTATTCCCGCTTTATTTCATCCATATATAAGAGAAATTGTTATGACAGTAACCAATTGTAATATTTTTACCAGCGTAATGGCACTAGTGTAATGATTTTGTAATAAACTGACTAGTGGAAATCTATCTGTAAAATTGATTTAAATCTCTCATTTTGATATAATCCAGAAATAGATTACTTGACACAAAATACTGATAAAAACATACAATAAACATAATCTGCTGGAATCCATATGAGCGATTCTGCATTATTTATGCCGTCAATGTAAAACGACAGAATGGAGACTATTATGGAACAAACAAATCAACCTTCTGTGCAATCCCTTGACGAATTTGAGAGAGTTGCCACCCGTGTATCTATTATAAGTATCATAGGAAATATCGCATTGTCCCTGTTAAAATTACTGGCGGGAGTGATAGCCCATTCCGGTGCCATGATTAGTGATGCCGTACACTCTGCATCCGATGTGTTCAGCAGCATCGTGGTCATCATCGGAATCCGCCTGTCTGCACAGGAATCCGACAAGGAGCACCCTTACGGACACGAGCGGTTGGAATGCATTGCCGCATTGCTTCTGGCAAACATCTTATTTATCACGGGACTGGGTATCGGCTACAATGCTCTGCAGACAATCCTCAAAGGCAAATATGAGACTCTGGCAATTCCCGGCATTTTCGCTCTGATAACTGCCATAATATCTATTGCAGCCAAGGAGGCAATGTTCCAATATACGAAACACTATGCTAAAAAGCTGGACTCCGGTGCTTTGATGGCAGACGCTTGGCATCACCGCTCCGACTCCCTGTCTTCTATCGGGGCATTGATTGGTATTGCCGGAGCCAGACTAGGTTTTCCCATTCTGGATTCCGCCGCCAGCCTTGTCATTTGTCTGTTTATTGCAAAAGCTGCCTATGAAATTTTTATGGATGCCACTGACAAAGTGGTTGACCATTCCTGTGACGAAGCTACGGAAAAAGCTTTGCAGGATTGCGCATGTCAGATAGAAGGTGTGTTACATGTGGATACTATGCGCACCCGGGTATTCGGAGCCAAAATATATGTAGACATTGAAATCAGTGCCGATGGAAGCAAAACGCTCCACGAGGCACATGCCATCGCAGAGCGGGTTCATGATTCTATCGAGAACAATTTTCCGAAAGTAAAACACGTCATGGTTCACGTCAATCCCCATACAATTGATTGACATAATGAGCTTCTCTTTTAATGTCTACCAAATCATACAAGATACAAATTTACTCCAGACGGCTCTCCCCGGTATCATATTCGATATGCACGCCGGGCTGTACGTTATACACAAACACATTAAAACAAATACCCTCACCGGCGTCCTCCACAGAGTATGCCTCCATCTGTACACCCTCTGCCAGCAGATTGTCGCCTTCATAGACAGGAGTTACCCGGTAGAGAACATGGTTTCCGCTCTCCTTCACATAATCTGCCACATCATCCTCAAAAGGGAGCATCCCATCCACATTCAGATAACGTGTTCCCGTAATGAGATTCTTTTTGTTTGCATTTTCTCCCGCCAGCTGAAACCCAATCAAATGACAGCGGTTATATAAGTACTTGCCATCTACTACATCATACTTTACCGTATGCCATCCGCTCGGTTTCACGGAGCCGATTGCGCCGCGCTTTTCCGTGGGCATGATTTCCTCACAGATATTTGCATAAGCCACACCGCACCGTCCCAGTTTATCAAGCCTTGTGTATGTCTCAAATGCTTTTGTATTCTTTTTTTCCTTTTCCGTAAATTCTGGTTGATTATCGTTCAAGATGCCATATGGCTCACCTGTATACTCCTCATGGCTCTTTCGAATCGTCTGCTCCGCAGAATCCGCATCATTATCGGTATCGCCATTGTGTTCGTCCGAAGAATCGTCTGTCTCATCATCCTGTACATCGTCTGAAAGAGTCGCATCTATATCCTGCGTCTGAACGACATCCTCATTAAGCAGTGCCTGTATATCCTCCACCGAACAGCCACACAGGGCTAAGGAAAGACATAACCCTAATAATGATAACAATCGAAATTTTCTAAATTTATGAAGCATATTCTCCCTCACCTTTCCGAATGCACTAGCAATAGCATTTAATCCTTAAATCAAATTCAGGTGTCAAAAGGTATTTTTTGAAATAACTCGTCATTTTGCACAAAAACGTGGTTATTGTGATGCCACTCAAAGTATTGCCCCTAAAATCAAATAAGAAAAAAAAGCCATGACCCACGCCAATATACACTGCTCTGCAACAATGGCAATTGCCCATTTCGTACCCAACTCTCTCTTTATCGAAGAAACGGCTGCCACACAGGGTGTGTATAACAGACAAAATACCAGCAATGCCCCCGCAGCCGGCAGACCTACACCGGCATATAATACCCCCGTATCGCCATACAGCACTGACAATGTGGAAACTACGCTTTCCTTCGCTATAAAGCCTGCAATGAGTGCCGTGGAAATCCTCCAGTCTCCAAATCCCAGCGGTGCAAATATCGGAGCCGCCCATCCCGCCACCATTGCCAACATGCTATCCTTGGAATCCGTCACCATATTGAGATGAAATGAAAATGTCTGCAAAAACCAAATCACGATACTTGCAATGAATATGACAGTAAATGCCCTCTGCATAAAGTCTTTTGCCTTTTCCCATAGTAACTGTGCCACATTTCGCACGCCCGGCAGCCGGTAATTGGGAAGCTCCATGACAAAAGGCACCGCTTCTCCCCGAAAAATAGTACACCGGGAAACCGCTGCCACTAAAATACCCACGATAATTCCCAAAAAATACAGCCCCACCATAATGAGTCCGCTGTATTTCGGAAAAAAAACTGCAGTAAAAAAACCGTAAATCGGCAATTTTGCCGTACAACTCATAAACGGAGTCAGCAGAATCGTCATTTTCCGGTCCCTCTCGGAAGGCAGGGTCCTACTTGCCATCACTCCCGGAACCGTGCATCCAAAGCCTATGAGCATAGGGACAATGCTTCGTCCGGATAATCCGATTTTTCGCAGAAGTTTATCCATCACAAAGGCGACGCGCGCCATATATCCGCTATCCTCCAACAAAGACAAAAAGAAAAACAGCGTCACGATAATCGGCAGGAAACTAAGCACGCTGCCCACACCCTCAAAAACACCGTCCATGACTAACGAGCGCAGCACCTTATTGACATTGCCCGACGCCATCAGCGCATCCACACTCTCTGCCGTCCATGTAATTCCCTGTTCTAGTAATTCCTGCAACCATGAGCCTATCACATTAAACGTCAGGAAAAACACCAGTGCCATAATGCCCACAAACGCCGGAATGGCTGTATATTTCCCGGTGAGAACCTTGTCAATCCTCCTGCTTCTCTCATGCTCCTTACTCTCCCGTGGTTTTACAACGGTCTCCTCCACCAGCTTTTGGATAAAGGTATACCGCATGTCTGCACAGGAAGCAGCTCGATCCAGCCCACGCTCATCTTCCATCTGAGAAATAATATGCTCTAACATTTCCTGCTCATTCTGACTGAGTTTCAAAGCTTCCAGTACATAAGAATCCCCCTCTATCAATTTACTTGCCGCAAATCGCACGGGAATCTCAGCACGCTGTGCATGATCTTCAATCAAATGAATAATACCATGGATACATCGGTGTACTGCTCCTCCGTGGTCCTCTTTATCACAAAAATCAATTCTGCCGGGTCGCTCCTGATACTTTGCCACATGCATGGCATGACTGATCAACTCGTCAATACCTTCGTTTTTTGCTGCCGATATGGGAATCACCGGAATACCCAGCAAAGACTCCAGTTCATTGATATGCACAGAGCCTCCGTTTCCCCGCACTTCGTCCATCATATTCAATGCCAGTACCATGGGAATATTTAACTCCATGAGCTGCATTGTCAGATATAAATTTCTCTCAATATTAGTGGCATCCACAATATTGATGATGCCCGCCGGTTTCTCATCTAATATAAATTCTCTGGTTACAATCTCCTCACTGCTGTATGGAGACAGGGAATAAATTCCCGGCAAATCCGTCACCAGAGTATTGTGTTGTCCCCGTATAGCTCCGCTTTTTTGCTCTACAGTCACTCCCGGGAAATTCCCCACATGCTGGTTTGCCCCAGTCAACTGATTAAATAATGTCGTCTTGCCGCAATTCTGATTACCCACCAACGCAAAGCTAATCGTCTGCCCCTTGGGAAGCGGATTCTCATCTGCTTTGACATGATATCTGCCACCCTCTCCCAAGCCCGGATGCTCTCTGTGCCGGTGTTTTTTTTCTTTGCGTATCACTTCCGTCTTCTCGGTTTCCTGCAAAGAATCAATTTCTATCTTTTCTGCATCTGCCAGACGCAGCGTCAATTCATAACCATGGATGCGCAGCTCCACCGGATCCCCCATAGGGGCATATTTGATTACGGTTATCCGAACACCGGGAATCACGCCCATGTCGAGAAAGTGCTGACGTAAATCTCCCTCACCGCCTACCACTGTTATCGTTCCGGACTGCCCCGGTTTTAGCTCTCGTAATGTCATATTTCCATCATTCCTTTTTTTGACTTTCCTTCCAGTACGCCATCCCTATCAGTACGCCATCCCTAATTATAAGTGATACCTACTGAAAGCACAACCCTGATGCATTTTCACGTTTCGACTGCGATAGGTCAGCTTTGTCACGCCAACGTAAATCAAGCTTCTTACGGAAACAGATGCCATGCAGTTTCCCGCATGGCATCCTATTCTAAATATACTTATTTTACTTTTTTACCTTAACTGTCTTGGTTTTTGTCTTGTATCCGCTCTTTTTCACGGTAACTTTCACTTTCATACCCTTTTTCAGTTTCTTAGAAAGTTTTATCTTTACAACACCCTTTTTCGATGCAGTTACCGTCTTCTTCTTTACCTTTTTCTTTCCCTTAATGATTATTTTTTTAGAAAGGCTCACTGTCACCTTTGCTTTGGCAATGGTCTTTACCTGAATCGTCTTCTTATTTTTCTTTGCCGTGACTTTCAGCTTACTGATTGTCTTTTTCTTGGCTTTACTACTGCCACTGCTCGGATCTTTCGTTGACGGTGATGTTCCTCCCGGTTTTTGTACAGAAGAACTTCCCGGGTCTGTTGATGTTCCCGGGTCTGTTGATGTTCCCGGGTCAGAATCCGAATACATCTCATTGATAAAATCAATGTTGGCTTGAATACCATTTCTTCGACCGGTCACAAAAGTCTTTAGACTATTATAACCCGCATATCCGTTTGTATGGTCATTTTTCCAATTATATCTGTTGTAAAATTGAGTAAACAATGGATTATATGTATCTCTGAACCAATCCAATTTTGCCACAGCCGTATCTTTTGCAAATATTCCATCTGCCATACCGGAAAGCTCCTTGATATAATCGGTCCGGAACTTCTCATTTGACATAAGCAAAATAAAACACTGCAATGCCGGATTCATCGGTTTTTCCGAATTTTGTCCAAGCAAACCTTTGCCGTTGGTGTTATAATTATCATCTCGAATGGTATTGGCGTATATCTCACCGGAACCGCCACAGCCGCCAAAATCCAAATCGTAAAAGCAGAAACGCCAGCGTGCATCTGCATACTCATTACTGTCATCCTTAGTCGTAGTGCGCCACATAGACCAGTTTTTACCCGGCCAATCCCATTTGTTATTGACCCATACGTTGACTGCAAAGTAATCCATAACGGACTGCGGGTCTACCAGCTCACAAAACGCCTCATAGTCTTTATCATCAGTCAGACTGCTGTGATTCTTAAAAAACTCCAAAAGATCACTGTAGTAGTAATCCACTTCAGCCCCTTCCGGCAGCTCACCCTCATCCAGTTTATAGTCATAGTCTGCATCTTCCTCGGCATCGGATGCCTTGTATACTACAACAGTATCTTTATCCACTCCGTGAGTCACTTCAAAATAATTATCATCATAATCCTGCTGTAAAATATACAGCCCCCAATACTCACCGTCAATATATACCACGCAAGCTCTGGATGCCTGTGTCTCACAATCCAGTTCCGTCAACATACTCTGCCAGTACGCATCGTTATACTTGGTTCCTGAAAAAGCGTAGTTACCGCCATTGCGAAGCACCAGTTTCTTATACTTGTCAATGGTCTTCCCCTTTTCATCCTTGGCATCTTTGAAAAACTCATACTTGAAATTCTTCTTACCATAGCCATCCCGAGCATACAGGCGCAAACTTTTCATCAAATCAGAACGGGAGTAATTCCCCTGAATACGGATACCACAGTCCTGCTGCAGTTTAATATCCAGTGTCGTTCCATCTGTCTCAAAGTAATCGAGATGGGCAGCTCTCTCCCACTCTTTGCCTTTTTGAGAATAGTTCGCCGGAAAATCTCTCGCCTCATCTACCATAGTATTTTGAGATGCCCCGGGATGCATATCCAGATATTTCTGAACGGCATCATCATATATTTTTCCCTTGACATAGATTCCCTTCTCATAATCAAACAAATCATCATAATCTACAGATATAGATACTACCGACAGAGGAATTCCTGCTGCCGCTGCACTCTCCTTCGCACCCTGAATATGCTGTGCAACCGTACCCACAAAGTATGTATTTGTCTCTACCGTACCATAAGTACCCTCTGCATCCACAGCGACAGCCTTTACTACTGTAGCTTTGTCCACTTTGCTTTTGTCCGGTATTTGCTGTCTACTGACATACTTTTGCTGTTCCCTATCCCAATTAACATTTGCAGAGTCAAACAATACAGGCTCTACCGCAGAAACATAATTTTCGTCACCACTGCGCTCTGTTATGGAAATTCCGGTATCATATAAAAAACGTTTATCATTGTCAGGGTCTGCCGGGTTGCTTCCATCCAATGTGTAATAAATAGCCGTTGCCCCCTCACTTTCTAATGTAAGGGTAAATGCCTCGTCATAAGCACCACTGTCTTTGGACATGGAAAGTACCATCGGCACTTCTTCCTCTGCCGCCTGTGGTGTCAGTGGCGGCTGCACCGTTCCGGGTGCCACCATAACCGCCGCGAATCCAAATACGAAAGACATCCCCGCAAGGACTGCCATTTTGCGTAATCTCATCCGTCTACCTCCTTTTTCATGAGCGTTGTGAATTAGGATATTTGGACACATACGCTAAATTAATATATGAAAATCTTTCGTCCAAATATATTTTCACTATTTAGTATACAAAAAGAAGGGGCAGGTAGCAACCCCTTCTTTTTGGAAAATATTACATACTGTTTATCCAATCCACCCAAGACACTTCCCAATCCAGTACAATAAACCCAATACCCAACTGCTGAAAATGCCATACAAAATAACCGGTCCGGCAATCTTAAATATCTGACATCCAATACCGAAAACCTGACCCTCCACGCCAAATTCCAAGGCTGGTGAAGCAACAGAATTAGCAAATCCTGTAATAGGAACAATACTTCCGGCTCCGGCAAACTGCCCCAGTCTCTGGTACACATTCAATCCCGTCATAATAATACTTAGCCCGATAAGCATTATCGTACCATATAGTGCCGCCAGCTCTCTGTCATTGCCATAAAATTGGAAAAGTTGTATAATTCCCTCTCCCAACAAACATATTCCGCCGCCCACGATGAATGCTTTCAGGCAGTTTAGCCATGGATTACTTTTCGGTGTCATGTTATCCACGTACTGATTATAGATTTCTTTCTGTTTATTCGCGTCCTTTTCCTGCAAAACCTCTTTGATTGCAGGATTTGTGTTGTCTTTTTCACTCATACACTTCCTCCTCCCAGAAAATACATTTGATATAATGTTCCCAGTCCTTTTCCAATGGCTATCGCTGTAACGATAATGGCAATCCCATGTTTTAATCTTGTTCTCATACAAAGTATAGGAATCACCTTTAATGTTTCCGCCAGAGCCATAGCAAACGCCCCTACATAGATTCCGGCAAACAAACCGGATACGGATAAAAAAACGACTCCAAGAGGCACTCTGGGAGTATATACCGTCATTATGCTTCCCAACGTTCCACCCAACATTATGATAGTTTCCATCTGATACGTATGGCAGGCAATCCCAAACTTCTCTGCTATCCGGGGAATCACACCTATAACACTAATAAGCGCAAATACACCACCCGCCACTCCTAATCCTGCAGCCAGACCTATAAAAGCCAGCAAAATCGTCATGTAATTTCACTCCCTTTCCTGCCTGCATCTGCAATAATCGCCTTATTCATTTCCTCCTCATAATTGCGCATTTCCACATGAATCGGTGTCGGGTCATCTTTGGTTTTTGCCGGGTTATAATGATTGTAAAACCCTAAAATCCCAATCGGAATTCCTATACTGTAAAAAAGCTCCAATGCGGAACCTCCGTTTTTTTCTTCTCCCATGACCAGAAAATAGAACTGGTCAAACAAATCACCCACACTGACATCTGTATTGAAAGTCATAATCGTAAAGGCAGAACCGAAAAACACGATTAACGTCATAAGACACAGCTTCGCAATTTCCAATCCCTTTTTTTTCGGTTTGGGCATACGGTACTCTATAACTACAGACGGCTCTCCGATCAACTCAACCTGTACACCGGGATATTCCTTTTGAATTAACTGAATCAGCTTCAGGGAAGAAACCACATTCTTTTCGTTTTTATCCCCTTTTACTGTCAATACCACAACTTTTGCCAAATTCTTTACGACGTCATAATCCCACGCGTGAATTTCTGCAAGGTCCTCCAATGTAATCCTTTTATTAGCTACCTGGACACTCTGTCCCACCTTCACATAAACAACATCCTGTTTCATAATAATCCCCATTCTGCTGCCCTCAGACGGCGGCGCAAATAGTAATATAAAATCGTTTCATATCGCTGCATCAGCCCCACTTGATCTGCAACATGGTCAGTTCCTGAAAATCCGGTTCTGTCACCTGAACCAGTTTGCCGTCCGCATACTGTTTTCCCACATTACTTTTCATCGTCAGATAACAAACTGTTGTAGCCAACATGATCCCAATCACCATAACGGCAATCCACATTCGGTTTCTCCGCATCATAACAAACCTCCAATTTCTATCGGTCACTGCTTTATCTCCGGCGACAAAACAGTAATGAACAACAATGATTCCTTTCTTTCATTATGTGCAGACTGCATTTTTTTATTCAGGGACATTAATTCAATCTTGCTTCTTTACGCATCTGTAACAAAATTTTCTTTTCCAAACGACTGACTTGTACCTGGCTGATATTTAATTTTTTTGCCACTTCACTCTGAGTCATCTCCTCAAAGTAACGATATTCAATTAACTGTCGCTCCCGCTCACCCAACCCCTGCAAAAGTTGCTTTATCAACATATGATTTAGCACTTCTTCCTTTTCCGGGTCTCTTTCATCAATATTAACAGATGCTTCTCCTCCCACCACCTGCCCCACATAATTCCCCGGCATCTGTACGACCTGTTCTATCAAAGGAAGCTCCTTACCACCCTCCTGATACAAGGTACGGTCAATGGTTCCCACCTCCCGGTTCGCCTCCATAGCAAGCACAATCTCCCCCGGTTCCAGCTCCGTCGCAGCGGCAATTTCATCCACAGTAGCATTACGTCCCAATTCCTGACGCAACGCCTCCTGCGCCTGACTGACTTTCCATCCGTTTTCCTTCAGTGTGCGACTGACTTTTATCATGCCATCATCCCGAAGGAAACGTTTAATCTGTCCCGTAATCATGGGCACTGCATAAGTAGAAAACTTCACGTCATAACTAAAGTCAAAATGGTCAATGGCTTTGATCAAGCCGATGCACCCAATCTGAAAAATATCTTCTGCCTCGTATCCTCTCCCTATAAAACGTTTTACTATGTTCCATACCAATCCTATATTTTCTTCTACCAGTTGATTTCTCGCCTCCCGGTCACCATCACGGGATTTTTTCAGAAGTTCCATTGTATCCATACTTCTCCTCATTTCTGCGCTGCATTTTGCGCATCACCGACATTTGTGTCTGAGCCATTTATGCGGAGACATATATGGCTCTGCAGCGCGCAGACACAAATTCGCAAGGTTGAAAGATTTCTTTCAACCTATACACCTCACTTCCGAAAAATCACTCTACCGACTGTATCCTGCCGATTTCCTTTCGCATAATGACCGTCGTTCCATTCCCCGGCTCCGAATCTACCTGGAGTTCATCCATAAATGCCTCCATAAAAGCAAATCCCATCCCGGATCTCTCCCATTCCGGTTTTGTTGTGTAGAGAGGCTCCATTGCTTTTTCTATGTCCTCAATACCAATCCCCTCATCTCTTACCACCACTTCTATCTGTTTTCCCTGTAATTTACAGGAGACGGTAATTTCTCCTTCCCTTCCGCCGTATCCATGGAGTATACTATTTGTTACAGCCTCTGATACCGCAGTCTTGATATCCGCAAGTTCTTCCAGAGTAGGGTCTAATCTGGTCACATACGCAGCCACTACGGTCCTGGCAAATGCTTCATTTGCCGAATCACTGTCAATCACTAACTTCATTCCCTTTTTCATGGTCTTCCTCCTACATAAACATTCTCCTACAGATTCTCCACTGCCTCTTTTGGTGTTTCATACCGCTCGATAATTTGATATAACCCCGACAGTTTGAAAATCCGGTCCACACCCTTGCCCACACCGGTCACTGCAGTTTTTCCGCCGAGAAACATCACCTTTTTGTATCGCCCCATTATCAGTCCTATCCCCGAACTATCCATAAAATCCACTGCCGAAAAATCGAAAATAATATGTTTTACATTCCCGGCTTGAATCAGCTTGTCCGACCTTACTCGAAGCTCCTTCACCACATGATGGTCTAACTCCTCCGTCACATAAATAATGAGACATTGTCCCTGTAGTTCATAATGTACATGTTCCATTTCCTTAATCATGGTTTACCTCCTAAAAAAAAAATAACAAAACCCCTGCCAGAGTAATACGTTCTTTGGTATTCTCTGACAGGGGTCCTGTCATTTTATCGTCCATATGGTTCGTTTTTATAGGTAATTATTGACCCAACTCCCGTAATCTGCGGTTCGCTTCAGCTACACGAGCGGAATCCGGATAATCCTCTATAATCTGGTTGTAATACGTTTTTGCCTTCTCTGCATCAGAGGTCTGCTGATAGCAACGTCCCAAAAAGTAAATAGCGTCGGTATTGTCTTTATCAAACGACAGAGATTTATTTAACAGTTCTATCGCCGTATCGTAATCCCTGTGACCCGAATATTCGCCTTCCCCGTTGTAGGCATCTCGACCATTCTCAAAATATTTCTGCGTGGCATCGGGATATGTCTCTTTTTGGATAGTCTCAAAAAACTTTTTGGAAGTATCCGAAGTCAGCCTATCAACATTGATTTTCACTAACTTTTCAGCCGCCTCAAGCTTTTCCCCATTTTGATAATCACTATACGCGTCCAGCAGAGTGTCATACACATCCTGAATCGTAGACACCTGACTGGGATCCCCACCCTGTAAATCCTTAATCTTATCCTCTAACTCTTTTACTTCTTTTTGTAAAGATTGATTCTGATTTTTCAAGGTAGAAACGTCGCTGTCGCTAGCCGCCTGGTTTTCACTGTACTGTTTGAAATTCTCGTTGGCATTCGATGCCAGATTGGCACGCATATGAGGGATAATCAAAAAGTACATCACCGCAAGTCCAATGATGATACCTATCATAACATTGACAAGAGGAAGCACCGATGGACGTTCCTCCTTGTAAGGTGTAATCGTTTTATATGCATCCATTTCCACATCGGGCAGCGTGGATGCCTTGCGGGCATTATCCTGCTCCTCTTTCACCGCCTTAACTGTCGGATCTGATTTACTCCTCATATCCGACAACTCTTTGAGGTATCGCAAGGTCGTTGTATTGGTCACATCAACCTTGATAACCGAGCGCATCAACCGGTACGCTCTGGCGCGGTTATCTCTGCGTCCCGTCTTCATATATAACAATGCTAACAACTGATTCGCACGAATAAATTTGGGATTGAGATTAACCACCTTTTTGAGCTGGATAATTGCCATATCCTCATCCCCATGTCGCGCAGAGGATAATGCAGCATTGTATTTCTTAATAGTCTGATTGTACATATCCAACTGACTTGGATTTGACTGCACCTCCCGGATATAGTCGTCCGCATCATTGTCTTTTTCTTGAAAATGCTTACTGAGAACCCATTCACTAAGTGCGGCAACAATCTCACCTTCCTCATAGTAAATCAGTCCCAATAAATTTCTCGCACTGGTATTCAGTTTATTGAACTGCAGGCTTTGCTTCAAAGAATGAATCGCTCCTGATAAATCCCTGACTTTCGCCTGACTGAGTGCCATATTATAATAACTATTGGACATACTTACGGTTCTTCGGTAACTGCGCAAATCCTGTCCGCAGTTATCACACCGTTTTTTCATAAAGGCTACTGCCGCACTACATCTTGGACAATTCATTTCTCTTCCACCCATTCCTTCGTTGCGTCTGCCTCTCCTCTGTTTGCACTAAGAATCGTCTGCAACAAATCCGTCACATCTGTGGTATTGTTTCCGTATATGGCATCTTCTGCCCGTTCAATTTCAAGACTGGGCTGAAACTTTTCCAATTCCGCCTCAAAATCAATCATACTCTACCTCCTGCTCACTATCAATTCCTATCGTCCGCATTCCTCGACACGGCATCAACCTTCACCTATATGATACTTAATGATACCCTGACTACGGCGAGCAAATTCTATGTGCGTTTCTTCCTCTTTCACTTGGGTTTTCAATCCGTTTACGGTAATTTCCGTTCCCGGATACACCAGTTTGTTAATGATAACTTTTGCCTGATTTGCTTTTGTCATCTGCTCTACGAGTTTAGTATTTTGCTTTTCCAGCTCGCTGAGGGCAGAATCTTTTTCTATCTTACTGCGCATCAACATACGCTTCTTTTGCATTAAGTCCGGATTGTCCCCGCTCTCTAACATCTCATCTATCGTACTCAATCCCTGTGAAATCTTATCTATTTCCTGCGCCGTCTGCTGTTTTTGATGCTCATTACGATTCAGCATAGCCATCAGGTCCCCGGGAATCCCGGCGTAAATCCTGGTATCTACCTCCGCCGTATTTCCAATGATAGTGGCCTGAATCTGACGTTCCGCAGAAGTAGTACCTCCGATAATAATCCCAAAACGTCCGGATACTGTAACATCTTCTCCTGCCTTAATCTGACTGTTCATAATCGAATTGGCATTGACATTGCCCCCTGCCTCTACAGAGGACTGCTCAAAAAACTTACCACTGACATTACCTCCGGCCTTAATCACTCCTCTGCCGTTTCCCTGCATACCGTTCTTTAAGGTAATATCTTTGTGCGCCTGTAAGTTAGCTCCCTCCACATAACCGTCAACCAAAATAGAACCTTTTTGAGAAATGATGCTGACTCCGGCATAAACATTTCCTTTGACACGCACATCGTGACGAAAATCAATATCTCCCGTAGCAACCGAGACATCGCCTTCTACCACCATTTCCTCATTAATCGTAATGTGCCCATCATAATAGGTTATTTTGCCACCATATTTTGCCACATATGTACATCCGTCTTCTTGACAGAAAAAACCTCGTCCCGAAAGCTTTGCCAGATTCCTGCCTTTGGAAGCGACCAGTAACTCGCCATACAAATTTACACCGTCTTTAGCTTCTACCGCCGGATGATATACTGCAACTACTGCTCCTTCCTCTACCGAAGCAATATCTCCAAATTGAGAATAATCCACGGAACCATCTGCCAAAATCTTCGGTTTGTCATTTACTTCCGTGTTAAACATATACTCATACCAACCGTCAACTCCCTGAAACGGACGGATTCCCTCTGCAACCTTCACAGATGTTCCATACTGTTCTTTTTCCACCATCTCAGTAATTACAGATTCCATTATACAAGCTGTGGTAATTCCCATTTCATTCAAGCGGCTCTTAAGTAATCCGACTGTATATCCACCCTCACGAGGCCTTAACAACAGATAGGCTTCCATATCATCCTGCGTAGTAGTAATTTCAATCCCGTCATTATTATTTATGATTTGCTCTTCTGCCATTGAAATGCCTCCCTTCCCTGAATAAATGTCTATTTTTGTGTCAATGGATAACGGTACTAATCCAACCGATATCCCGGCATAATGCTTCCATCATGCCAAAGAGGAAGTACTGCCAGAAAATGGTACAGCACTTCCTCTTTATCTTATCATAAGTAGCTATATAATACAAGGAATCCCCTCTATATTTTTTGTATACTTTTGTATAATCATTTACTTAAGGCAGCCAATTCTTCCTCCACTTTCGCCATCATGGCAGTATATTTTTCCAGTTTTGCCCTTTCTTCTGCCACTTTAGCTTCCGGAGCCTTACTCATAAACTTCTCATTATTTAACATGCCATTGACACGTTTCAACTCGCCTTCCAATTTCTTTTTCTCTTTAGTCAGGCGTTCCTTTTCTTTATCGAAATCCACCAACTCCTCTAACGGCATATACGCTGTTACTTTATCGATCACAACAGATACTGCATTGTCTGCAATACCGGATTTATCCATCTGTACATTGACCTCCGATGCGGAAATCATATGCTGATATGTCGCTTTCAGATTCGTCAGAGAGTTTGCCGTCTCCGTATCATCTGCCACCAGATACACCACAGCTTTTCTTGAGGGTGCCACATTCATCTCGCTGCGGATATTACGAATACCGCGAATGAGATTTTTCATCAACGATGCTTTCTCCTCGGCTGCTTTATCCTCCCAGTCTGCACGGTACTCAGGCCACTCGGATATCATAATGGACTCACCATCCGACTGTAATGTACAGAAAATCTCCTCCGTAATAAACGGCATATAAGGGTGCAATAATTTCAACGCCTGAATCAATACGGTTTTCAGTGTCCAGAATGCCGCATTGGCAGACTTCGGGTTTTCCTCTTTGGCAAATAACCTCGGTTTTACCAACTCAATATACCAGTCACAAAATTCCGTCCATACAAAATCATATATTTTCTGAACAGCCACACCAAGCTCATATTTCTCCATATTTTCCGTAATTTCCGATGCCACTGTATTTGCCGCAGACAATATCCACTTGTCAATAACTTCCAGCTCTTCCTCTGCCGGCTGAGTAATGACGTTATCCCCCAGATGCATCATGATGAAACGGGATGCATTCCATACTTTATTGGCAAAGTTACGACTGGCTTCCACACGCTCCCAATAGAAACGCATATCGTTTCCCGGTGCATTGTTAGTTACCAGAGTAAAGCGCAACGCATCCGCACCATATTTCTCAATGACCTCCAGCGGGTCAATACCATTGCCCAGGGATTTACTCATCTTACGCCCCAGACTGTCTCTCACCAAACCATGAATGAGCACCGTGTCAAAAGGAACTTCTCCGGTATGCTCCAATCCGGAGAACATCATTCTCATAACCCAAAACGGGATGATATCGTACCCCGTAACCAATGTACTGGTGGGATAGAAATAATCCATTTCCTCTGTTTTTTCCGGCCATCCCAGCACGGAAAAAGGCCACAGCGCAGAAGAAAACCATGTATCCAGTGTATCCGGATCCTGACGCATCTGTTTCCCGCATTTCGGACAACTGCATTGTGCATCTAAAGTGACAATCATCTCACCACAGTCATCACAATAAAATGCCGGTATCTGATGCCCCCACCAGAGCTGGCGGGATATGCACCAGTCACGAATATTTTCCAGCCAGTGGAAATACGTCTTTTCAAAATGCTTAGGAACAAATTTTGTCTCCTCTTTCTTTACCGCTTCGATAGCAGGTTTTGCCAGTTTTTCCATGGCGACAAACCACTGCTTGGATACCCGGGGCTCCACTGTCGTTCCACAGCGATAGCATGTACCTACATTGTGGGAGTGATCCTCCACCTTTAAGAGCGCTCCCTCAGCCTCCAAATCAGCTACCACAGCCTTACGTGCCTCATAGCGGTCCATGCCTGCATACTTCGGATAATCCTCAGTGATTTTAGCATCCTCGGTAAGAACATTGATAACCTCCAGATGATGGCGAAGTCCCACCTCAAAATCGTTTGGATCATGTGCCGGTGTAATCTTAACGACACCGGTACCAAATTCCATATCTACATAATCATCTGCAACGATAGGAATCTGACGATGTACCAACGGCAGATCCAACGTCTTACCCACCATATCCCGGTAACGCTCGTCCTTTGGATTTACAGCTACTGCCGTATCACCTAACAATGTTTCCGGACGGGTAGTCGCCAAATCGATATAGCCCGTTCCATCTGTCGTCTTGTATCGTAAATGCCAGAAATGTCCCGCCTGATCCTCATATTCCACCTCTGCATCGGAAATGGAAGTTAAGCATGTGGGACACCAGTTGATAATACGCTCCCCACGGTAAATCAACTCTTTGTTATACAATTTTACAAATACTTCTCTCACAGCTCTGGAGCATCCTTCATCCATAGTAAACCGCTCCCTGTCCCAATCGCAGGAGGAGCCGATTTTCTTTAACTGCTCTACAATACGTCCACCATACTGCTTTTTCCAGTCCCATACATGTTCCAGAAATTTTTCCCGTCCTATATCCTCTTTTGATATACCTTCTTCTTTCAGCTTTTCAACTACCTTTGCCTCAGTGGCAATGGAAGCATGATCCGTTCCCGGCACCCAAAGTGCCTCATATCCCTGCATTCTCTTAAAGCGAATGAGAATGTCCTGCAGAGTATTATCCAAAGCATGTCCCATATGAAGCTGTCCGGTAATATTAGGAGGCGGCATCACGATGGTAAATGGTTTTTTATCACGGTTTACCTCCGCATGAAAATATTTTTTTTCCTGCCACCTGCTGTAAAGTCTCGGCTCAATATCTGCCGGATTATAATTTTTTTCCAATTCCTTTGCCATAATTTTTTCCCTTTCATATTATATTTTAAAAGTAAAAAGCCCTTTGCCAATCGGCAAAGGGCGAATAAACGCGGTACCACCTTTGATCGCAGCATTTCTCTGCAGAAATACCACCTCGCACATCGTTAACGGGATGACCCGATGTCTCCTACTGACTGCTGCGTTCAGAAACATAACTCCGAAGCTACCTTCCGGTGCGGATGAATTCAAGTGATCTTTCAGCCGGTGAATCACTCTCTCTGTGAACAGCCGTAACCGTACTCCTCTTCCTCATTGTCTTTCACTCATTATCATATAACACGGTTTTGCACTAACAAAACTTTTATCCTACAATTCGTCTTGCACTGCAAGGCTTTCTGTAGTACATGTTTGAAATCTTAATACCATCGCTTGGATTGCTGGCATGGACAACCTGTCCACCGCCTATGTACATTGCCACATGTCCAATACGGCTTCCGTTTTTATAGAAAATCAAATCACCCGGCTGTACGCTGGACAAGCTGACGCTTCTACCGCATTTCGACTGTGCTGCGGCACTATGTGGCAAACTGTAACCAAACTGTGCATATATGCTCATGGTAAATCCGGAGCAGTCAGTTCCCTTTGTCAGACTGGAACCACCGTATACATATGGGTTACCTACAAACTTCTGTGCATAAGAAGCTATCTCAGAACCACTTCCGCCACCGGAGTAAGAAGAACTGCTTCTGTTGGAAGAAGAACTACTTCTGTTGGAAGAAGTGCTTCTACTGGAAGAAGAACTGCTTCTGCTGGAAGAAGTGCTACTCCTGCTTGAGGAAGAACTGCTTCTGCTGGAAGAAGAACTACTCCTGCTGGAGGAAGAACTGCTTCTGCTGGAGGAAGAGCTGTTACTATTTGAACTGCTTGAACTGCTCTGGCGTGCACGCTCTGCTTCCAAAGCTGCTAAACGCTCCTGCTCTGCTGCCTCTGCTGCTGCTTTTCTTCTAGCCTCTGCCTCTTCTTCTTCAATGGAAATTGCTTTTTTGAAGCTCGCATGCAGATTGACAAATTCCTTTGCTACATATCCTTTGTCGCCATCGATGGAAATCTTGACCCAATTTTCGCCGATTTTAAGGACTTCAAAGTTTTCATCTTCCGGAATCTGCGTCAATATTGTTGCTTTTGTACTTGGCTTTGTACGTACATTCAATGTAATCGTACCAGGTTTTACTTTCGCATAGTATTTTCCGTATTTCTCAGCTAACTTTTCAGCCTCAGCACCTGTTGCCAGGAACTCAGATTTAATATAACCGTTCACGGAGCCGGACTCAATACGGGACCAGCCGTCTTTCGTCTCTATCACCTTTGCTGCACATCCCTCGTACAGCTTACCGAGAATCTTAGCTTCCGTTGACGGAGATTTTCGAACATTTACATAATCATCAGCAATAGAAATAGCCGTATTCAAAAACTGCTTTGACACCTGTGGCGTCGGAGCAGGTGTTGCTGCCGGCTGCTTATCAGTTGCCTCAGCAGTCGGTGCTTCCGTTGCTTCTGCCTCCTGTGTCGGAGCAGGTGTCTCCTCATTATTATATGTATCTGCATAATATTTATCCATGGATAACGAGATACCCGCCATCTCTGTTTCTTTACAAAGAGTAGATGCGGTTGTATAAGTATCGACAGCTCCTACTGCTATAGAAAGTGTCAATGCAGTACCGCAAGCCACTGCCGTCTTCACCCAATGTGTCTTAATCATAGAACCCTCCATATGTATCAACTCATCAATATCGTATCCCCAGTTACCTTCTCGTAATGTCCTATCAGATTTGCATCATAAATGTTACAAATTTATTACATTTTTCATTTGCAATTATAACAACGTAGATTTTCGTTGTCAATAGGGTAAATTAAATAACTTTTGCCAAAAATCCGTTATATAAAAGATAATTTTTGGACAATTTGTCAGTATATTATTTCAAAATTGTTACATGTTCTGTTCTACGGTAATAGTCTATTTCATTGCGACAGCTTCAATTTCTATCGCTACATCCTTTGGCAAACGTGCAACCTGTACGCAGGAACGCGCCGGATAAGGCTCCTTGAAATGCTTTGCATATACTTCATTGATAGCTGCAAAATCATCCATATTGTTGATAAAAACCACTGTTTTGATTGCTTTTTCTATAGAAGAACCTGCCGCTGCAAGTAATGCTTCTAAATTAGAAATCGCCTGCTCTGCCTGCTCCTCCACGGATCCTGTAACCAACTCACCGGTCGCAGGGTCAATGGGAATCATTCCGGAGGTGTAAATCATTCCATTTACCTCTATTGCCTGAGAATATGGTCCGATTGCCGCCGGTGCCTTATCTGTGCTAATTACATTTGCCATGAAAATACCCTCTCTTTCTGTTGTTATTTTTTCTAAATCGTAAACCGAATATGTTCTATATCCCGCAAACACCCAGTTTATATTATACTATCACTATTTTTACAATAAGACTAGTATTTTTTTTCATATACCAGTATACTGTTAGTGAAAAAAAAGGAAAGGCGTGAGTGTTACTATGACGCAAAACATTGAATTGGGGAAATTCCAGGAGTTAATTGTCGTGAAAAAAACGGACTTCGGCGTTTTCCTAAACACATCTACAGGTGTAGATAAAGATAAAATTTTACTGCCAAAGGCACAAGTTCCGAAAGACACACAACTCAAAGATGTGCTGAATGTGTTTGTATACAAGGATTCGGAAGACCGTCCCATTGCCACAATGGAAGAACCGCAAATTACGTTGGGAGAAGTAGCCAGACTATATGTCAAAGAAGTTACATCCATCGGCGCATTTTTGGAATGGGGTCTGGCAAAAGACCTGCTTCTGCCATTTAAGGAGCAGTTGTATCCCGTGAAGGAAGATGATGCGGTTCTGGTAACTCTTTATATTGATAAAAGTAACCGGCTTTGTGCAACTATGCATGTGTACGATGCCCTGAAAAACAATTCCACCTACCAAAAGGATGATGAAGTGTTTGGCAGGGTGTATGAAATCAGCGAGCGTTTCGGGGTATTCATCGCCGTGGACGACAAGTACTCCGCCCTCCTCCCGAAAAAGGAGGTATTTGATGAGTATCGCATCAACCAGCCGGTCTACGCAAGGGTGGCACAGGTTATGGATGATGGCAGGCTGACACTCAGCGTCCGCAAAAAAATTCCCGATCAAATGCAGGAAGATGCAGAAATAATTTTTGAATGCTTGGAAATGGCAGGAGGATTTCTCCCCTATCATGATAAAAGTGACGCAGAAGTCATCAAACGGGAATTCCATATGAGCAAAAATGCTTTCAAACGAGCCATCGGAAATCTGATGAAATCCGGAAAAATAAAGATAGAGAAAAACGGAATCCGGCAGTTGTAATGTGCCGGATTCCGTTTTTATTGAATAGGAAAATTCTCCTATTTGCTTACGAAACTCTTTCTTATTATTCTCATTCTTCAAACTCTCCGTACTGACGGAATCTGGCATATCTCTTTTCCAGAAGTTCCTCCGTACTTAACGCCATAAGTTCCGGTAAAGTCTCCTTTAACGCTTCACTAATCTGATCCGTAGTATACGGCAAATCCTTTTCAATACCATTGGGCGACTCCGTAAACTTGCGGTCAATGACATGATTCTGCAACAGATGGTCCGCTGTCATTCTCATAAGCTCCGCCGCTTCGTCCACCCGGGAGGAATCACGCCACAAAATGCTGGCAAAACCCTCCGGAGAAAGCACAGAGTACATACCATGCTCCAGCATCCACACTGTATCCGCAACAGCGAGTGCCAAAGCACCACCACTGCCGCCTTCCCCAATAAAGATACTGATAATCGGTGTCTTGAGCCTCGACATTTCCATAAGATTTCTGGCAATCGCTTCACCCTGACCACGTTCCTCAGCACCCACACCACAATATGCACCGGCTGTATTTATCAGCGTGATTACGGGGCGTTTGAATTTCTCTGCCTGCTTCATGAGACGCAGTGCTTTTCGATAGCCCTCGGGATTTGGCTGTCCGAAATTACAGGTCACATTTTCTTCCAGCGTCTGTCCCTTTTGGATTCCGATTACGGTAATGGGCTGTCCCTGAAAGGAAGCAATTCCTCCCACAATAGCCCCGTCGTCCTTAAAATAACGATCTCCATGGAATTCCAGAAAATCGTCGAACAACATATCGATAAATTGTCTGGTAGTCGGTCGCTGAATTTTTCTGGCAATAGAAACCGTCTTCATTGTTTCACTCATAGCTATCCATCCTCTTTCCATCCTTTAGTTGCCACAATGCAATTTCAAAATACTTCCCAACTCGTCCCGCAGTTTTTCCCGATGTACGATACGGTCCACAAAGCCGTTTTCCTGCTGAAATTCTGCCCGCTGGAAACCTTCCGGCAACTTTTGATGTATCGTCCCCTGAATGACGCGCTGCCCCGCAAAGCCAATCAAAGCTTTCGGCTCAGCCAGAATAATATCACCTAACATTGCAAAGCTGGCAGTCACACCACCGGTAGTGGGGTCAGTCAATACCGTAATATATAAAAGCCCTGCCTCATCATGTCGCGCCAAAGCCTCCGACACTTTCGCCATCTGCATCAGGGATATGATTCCCTCCTGCATCCTTGCTCCACCGGAGGTTGTAAATATAATTATCGGTAATTCTTCCTTCGTAGCATATTCTACCGCTCTGGTCACTTTTTCACCGACTACGGATCCCATACTTCCCATCATAAAATGACTGTCCATAATCGCCATGACCACATCCACACCGTGGATTTTACAGCGTCCCGTCACGACACCCTCCGTAATCTCTGCCTTTTTCTGCGCCTTCTCAATAATCTTGTCATAATCCGGATACTCCATGGGATTTTTGGGATGCATCGTAGCATCAAACTCTTCAAAGCTTCCCTCGTCACAAGTAATAGCGATGCGCTCTTTCGGACTCATACGGAAATGGGCATCACAGCTGGGACAGAGTTTATACTCGGTAACCTCTTTCTTGTATATAATATTTTTACAAGTATTACACTTAATCCACATACCATCCGGAATAGAAGGCTCTTTGGACTTCATGCGCCGTTCCGGTTTCCGGTTCTCTGTGCGCTGTTCCAGAGAAATATAATTTTTCTTTCCAAACAGATTCATGATAATCCTCCATCTGCCCTGTGTATAGGACAAAATTTCATATTATTATGTTAGCGTTTAACAGTTCCCTGACTCAACACTAACCTAAAATCTTCTTTTCTAAGAAAGATGTGTCAAACTCTCCCGCCCGATAATCCGGATGATTCAATATCCGGCTTTGGAATTCTATGTTGGTATCAATACCACTGATAATGAACTCATATAATGCCCGGTTCATCTTGGCAATCGCTTCCTCTCTGTCTTTCCCGTGAGTAATCACTTTTGCTATCATGGAATCGTAAAACGGCGGAATCTCATACCCTTCATATACTGCCGTATCTACGCGAAGCCCTAATCCTCCACCGGGCATGAGAAGATAATCAATCAATCCCGGACAAGGTGCAAAACCTCTGTCAGGATTCTCTGCGTTTATTCGACATTCTATGGAATGTCCTTTTATCTCAATATCCGACTGCGCATAGGAAAGTTTCTCTCCTGATGCAATGCGAATCTGTTCTTTCACAATATCGACACCCGTAATCATCTCTGTGATAGGATGCTCTACCTGAATACGTGTATTCATTTCCATAAAATAATAATTTCCCGATTTATCATAAAGAAATTCTATGGTTCCCGCACTTTCATATCCTGCAGCTTTTGCGGCAAGCACTGCAGACTGACACATTTTTTCCCGTGTCTCCGGCGAAATCGCCGGCGAAGGTGCCTCCTCTAATACTTTCTGATTCTTTCTCTGCAGAGAGCAATCTCGCTCCCCAAGGTGGATGACATTTCCAAATTGGTCACCTAACACTTGTACTTCTATATGTCTGGCATTTTCAATCACCTTTTCCATATACATCTGGTCATCGCCGAAAGCTGCTTTCGTCTCACTTTGAGCAGACTCAAATGCTTTTGCCAATTCCTCTCTCTCCCGGACGATACGGATTCCCTTACCACCGCCTCCGGCAGATGCCTTGACCATCACAGGATATCCTAATTTTTCAGCCACGTCGTACGCTTCATTAATATTTTTCACGACACCATCACTACCTGGAATCACCGGTACACCGGCGTTAATCATCATATCCCTGGCATTCGACTTATTTCCCAACGCATCAATGACAGAAGGAGCCGGTCCGATAAATTTGATATTACACTCTTCACACATAGCTGCAAAAGTACTGTTTTCCGACAAAAAACCAAATCCCGGATGGATTGCCTCCGCTTGTGTCTGCACTGCTGCTGTTATAATATTCGGCATGTTAATATAACTATCTGCCGCCCTGGCAGAGCCGATACACACCGCTTCATCTGCCAGCTGGGTATGCAGCGCTTCCCTGTCCGGTTCTGAAAAGACAGCCACCGTCTTAATGCCCATCTCTCTGCAGGCACGTATAATTCGTACTGCAATTTCCCCTCGGTTTGCCACTAATACCTTATCAAACATCTGCTCCTCCAATCGCTATCTAACCAATCATAAATATGATTTCTGCCTGCGCTGCCACCTTGCCGTCCACATAGGCGGTTCCCATGCCCACACCTGCATTGCGCTTAAGCTTTTCAATTTTTACTTCCAGACGAAGTACATCCCCGGGAACTACCTTTTTCTTAAACTTGGCATTTTTTATCCCACCAAAATAAGCAGTCTTTCCCTTGAAGTCCTCCATGGAAAGAATGGCAACAGCACCTGCCTGTGCCATAGCCTCCACAATGAGCACACCCGGCATAACCGGTTCCTGAGGAAAATGTCCTGCAAAAAAAGGCTCATTATAAGTGACATTTTTAATTGCCACAACACTTTCTCCCTCTACAATTTCCTCAACACGGTCAAGCAGTAAAAAGGGCTGACGATGAGGAATTATATTCATAATATCCTTAATATCCATACTCATGGTTTCCTCCATCCTGCCGCACTCCCCCCAGCGGCACAAATAGTTATAACTCGTTGGTTGTCTTCTATCGTTTATCTATTATTTTACCCGGAATAACTCCTGTCCAAACTCTACAAACTGACCATCCTCTACCAGAATTTCCGTGATGGTTCCGGACACTTCGCTGGTCACCTCATTCATAAACTTCATTGCCTCAATGATACATACCACATCTCCCTTAGAAATGGTATCACCTACTTTTACAAAAGGAGGCTTATCCGGTGCAGATGCTTGATAAAAGGTACCTACAATTGGTGCTGTCACGGCCTTATCACCCGTAGCTGCAGCTGTCTCCGGAACACCGGATACCGCTTTCGAAGCTTCTGCATTTGCTGACGGTTTGGAGTTAGCTGATACTGCCTGTGAAACCGCCTCTGTAACAACTATAGGAGCCGTTGTTTCCTCCGCACTATTCCCGCCTCTACCACGACTCAATCTCAAAGAAGCATCCCCCAACCTTACTTCCATATCATTTAAATCTGTGCGCTCAAAAATATCGATTAACTCTTTTACCTGCTCATACTGCATCTTTAATACCACACCTTTCTTCCTGCATGAAATTATAAATCCCTCATATCATACATTTCCCCAATCACTATAGCTTCCGTTTTATTCCGTCCATTTCTTAAAACAAAGCACACCGTTGTGTCCTCCAAATCCCAGGGAATTTGAAAGCGCATACGTTGCCTCCGGTGCTTTCCTGGCTTCATTGGGAATGTAATCGAGATCACACTCCTCATCAGGATTTTTATAATTGATGGTCGGCGGCAGGATGCCCTCCTGCAAAGCCTTTACACATGCAATTGCCTCAATGGCTCCTGCTGCTCCCAGCAAATGTCCCGTCATAGACTTTGTAGAACTAATGGGAACGTTTTTTGCTGATTCCCCAAACGCCAGTTTAATAGCGGCAGTCTCCCCGGCATCATTTGCATGGGTGCTGGTTCCATGGGCATTAATATAGTCCACCTGTTCCGGTGTGATTCCCGCTTCCTCCATGGCAAGCTTCATTGCCCTGGCAGCTCCTTCACCATCCGGACATGGTGCCGTCATATGGTAAGCATCTCCTGTTGCACCATAGCCTACGACCTCTCCATATATCTTAGCACCTCGTGCCTTTGCATGCTCAAGTTCTTCCAAAATAAGAATACCGGCGCCATCTCCCATTACGAAGCCATTGCGCTCTTTATCAAACGGCTTGCAGGCATCCTTTGGATCCGGTGATTCCGACAAAGCTGTCAGATTCGTGAAGCCGGAAACTCCTATCTCACAGATAGATGCCTCTGCACCACCGGTGATACATGCATCCAAATATCCATGCTTGATATCCCGATATGCCGTACCGATACAGTTGGTACCGGTTGCACAAGCGGTAACGATATTTTCACAAGTTCCCTTTGCACCAAGAGCAATGGCAATGTTTCCTGCAGCCATATTACTGATCGTCATAGGAATGAACAGTGGAGAAACACGGGATGGTCCCTTGTCATGCATACGGATTACCTGATCCTGCATAGTCATCAGACCGCCAATACCGGAGCCTACGATAACACCGACCCTTGTTGCATCTGCTTTTTCCATATCCATGCCGCTGTCCTCAAACGCCTGGATAGCCGCTGCCAGTCCATAAACAGCATACAGATCATTTCTCTTGACGTCTTTTTTATTCATATATTTCTCTGCATCAAAATCCTTCACTTCAGCGGCAACTTTCACTTTGTAATCGGTAGTATCAAATTTCTGAATTAAATCAATGCCGCAAACACCGTCTTTTAATCCCTGCCAATACTGCTCCACCGTACTTCCCAATGGAGTGACTGCTCCCAAACCCGTGATTACAACTCTTCTTTCCATAGTGTACCTCCGTTCCTGTCAGCCATGACTTTCCAGACTGCAGGGTATGAAATTCTGCCTTTTCTATCTATATGATACCTATATACACATTCCACCGTCCACATTTAAAACCTGTCCGGTAATATAGGTATTTTCTGCCAGAAATACTGCTGCCCTGGCAATATCCTCCACCTGTCCATAGCGCTTCAAAGGAATCACCTCTAACATCTGTTTCTGAGTATCCTCCGACAAAACAGCTGTCATATCCGTTTCAACAAATCCCGGTGCAATGGCATTACAGGTAATCCCTCTGGCAGCAAGTTCCTTTGCTGTAGATTTCGTTAATCCGATGACTCCCGCCTTGGATGCTGCATAATTTGCCTGACCGACATTTCCCATCACGCCCACCACAGAGGACATATTGATAATGACACCACTGCGCTGCTTCAGCATAATGCTGCTGGCATGACGAATCATGTTAAATGTACCTTTCAGATTGGTATTGATCACGGAGTCAAATTCCTCCTCCGACATGCGCATCAAAAGCATATCTCTTGTGATTCCCGCATTATTAACCAGTACATCTACGGAGCCGAATTCTTTTTTTACCTGCTTCATCATATCTGCTGCAAAGGAAAAGTCACTGACATCCCCCTGAATCGGCAGGCACTTCACACCGTGACCTTCAATCTCTGCAATTGTCTCCGGTGCCACATTACTGCGGTAATTTAATACTATATTACATCCTTCCTTTGCAAACGCAAGAGCTATCGCTTTTCCGATACCCTTGGCAGCTCCTGTAACTACTGCGGTTTTTCCCTGTAACATAATTTCCTCCATTTTTGCGGTTGGTTTACGGATACAACATCTTCTTATTTATACAGACTCATTCAGTTTCTTCATGGTCTTTTCCAAAGAAGAACTGTCCTCCACATTGACATTGACAACACCCTTCAAAGTTCGTTTTACAAAGCCGTTTAACGCCTTACCGGGTCCTAACTCTATAAAGGTATCTGCCCCCTGTTCTGCCATATTGCGAATGGTATTCTCCCAGCGAACAGGACTGATAATCTGTTTCTTCAGTATCGGTACAATATCATTCTCCGATGGAACCGGCTGTGCATTTACATTCGTATATACCGGTATCTTCATAGGAGATATGTTCATCTTATCCAACTCTGGACCCAGTTTATCTGCTGCCGGCTGTAACAACTCCGTGTGAAATGGTCCGCTCACCTTAAGTTGTACTGCCATCTTAGCACCCTTCTCTTTTGCAAGTTCTGCTGCTCTGGCAACGGCTGCTGTGTGTCCTGCAATGACAATTTGTCCTGGTGCATTATAATTTGCCGGTATTGCCAGACCATTCCCCTCTGCAGTCGCCTCAGAACAAGCCTCCTCCACTAACTCTGTATCTAATCCGATAATGGCATACATGGCACCCTCTCCCGAAGGCACTGCCTCTGCCATGAATTTTCCTCTTTTTTGTACCAGGGCTACCGCTTCCTCGAAGTCCATTGCCCCACTAGCCACATATGCAGAATATTCTCCCAGGCTCAACCCCGCAGTCATATCTGCACGTACTCCTTCTTCTTCTAATACTTTCATCGCGGCAATGCTCATTGTAAGTATTGCCGGTTGTGCAAATTCTGTATCATTTAATTTTTCTTCATTCTCAAAGCAAATATCTTTAATGGAATATCCCAGAACTTCATCTGCCCGGTCAAAAACCTCCTTTGCCACCGGATAATTCTGATAAAAATCTTTTCCCATACCGGCGTACTGTGCACCTTGACCACTAAACATAAAAACGGTTTTCATTTGATTCCTCCATAGCTACAAAGAGAGGTTTCACTGGCACGGAGTATTCCGATACCAGCAAAACCAACTGCTTCGTTTCTTATTTCTGGTTCTTCTCAACAAAGTCTACTGCATCCTGTACGGTAACGATAGACTCCGGATCCTCAACAGATACATCGAACTCATCTTCAATGTCGTTGATAATCTGGAACAAATCTAAGGAATCTGCATCGAGGTCTTCCTTTACATTGGTTTCCAATGTAATTTCCTCAATATCCTTACCCGTCTGCTCAGCAATAATCTCTCTGATTTTCTCGAATACCATAGCTACATCCTCCTAAAAAAAATTTATATATATACTGCCAATGCAATATTCACATTTGCAGATATATGCAATACTGATAATGGCATAAGTGTATCACAAACACTCCGAATATGCTTTGTTACCATTCTATCAACATAGTCCCCCATGTCATTCCACCACCAAAACCTGTAAGCAGAATTTTATCTCCCCGCTTAATCATTCCTTTCTCATTCATCTCATTCAATGCCATAGGAACACTTGCCGACGACGTGTTGCCATAACGGTCCATATTCATATAAAATTTATCTCGATCCATATCCAGCTTGTCAGCAACTACATCAATAATACGGGAATTTGCCTGATGCGGAACAACATAATTGATATCCTCTTTCGTCAGTCCCACTTTTTCCAGAACATTTGCCACACTCTTCACAACCGTTTTCGTGGCAAACTTAAAGACAGAACGCCCATCCATATGCACAAAATATTCAGGGTCATCCTCTATTTTCAAATCATTGAAAGCATTCGCACAGTTGATATGGCCCTCTGTCAGAATCTCCCAGAGCTCACCTTTACTTCCCAACTCCTCTGCCAGAATACCACCCTCCTCAGAGGCCTCAACAAAAGCACCACCGGATCCGTCACCAAACAATACACAAGTTGCACGATCTTCCCAGTTGATTATTTTTGATAAGGTCTCGGCACCGATTATAATGGCATTGCGGTATACTCCCGTCTTTATGTACTTATCTGCCACACTCATAGCAAACATAAATCCACTACATGCAGCAACCACATCAAAAGCAACCGCATTGACCAGTCCAAGTTCCTTCTGTATCATACATCCCAGTGTAGGAGTTCCGTAATCAGGCGTTACCGATGCTACAATCACCAAATCTACGTCTTCCGGAGCAACTTTCGCACGCTCCATAACCATCTTTGCCGTACCAATGGCAAGCACTGACGTGTTTTCACCTTTTGAAATATGCCTCTCTTTGATACCGGTGCGAGTAGTAATCCACTCGTCACTGGTATCTACAATTTTTGACAAATCCTCATTGGTAATCACCTGTTCCGGTACACAGGCACCTGTTGCAATAATTTTTGTTCTTATCATTCTTCGACTCCTATTCACTCTATCCCGGCTTTATCAAATAAAATGCGTCAAAAAATTATTCTGTATATTATTTACTTAATAACTCTAACGTCGCCAAAAGCACGTCATCTTCCCATGGCTTAGGAATCAAATATTTGAGGCCTATTCCACGAACCTCCTCCAGAGTTCCCGAATCACAAAGGGAACTCAACATCATGATTTTCGCCTCCGGATCTTTTTTCTTAATGATTTGTGCAGTCTCCAATCCGTCAATTCCCGGCATAATAATATCCATAATTACAATATCCGGATGGATTTCTTCGTATAACTTAATGCCTTCTTCGCCATTTTTAGCATAAGCTACCACTTCATAGCCGTTTTCTTCAACCACATCCTGAATCTGCTTTGACGCAAATGGGGAGTCATCCACCACCATAATTTTAATTGTATCCATTTTGCAAGCCCTCCTTCGATAACTGCTTTTCTTTAGAACAACACATAACAACCAGCATTGCCCCGTATTCATTCTCAAAC
This sequence comes from Lachnospiraceae bacterium, assembly GCA_022510685.1. Taxonomy (GTDB): domain Bacteria; phylum Bacillota; class Clostridia; order Lachnospirales; family Lachnospiraceae; genus Butyribacter. The sequence goes on along the minus strand of JAFLTA010000005.1, from coordinate 45,199 downwards.
ACTGCTTCTTTTTGCTCCTTCAGCCCATCTTCATGCATGATTTCTTCCTGATAAAACGGAACTGACAGTCGGGACGCTTTCCCATACTGATCATTCAAATCGGAAATTCCTCGTCCACAAACAATGTTTACGTACTCCTTTATGTATAACGGTACTTCCTCATCAGGTGGTTTCTTGCCACCATGCATACAACTTACAATCTGTTGTACAAGTTTTTGCGGAAATAAACACGTAATTTCTAATTGTATATATCCTATCGTGCGAATCATGACGTGGCACACTGGTTCTTCCACAGAAAAACCCGGATATTTTTCTCTTTTTTGCATCTGAATACCCAACAGTTGACTACTTACACTAAGAAATGCTTGCTCGAATACTGCACTTACTGTATTCATCCCCATAGTACCACCTCCTCTCGATTTTTGGTTGTACTACTATGATAAAAAATTCTCTTTCATTATTTGGCGTCTTCAACCAATGAAAAATATAACTGCTAATCCAAAAATCGCATTTTTCCTTTAGAGTCGTTTTTCCTCGGTGCTGCAACAACTTTCTTTTCCGTATACATCCCGGAAAAAGTATCTGTCAGATTGCGCTTACATTCTCTGCAAAATCGTCCTGTCAAAATAGGTTTTCCGCATTTCTCGCAGTCAATGGTAACTCCGGATTCACTCGAAAATGTCAATCGTTCCTGACGCACCCACCTCTTTAACTGCTGCACCGGAACTTCACACTCCTCTGCAACCTGCGAGATAGGCGTCCCGGGATTTTCACGAATAAATTCCTTTACAACCTGAAACTTCTCCTCCAGCTTTTTAGTACAAGACGGGCAAATGCTTGTATCAATATAATTAAACATATTGCCACAAACTTTACAATTTCTTACATCCATTTTCCATTCCTCCTACATCGTTTTTCCTACGCAGACGCATAAGAAAAAAATCTTTTCAAAACCTACCTCACGGAGTACAGACGCACATGCGTCTACAGTGCTTCCCGTCGTGTAGATATCATCTACGATTATAGCACATCTCTGAGATGAATACAACCAATGACTAGCTTCTTTCCCACACACAAAGGCACCCCTTATATTTTCCCGACGTTCTTGTCTGGATAACTCCTTCTGCGGTTTTGTATCACGCTGCCTTATCAAAAGATTTTCCGCCATTGGCAATCCGGCACATTCAGATAATTTTGCAGCTATGAGTTCTGCCTGATTATATCCACGTCTTTGCAGACGGTTTTTATAAATCGGCACGGGCACCAACACTGCCTGCCCGATGCTCTGAATCCATTTTTTCTTTTTTTGCCATAGAAGTTCTCCATAGACTTCTCCATACTCCGCCCTTTTTCCCTGCTTAAAACGTGCCATGGATTCCTGAAGTCTACCGGTGTACAACCACAGTGCCTCTCCGGCAATAAAATCATGAGACACTTTTCTGCACTCCCGGCAGCAATCTTCCTCCTCTTGTATCGGTTTACCACAATAAGGACATAATTTCCCCTCCGGCTCCCGCAAGTCATTTCGGCAGCTCTCACAAAAACCACGCACCCCAATGGGATGTACCTTATCACATCCGGGACACCTGGCAGGAAATATGATATGTAGAAATCCGTCGATAAAAGACGAACGTTTGTTGCTTTTCTGCAGCAGCCTGTCATCGTGATACACTTGCGTCTTCCTCCTCCATTTCTTTGATCCTCAGACACAGACTGGAATACCGCTTCTGCTCGTTGATATTATGTATCATCTGCTGAATCATACGATTACTTCCTATCGTAGTAACACACTTTTTCGCTCTGGTCACTGCTGTATAGAGAATATTTCGGTTCATCAGCATACGGGGACCTCCCAGTATCGGCAATACCACTGCAGGATACTCACTTCCCTGAGATTTGTGTATTGTAATGGCATATGCCAGCTCCATCTCATCCATCTGGCTATATTCATATTCTACCAGTTTCCCCTCCTCGAACTCAACCACCACTGTCTCATCCATAGGTATTATTTCCTTTATCATTCCGGTATCTCCATTAAATACACCCGTTCCCTCCTCTATCACGTCACCCAGTCTCGTCTTCTTTACCCAGCGAATTTGGTAATCATTTTTTATCTGCATGACCTTATCTTTTTCCCGAAATAGCACGCCATGGAATTCTTTTTCTATTTTGTCAGCCCCCGGAGGGTTCATATATCTCTGAAGAACGACATTGAGACTTTCCACACCGAGCTCTCCCCTTCTGGTAGGTGTAAGCACCTGTATATCATAAGGCGATGCTTCTACATGTGGTGGCAGCTTTTGCATAACCAGCTGAACGATTACATTTATCACGGAATTACTATCTGACCTTTCCAAATGCATAAAATCCGGAGTCTGGTTGTCCAAAGATATTTGTTCTCCGCTATTGATCCGGTGCGCATTCATGACGATCCGGCTTTCTGCTGCCTGCCGGAAAATACGGTTCAGCCGCACAACCGGACAAAACTCCGCCTGTATCATATCCTTCAACACATTTCCCGGTCCCACAGAAGGGAGCTGATTCACGTCCCCCACCATAATCAGGCGTGTCCCCGGAACAATTGCCCGCAACAATGCATTCATCAAATAGATGTCCACCATGGAAAATTCATCCACTATGACAACATCTGCCTCCAGCGGCTGTTCTTCATTCCTCTCAAAATGATATGTTCCTCGTTCTTCTCCCTCGGACACTCCACCGGTAATTTCCAACAGACGATGGATGGTCTGTGCATCCCACCCGGTAGTCTCAGACATTCTCTTTGCCGCCCTGCCTGTGGGCGCCGCCAAAAGAACATCCAGCCCTTCGCGCTCAAAAACCTGTAAAATAGTAGTGATAGTAGTGGTTTTTCCGGTACCCGGACCACCGGTGATGATACTTACCCCACTGCATATGCCTTCATGCACAGCCATTCTCTGCAACTCATCCAACTGAATCTGCTCCTGTGACTCAATACGGCTGATCATCTTCTCCAATTCTTTTTCCTCAATCTGATAGGAGATGTTTAAATCCAAAAGCATTCTGGCACAATTCAACTCCATATAATACAGTGTACTGGTATATATCCATCGCTCTCCGCCACCTTCCTGTACAATCAACTCTTTTTCTAACATCATCGACTCCAGACAGGTCGCCACGGACTCCGGTTCCACCATCAGCAGTTTTGAAGCTTCCTGTATCAGTTGTTTCTCCGGCAAATAACAATGCCCCTGCCCACCGGACTGCTGCAGTGTATATAGCACTCCTGCACGGATACGATACTCCGAATCTTGTGTAAAACCCGCCTGTCTGGCAATTTCATCAGCAATTTTGAATCCGATTCCCCGAACATCATCTGCCAGACGATAGGGATTTTTTTGTAATATTTCATACATTTTATCCCCATAATGTTTATATATTTTCACCGCCAGATTCATGCTGATGCCGTAATCCTGCAAAAACAACATCGCCTGTCGCATCTGACGTTTTTGCGTAAACTGCTCTGCAATCCGGACCGCCATTTTTTCACTAATCCCCTTCACTTCCGAGAGACGCTCCGGCTCCTTCTCCATGATGGCAAACGTATCCTCACCAAAACGTTTCACGATTCGAGCTGCAAGTGCAGGACCAACCCCCTTAATTGCTCCTGAGCCCAAATATCGCTCTATGGCAACGGAGTCGCTGGGCTGTTTTTCCTCGTAACGCTCCACCTGAATTTGAAGTCCGTATGTCTTATGTACCACTTTTCTTCCCTCTATACGCAGGTATAACCCCTCAGCAACATAAGAAAAATTCCCTACACAGCAGACTTCTTTATCTTTTTCGGCATCCACTATAAAAAGTACCGTATATCCGTTTTCTTCATTTCGGAAAGTAATTCGTTCTACATACCCTTCCCATACCACTTGCTCACTCACTGCATTCTCCATTCCGCCTCCCGGGATAACAGCACCACTGCTATTCTACACTTGTAACATGGCAGTACACCGAAATCCTGTTTAGCCTTTCATTCGCACAAAGAGCCACTGTCAAAAAACAGTGGCCCAAATTATTTTCTATCAATATATAACATATATTTCATCATACGTCAACTAATCGCGTTTCATGGAATCATAGAGCTGCTGAGCAATGCCTATCCCACCACCCTCTACAATTTTATCAGCATATGCCTGATTTAAGGTGTCGCCAAACATTTCCAGATATTCATCTTTATCCTCTTCATCACTCTCTACCATTTTACGTGCTTTCTCAATAATCTTCTGCACGAAATATGATTCAAAACCTTTGCACGCATCCATGAGTTCCTCATCTGTAGTATTTTCATTTACTGCAGACAATGCGCTCTGTGCAGATGCACCGGAGGTGGACTGCATGGACTGTGAATATGTATCATATATAGAAGAAACATCGTAAATAGAACTCATATTTCATCATCCTTTCTATCAACAGCGTGTCAAAATAGTGCCCACGTATTACTAAAACTCATTAAGCACGCAGATTATTTGCCTGCTGTAACATCTCATCTGATGCTGTTATTGCCTTGGAATTCATCTCGTAAGCACGCTGGGTAATAATCATATCTACCATTTCATCTACAGCCTGCACACTGGAATGCTCTAAATATTTATTTTTTATAATACTGATGGTCAATGCATCATCCTGTCCCTCAATTCGTGCCTCACCGGATGCGGCAGTCGCTATAAAGTAACTGTCACCGATTTTAGATAAACCAGCCGGATTGTTGAACTGTGCAGCACCTATGGTAACACCTGTCAGATAAGCATTTCCATCGTCCGCACGATACATAATGCGTCCATAATTGTCAAAGGATAACTTGGATACGTCTGTAGCTGCATCAAACGTAATAGGATTTCCCTGAGAATCCAAAACCGGATATCCCTCTGCGGTAGAAAGCTGATAACCGTTTGCAAGCATACCTATACCAAAATGACCATTACGGGTATATGCAGTAGTTCCGTCAGGCATCTCAATCATGAAGAAACCTTCACCCTGAATCGCAAAGTCAAAATCACCATTGGTATTGGTAAGTTCTCCCTGCTCAAACTCCGTACTAATCGCTGCCACCTTAACACCGAGACCAACCTGGGCTCCAATCGGCTTCGGATTACCCTCATTATCTGTGGTTCTTCTCTGAATGTTCTGATACAGCAACGACTGAAATTCCAGACGCTCCTTTTTGTAACCTGTCGTGTTAATGTTTGCTAAGTTGTTAGAAAGATTGTCCATGGCGGTCTGCTGCGCTTTCATACCGGAAGCAGCCGTCCAAAGTGATCTCATCATAATGACTCTCCTATTCCGTCACGTATTAGTGACTACTATTATACTTTACCTATTTCGTTTGCAGATTTCTGAAGAAGTGTATCCTGCGTCTTAATCATTTTCTGACCGGCCTCATATGCACGGGTAATGGTAATCATTGATACCATCTCAGAGATAACATTAACATTAGACTGCTCTGTGTATCCCTGTGCAATTTTAGCTTCTGCGTCAATTAACGTGGCACCTTCCACCGCTCTGAACATATTCTCTCCGTATAAGTCCAGATAGTTGTAATCTGCGAAGTTTGCCAATGAAATAGTGTCAACTAAAACACCATCAGCGAAGATTGAGCCATCCTCCTTGATTGCAATCTCACGAGCATCTGTCGGTATCTGAATATCGCCACCACTTCCCTGTAAATGATTACCGTCTACATCTACTATGAAACCATCCTGTGTACATTTAAAGGTGCTGCAACGAGTGTACATCATCTCACTCTGACCTTGCTTATTGGTATAACGAAGTACGAAAAATCCATCTCCCTGAATTGCCAGATCATATGTATTGCCTGTCTCACGTATACTTCCCTGACTCCAATCCATATAGGTCTCACCAATTTTAACACCCAGATTCACTGTACCGATAGGCTGATCCACGTATCCGACGGAACCGTCGCGAATTTTAACTGCCATCATGTCCTTAAAGGAGCGGCTTACTACATTTTCTTCCTTGTATCCGATTGTTGCAGAATTGGCAAGGTTGTTGGAAATAATATCCAAACGACGCTGCTCATTCTTCATTCCTGTATAAGCTGTATACAATCCTCTTACCATTTGTATTCCTCCTTCAAGAACCAAATACTCGTTTGTGTAAAGGGATTTTTGTCTGAATCCGCTCTACTAAATATATATCGACATTTTAAATAAAAACTTTAATCGTCATCTCGCTTACCGGCTAAAAATTCTACAAACTTGCCGGTACCAACTGCAACGGCCGTCATAGGGTCTTCTGCTGTCATAGTAGTAATGCCTGTCTTCTCCTCGAGTAACTCCTCAAGACCGTTCAAAAGGCTTCCTCCACCTGTCAGCACTATCCCACGGTCAGCCACATCCGCTGCCAACTCCGGCGGAGTTTTTTCCAAAACAGTGTGTACCGCTTCCACAATTTGGGAGGTAATTTCCCGAAGTGCTTCCAATGTCTCATCAGAAGTTACATTAATGGTCTTGGGCAAACCAGTCACAAGATTACGACCACGCACATCCATAGCAACCATATCCGCACGCGGGTATGCTGAGCCTATCTTTACTTTAATTTCCTCTGCAGTACGCTCACCGATGAGCAGATTATGAGTTTTACGCATATAGCGGACAATGGCATCATCAAAATCATCCCCTGCCACTTTGATTGAGGTACTTACAACCGTACCGCCAAGAGAAATGACCGCAATATCCGAAGTACCACCACCGATATCCACAATCATATTCCCACACGGTCTGGATATATCAATTCCCGCTCCGATAGCTGCTGCAATCGGCTCCTCAATAATAGCAACTTCTCTCGCACCTGCCTCGTAGGTAGCATCTTCAACGGCTTTTTTCTCCACCTCAGTAACGCCACTGGGTACACAAACACTGATACGTGGTTTACGGAAGCGAGATTTACCACATGATTTCTGAATAAAATAGCGTAACATTTTTTCTGTCACGGTGTAATCTGAAATTACACCCTGGCGCAACGGACGTACTGCAACGATATTTCCCGGTGTACGCCCAAGCATAAGACGTGCATCCTCACCGATTGCCTTGATTTTATTTGTATCTCTATCAAATGCCACTACGGATGGCTCCCGCAGCACAACGCCCTTTCCTTTTATATAAACAAGTACATTGGCTGTACCTAAATCGATTCCAATATCGCTTCCAACCATTATTGTTCTCCTTTCGCTTCCGTTACTTTCTATTTTTTCCATAGTTTCACTATATTAAACATATTCATTTAAACATATTCGCCACTATTATATACTATTTTCTGAAAATAGGAAAGAGAATTTTCCGATTCTCAGACATTTTATGAAAAAATTCGAAAAATTGTAAAACATTTGTAATAAATGTAATACTTTAATGGGATTATTTAACATAACAAGCCCATTTGAACCCCGTTTAGTCTCGCGTCGTTATGCTGCCGAAAAGACCGTTCAAGGTATTTTGACTTCCTTTGCTCATTGATTTATAATCTTTATAATACTATTCAGATATCATAAGGAGGTCTACTATGTCGAAGCCACAATCTTCCATCAAACGTGAAATGGCGATGCTTTCCCGGTATATCGGATTTGTAGCTGCCAGATTTCTCACAGCAGCCCTGGCGATGCTCAGCATACTCCGATTGTCACCCTCCTGCGCTTATATAGCCGTACTGGGCATCTTACTACCAATGCTCTTGCAAGCGGTAATCAATGAAGACAAAAAAAAAGAGCCGGAATGGCAACTCCCGAAAACCATGAAAAAATATCATTTTTCCTATATACGCTACCGATGTGAACAGGGTGCGGCACCTATCCTGTTGCTTTTTTTAGCCATATGGCAGTATGCCCTCACCCGGAGCACGCTATCCTCTCCGTGGAACATTTATCCTGCTATGCTCTTCGTCCTCAATATCGTATCAAGAATCATCATCATGCTATGCTTTCGCATATACCTGCATTTTGAATTTACAAACATGAAGCAATTATAAAAAAATGCTCCGCCTGCGGAGCATTTTTTGCGTTTTACATGCCTATCTCTTCTAACGTTGCCTCTATCATCGCATCTGTCTCACTCTCAAACTTGTCAAAATCAAAGTCAGTTCCTATCGGAAACGGAGTAACTGTGCCGACATTTTTCGACTGTCCCGAAGAATTTGAAGAAACCAAACTTTCTGCTTTCCCGGATGTCATCTCCGCAAAATAATCGTAAATTTCCTGCACCGTTTTATAGGAACGGGTATCACCCTCTGTCTCGGCAGCCTCTTCCAGAACATCCTCTAACTTCTCTACCATTTCGGCAATTCCGGTCTGATTCTGATTCATATATGCCTGCAGTATAGTGGAAAATCCGTTCAGCGAACCGATACTGCTGTAATCTCCGGTAAGACCCAGCAATGTGCTCACATCCGAAATACTTCCTGTCCCCCAGGAACCGGAAGACTGCAGCGCACTAAGCACACTCGCGATGTTCCCATATCCGCTATCCTGGGAATTATTTCCCGAAATCGCATTCAACATGGTACTTGTGGAGTTATTATTAATCATATATTGATAAAACAATGTTTCATCCAAATTTACGTTTGACATGGCATTCTCCATTCCACCGCCCTGTCCGCGGTATAAATTCTGTATCATCTATGTATTTGCCGCAAAAAACGACATTTCCCCACATATTACCCCTTAGTATAGCACAGTCATCACTGACAGTCAATAATCCGCAGCTGCAACGAGCCATACTTATCATTTATTTCACAAGAAAACAAAATATCGATTTTGTATTTTCCGCCTCCGGCACCACTTTTCAGTTCATCCCACGCTGACTGTCCATATCTCTTGGCGACTGCCTTACCGACACCGTCCTCCCCACGAAAATTCACAGCTTGATACTGTTTGCCATTTTCACGGAACCGTATCTGTGCCGTACTCATATCTTTGCCGCACATGCGTACTGAGAAAATCTCCGCATCCCGTTTTGCAAATACGGCAGAAGGATTTTTCTCACCCGTTGGCTCCAGCCAGCCAAGCTGTTCCGCCAGTGCCACATCCAGATCAGCCAGAGAAACCTCCTTATCATAATAGACTTTTTCCGTTAAATCATTTTCCGAAAGACTGCAATGCGACAACAATGCTTCCCTCAAGGAATCCAGATTATCCTTTGGCAGGGAAAATCCTGCCGCCATGGAATGTCCGCCAAATTCCGTTAAATATTCCCGACAGGCAAGCAGCTCCTGTTGCATATGATAACCGGGAATAGACCTTCCCGATCCTTTCAGATGATCCCCGGAATCCGTCACCAGATACACCGGACGATAATATTTTTCCCGTAAACGTCCTGCCACAATCCCCGCCACGCTTTCATGGCAGGAAGGCATATAAACCACAAGAACTTTCGATAATCCCTGTTGTTCAATATATTGTATCGCCTCCTCTACAGCTACTCGCGTTATCTCCTTGCGCTCCACATTGAGCTCTATCAAATTTTCCGCCTTTTTCCGCGCCTTTTCCTCATTTTTTTCCATAAAAAGAGAAAAACCCAGCGTGGCATCCTGCAGTCTCCCCGGCGCATTGACACAAGGACCCAGACGAAATCCGAAATCCCTTGCCGTAATTTCTTTCTGAAACTGTGATTGCTCTATCAATGCACGAAGTCCCGGATTGTCCGTTGTCTTTATTTTTTCCAAGCCACGTTTCACAATACTGCGATTTTCTCCCACCAGCGGAACGACATCACACACAGTTGCCATTGCCGCAAAAGGAAGCAGTTCTTCTGCCCACTCTTTGTGAGAGTTTTTTTCATACAGATACGAAATTAACTTAAACGCAATACCCGCACCGCATAATTCGCGAAAAGGGTAGTTGTCCCTCTCTTGCTTGGGATCTACAATGACATCTGCAGGCGGCAGCTCCTCTCCTACATCAGAGCGCGGCACTTCATGATGATCTGTTAAAATCACCGTCAGTCCGAGTTCTTTTGCCTTTTTCACTGCATCCATAGCAGAAATACCGTTGTCACAAGTAATAATAGTATCCACTCCCCCGGCAAACGCATCTTCCACCATGTAAGTACGGATTCCATATCCATCTTTCTGCCTGTGCGGAATTCTGCTGCTCACGTCTGCCCCAAGGCGTTCCAAACCGCGACAAAGTATAAATGCTGACATCACTCCATCAACATCATAATCCCCCACTACCTGAATCTTTTTTTTCTCATTTATCTTTTGCCAAATCAATTCCGCTGCACAGATAAGTCCATACATCTCCGATGCCGCAGGTAGTTGCATCATATCATCAAACAGGTACTCATCCATGTCTTTCCAGTTATATAACCCCCTCTTTACAAGGACCTCTGCAAAAATCAGAGAAATATGATATCTGTCTGCAATCTGTTGCAAATCAGCTCCGCAGCCTTTTGTCACCCACAGCTTCATCAGTTGTCGCCCATCCCTTCCTCTGGTATAATTATATTTACTATGAACTCATAAGCGATTCACCGGGGAACTTTCCGTTTTTCGGTGTCCGCCACACTCAAGTATCATTATTCATATCATACTACACAGAAATGAGGATAACAATGGAATGGATCAAATATGAATTAAAAACAACCACAAGTGCCTGTGACGCTATAGGTGGTCTTCTGGAGGAGTTGGGTGTTATCGGTTATGAAATACGGGATAATGTACCTCTATCCCCTGCCGATGAAAAAAAGATGTTCACGGACATCCCGGCAACACTCCCTCCGGATAACGGAGAGGCTGTTATTGTTTTTTATGGAGATATGCCGGAAACATCATCACAAACAGTTTTCAGCACGGGTTCCTCTCTGCGGGATGCTGATCTCATGTCAAACGACACAGGACATTCCCTGTTGTCTGAACCGGAAAAATTCATCCAACGGTTTCTGGAACGAATTGAAAACCAAAACACTCTCTCCGCAATTCCGAGACCGGAAATCACCTACACCATAGAGGATGACAGTGCATGGAAGGACAAATGGAAGGAAAATTTCAAGCCGTTTTGGGTGGCGGATGACATTTTAATAAAGCCAACCTGGGAAAATGTACCGGAGGACTGTAACCCCAGTGACATCATCGTATCCATTGACCCGGGCTCCGCATTTGGCACGGGCACCCACGAAACCACTAAACTATGTCTGCTATCCCTGCGGAAATACATTAACGAGCGTACACGTCTGTTGGATGCAGGCTGCGGCAGTGGCATTTTGGCAATAACTGCCCTCCTGTGCGGCGCAGACTCTGCCTTCTGTCTGGACATTGATTCTCTGGCAGTGGAGGGCAGTATTGAAAATGCCCGGATTAACGGCATTGCTCCGGAGCGCTTTACCGCCATACAGGCTAACATTCTTGAGGATGCCGATACGATACGAAAGCAGACCGGAGAGCCTTTTGATGTTGCCGTGGCTAACATTTTAGCGGATGTGATTATCCCCTTATCAGAAAAAATCGGAGATTTCATGAAACCGGGAGGGATTTTTATCTCCTCAGGCATACTCGCCGAAAAGGCAGATGACGTAGAAACAGCTTTAACTGCCAACCATTTTCAGATTCTTGACAAAAACATCTTAGGTGACTGGGTTGCCTTCATAGCCAAAAAACCACAGCATTAACAACAAAAAGAAGGAGTTTCGCATTGTGAGGCGAAACTCCTTCTTTTATGATTATCTGTTAAATTAATTATGCTTTGGCTTTCTTTGTCTGATTTTCTTTCGCAAAGGCACGTTTCAGTGAATACCATAAGGTACCTGTAACACATACGGAAGAATATGCACCGCATACAATACCTGCCAACAGTGGAATCGCAAAATCTCTCACGGATTCCACACCGAGAATTACCAGCATGACAACCACGATAGCAGTCGTTATCGATGTATTGATGCTTCGTGTCAATGTCTGTGTGATACTCTCGTTTACAACCTGGGTCAATGCCTCCGCACTCTTTCTCGCACCCAAATTCTCACGGATACGGTCAAAGATAACGATGGTTGCGTTAATTGAGTAACCCACGATCGTCAGCATACACGCAATGAATGTATTACCAACCGAAATCAATGATACGGCATATACCAAAAGCACTACAATTACATCGTGAAGCAGCGCAAGCACCGCACTTCCGGCAAAGATGATATCCTTGAACCGGAACCAAATATAAAGCAACATAAAGATTGCCGCAATGACTACTGCAACAATTGCATCGCTCTTCATCTCATCCGAAACCGATGCACTGATGTTTTGATTTTCAATGTTTCTCTCGTCCACATTGTAATCACTCTGAAGTTTATCATTTAATGTTGCACGCTGTTCCTCGCTCAATTCCACTGTCTTGATGGTCAGGGCATTTTCTCCTGCCACTTCGGAAATGACTACATCGTTGGAGCCAGAAACCTCAATGAACATCTTTTCCATCTCGGACTTAAGATTCCCATCAATCGTAGTGTCTTTCGGGAAAGTAATATCATAGGATGTACCTCCCAGGAAATCCAAACCATAGTTCAATATATTACCATTCCCTCGCGAACTCTTATTTGCTACCAGAGTCACAATACAAGCAACAACGAGTAAACCGGAAATACAGAAAAATTTCACACGATTCTGCACAAATGGGATTGTTTTACGCTTTTTCTCCACACCGAAATACTTCACATCATCCACACCGAGAACATACATGGCATTTAATAACACCTTAGTGATGAACAGTGCAGTAAACATGGATAATAAAATACCGATTGTAAGTGTAGTTGCAAAACCTTTTACTGTTCCGGAACCTTTCACATACAACACAGCTGCTGCAATCAATGTGGTCACGTTACCATCCACGATAGCAGACAAAGCTTTATCAAAACCTATCTTGATACTGGACTGTACAGATTTTCCTGTGGCAAGTTCCTCTTTGATACGTGTAAATATAATAACGTTGGCATCAACCGCCATACCGATATTCAATATGATACCGGCAACACCCGGAAGTGTCAGTGTGATATTCAATCCATTCAGTGCCACTAACATAACGACCAGATAGAACACCAGCGCAATGGAAGCAGCCAGACCCGGCAGTCGATAGAAAATAATCATGAACAATACTACCAAGCCAAAACCGATAGCACCGGCAAGCAAGCTTGTCTGAATGGCATCCAGACCCAACTGCGCTCCCACTACCTGAGACTGTGCCGCTTTCAACTCAACCGGCAGTGCACCGATACGAATATATGATGCAAGATCGTCTGCCTTGTCATAGGTTTCAAATCCACCGGAAATCTGCGCCTCTCCATTCGTAATCGCCTCATTTACGCTCGGACTGGAAATGATTTTTCCATCATATACAATATAAATCACTTTATGCTCCGGCGCAGCCGCTTCCGTTGCCTTAGCAAACTTCTTAGCACCTTTACCGGTAAATTTTAAAGACACAATATGCTGTCTGTTTTTTGTTGTCTCCTCCTGTATCGTACCTGCTTCCGCTGTTTTAATGTCCTTACCGGTACAAATTGTCTTCGAATATACCGGAGAACCACTGGAAGTATCCATGTCATCCTGTGCCACAAAATCCAGAGAACCTTCCTTACCAAGGTCAGCTAATACTTCATCTGCATTTTCCACACCCGGAATATCAATTACGATACGTCCTTTTTCATCGGTTACAACGGAGGATTCCGTACTGTGTACCTGTGCACGTTTCTGCATCATCGTAACCGTATCCTTCAATTCCTCATCCGTCGGTTTGTCTCCCACCACGTCGTAGGTAATACTCACACCACCGGCAAGGTCCAGACCTAACTTAATATTTCTGGCGCTTCCTTTATGAGCTTTCGTAAAACCAACCAGAGTAGTATAAGAACACAATGCAATTACTGCCAGGATAATCACCAGATGCAGTACTCCTTTTTTCTTGTTCTTCATGTTCCTTTTCTCCTTTTGATAAACTGCTATTAGTAATATTTCCCATTGTCCCGGAAAATATCACGCAACTATCATTATATCATAGCAGTCAATGCCATTGCAAGTAAATTTCATTTACATTTATCGTATCAGATTTCATACGCAGCTATTGTGCGGAATAGTATACTTTACCCGGCTTAGTCTGTATCTTCTTATAATAGAATAATTCATCTATGGTCACAAGCTGAAATCCCTTTTTCGTCAGATAGGGTGCCAGTTTTTCCACTGCCTCTGCGGTAGACGGATATAAATCATGCATTAGCACGATATCACCATCCTGTATTTTTTTGCAGCGTTTCACAACCTTATTGGCGTTTCGGCTTTTCCAGTCTTCACTGTCCACACTCCAGTAATACATCGGTGTTTTTATCGTTTTACGCATAGTGCTACTGACGTTTCCATATGGAGGTCGCAACGCTGTTGTGTCAATTCCGATCACTCCTCTCACCAACTTATTTGTCTTGTTAATCTCCGATTTGATTTTTTTGGCAGACATCTCACTTAAATCTTTATGGTCATATGTGTGGCTTCCAATCTGGTTTCCCTGCTGGTATTCCTGAAGGAGTGTATCTTTATACATATCAAGACGACTGCCAACCACAAAAAAAGTCGCTCTGCCGTTGCTCTTTTGCAGTGCCTTCAATATGCGTCCCGTCACCTTCGTGTAGGGTCCGTCATCAAATGTCAAGGCAACCATAGGCTTTGAAGCATCCAAATTTTTACGAATCCATCTGTCCTTTCCCTGGGGCTCCGGTGTGGGTTCCGGCGTAATCTCCGGTGTAGGCGCAGCAGTTTCCTCTGCAGCAACTTTCAAAGGCTGCTTGTCATTTTTCTGTCCCTTCTTCTGAGCCTGAGGGGTATCCAGCATAATTGCTTTTACCGCTAATACAACAATAATGATACCCAGAGCAATTGCCGCATTGGTGATTATCAAGCCACGTCCCTGCATACGCGCTTTTTGTTCTCTTTTGCTTCGCTCTCTCAAGCTTTCCATTTTATTCCCATCATTTTCTGGTTTCATCTTGAGCCCTCCATCCATCTATGTTCTCTCTCATTATTTCCATTTTCTCCCGTTTTTCTTGTTTATTTATATTTTGACACCTGAATTTCAATAAATAAAATACCTTTTTATTCCAGCGTTGTCTTTATATAATAACACATTATTTGAAAATAGTATCGCTTTTTGTTGTTTTTTTTATTAACAAATTATTACATAAGAGTTACATAAGATTAATTCCCCTTTTTCACAGTGTTTGCCGGAGCCAGCATCCCCCCAAGCATCCCGGTGACTCCACAGACAAAAATCCCACTGAATATCCAGGAATTACCAGTCAGCTGCGTCCCCATAAAGCATACACCTGCCAGAACCAAGACAGCAAAATAAATGACACCTATCAGACATCCCCACAGCAATTTCTGTTTTCCACGCCATTTTCCAAGAATAAAACCACCGATAAAGTTCACAATCACATAGACCGCAATCACCGCACCGCTAATCATATGACTTCCGGCACCTACTTTCCACAAAATCCCTGCACCTATTGCCAACAGCAATGCAGAGAGAAGATACATCCCCCCTAAAACCACAAGAAACGATACCACTCCATTTCCTTTCATACAAATTCCCCCTGTTATCCAAACATTTCTTCTTTACTATCTATGCTTTTTTTTACATTTTATGCTATACTAATTAAATGAAATGATATCGGATTTAAAAAGAAACACAAGGAGGCAATTTATGCATACAGTTGATTTACACGTTCACTCAAACTATTCAGATGGTACCTGCACTCCGGTAGAGCTGGTACAAAAGGCACGAGACTGTGGCATCCAAGCCATGGCACTGACCGACCATGATACCGTGGACGGCATCCCCCACATCCTGTCTGCTGCCGCAGATACACCGGGTTCTCCGGAAATCATACCGGGGACAGAACTTTCCGTCGGCTTCCGCGACCGTGATATTCATATTGTAGGATTGTTCATAGATTACACATATAAAGATTTAAAGGAAATGTCTGCTGTGATGATCGCGCGCAGAGATGCAAGAAATGAAGAAATGGCGGAACGTTTCCGCAAAGACGGCATCCCCATTACCATGGAGGAATTGACAGAAGGCAACCCCGACACGGTGGTTACCCGTGCCCATTTCGCCAGACTGCTCATCAAATATGGTGTAGTAAAAAACACAGCAGAAGCCTTCAACGGCTATCTCGATCAGAAAGCCCCCTACTACGTTCCACGAGAATATTATTCACGAGAACAGGGCATCCAAATGATACTTGCTGCAGGCGGGGTCCCCATTTTGGCGCATCCCCTCCTCTACAACCTGAGCGAAAAGGAAATACGCGACCTGCTCGCTGAGTTAAAGGACTATGGTTTGATGGGCTTGGAGGTAAAATATTCTACCTATAGCAAACAAGACGAAACCTTTGCAATGAGGCTGGCAAAAGAATTTGAACTGCTCCCCAGCGGCGGTTCCGACTTCCACGGCAGCAACAAACCTGCCATTTCCTTAGGTACCGGAATGGGAAACCTGGCAGTGCCGGAAGAATATCTGGAGGCGATACGTACCGCAAGAGCATGACACTCCCTGCACTCCTGTCTCTTATACTCCCGTTCAAAGTCAGCCTACTCGTTAGACTGCTTATCAATTTCCAAAATATTTTCTTTTTTCATCGGAATGCGGCAGTTTTTATTGCTGCCAAATTCCACGATGACAACCTCTTCTTTAATATCAATGACAACACCAAAAAAACCACTGGTAGTCAAAATACTGTCACCGACTTCTAACGTAGAAAGCAGTGCCTCATGCTCCTGTTTTTGCTTATTTTGCGGACGAATCGCAAAAAACCAGAAAATTCCGATGATTACTGCATAAAGGACAATCATAGTCATGATGCTGCCCCCTGCATTCTGCGTTCCTGCCGCTTGTCCGGATAATACGATTAAACTCATTTTCCTTCCTCCTGTAGCTGTTCTAATTTATTCTTTTTATAATCTTCGAAACACCCTTTTTCAATGGCATCCCGGATTTCTTCCATCATAATATTATAAAAATACAGATTATGGGTAACCATCAGACGAAGCCCTAACATCTCCTTCGCCTTCAGTAAATGTCTGATATATGCCCTACTGTAATGTCTGCACACCGGACAGTCACATGTTTCATCCAATGGCTTATCATCCAATTCGTAACGTGCATTGAGCAGATTTCTCTTACCCTGATTCGTATAAGCATGACCGTGCCGCCCGTTGCGGGTGGGATATACACAATCAAAAAAATCAACGCCGCGCTCTACCGCCTCAAGAATATTGGCTGGAGTTCCCACTCCCATCAGGTAAGTAGGCTTATCCTCCGGCAAATACGGTACTGTCTCATCTAGTATCCGATACATTTCTTCGTGGGATTCTCCCACCGCAAGACCGCCGATGGCATAACCATCCAACTCCATCTCCGAAATTCGCTTTGCATGTTCTATACGAATGTCTTCAAAAGTTCCGCCTTGATTAATCCCAAACAACAACTGTTTCGCATTAATGGTATCCGGCAATGCATTCAAACGCTCCATTTCCCGCTTGCATCTCTCCAGCCATCTCGTAGTACGGTCTACAGAATCCTGCATATACTGTCTCGTTGCCGGATGCGGCGGACATTCATCAAATGCCATAGCAATGGTAGATGCAATGTGAGATTGTATTTGTATGCTTTCCTCCGGTCCCATAAATATTTTTTTGCCGTCAATATGGGAATTAAAATATACGCCCTCCTCTTTGATTTTCCGCAAGCCCGCCAGAGAAAATACCTGAAATCCACCGGAATCCGTAAGTACCGGTTTATCCCACGCCACAAAGCGATGTATCCCACCTAACCGATATACTACATCGTCTCCGGGACGGACATGCAAATGATATGTGTTGCAAAGCATTACCTGAGTCTTTAAATCCTGCATATCGGTTGTTGACACCGCACCCTTCATGGCTCCCACTGTCCCCACATTCATAAACACCGGAGTCTGTATTGTGCCATGCACGGTTTCCAACTGCCCTCTCTTTGCCCTTCCGCTTTTTGCTAAAACTTTGTACATAACCATCCCCCATGCCACATTTAGTCGATGTGCCAGGCGCCACAATCCTTTTCATTAGGGGTATACGTCCTAAATTACAGGGTTCCCCGAATCAATTTCCATATCAGTATCACAAATGCAATTGGGATAATAATCACCAATGCCACACGCAAAAAAAGTATCAGCCCGACCAAAAGACCGATTCCGATGATTCCCTGCAGAAGCATATGCAGAACATGCCCGACTACCGAATTTTGTCCACTTTCGCCGGAGGCAGCACTATGACGACGACTGTACTCACTACGCGCCTTTCCGGTATATTGCTCTGCCTCTGCTCCTTTTGATGCAAGATACGCTTCAATAATGGACTTTGCAATCAATCTGGGATTCCCAAGCTGTTCACACAATTCCGTGTCGCTGCAATCACTGCTTTCAAAATATTCCCTGTAATAGATTATATTTTCTTCTAATTCTGCCTGTGGGATATTTCCCTCCAGACTTTCACGCAATACTGCCAAAAATTCTGCTTGATTCATGCTGTTCCTCATCTATAGCGTAAGAAACAGTTTTGCATTCGCAAAACTGTTTCTTAACATATACATCTGTCTTTTTCTTTTGACAAAATGTCAGGCTTTTCCAACGGAGCCAAACAGTTCCATCTTTTCTTTCACCGTAGCCTTGATTGCCTCAGCACCCGGTGCGAGAAGTTTACGCGGGTCAAATCCCTTACCTTCCAGATCCTTGCCTGCTTCAATATACTTACGTGTAGCCTCCTGGAATGCCAACTGACATTCTGTATTTACGTTAATCTTAGCCACACCTAAGGAGATGGCTTTCTTGATCATATCTTCAGGAATACCTGTACCTCCGTGAAGCACTAACGGCATATCTCCCGTCTTTGCCTGAATCGCATCCAGTGTTTCAAAGCTAAGTCCTGCCCAGTTATCCGGATACTTACCGTGAATATTACCGATACCTGCTGCCAACATAGTTACACCAAGATCTGCAACTGCTTTACATTCATCCGGGTCTGCACACTCTCCGGCACCTACAACACCGTCTTCCTCACCGCCGATTGAGCCAACCTCTGCCTCCAGAGAAAGTCCCAAAACACCACAGGCATTTACAAGTTCTGTTGTCTTTGCAATGTTCTCCTCGATTGGCAGATGAGAACCGTCAAACATGATAGAAGAAAATCCTGCATTGATACAAGCTTTTGCACCTTCGTATGAACCGTGATCCAAATGAAGTGCCACCGGAACGGTAATTCCCAATTCCTCTATCATACCCTCAACCATGCCAACAATCGTCTTGTAACCACACATGTACTTTCCGGCACCCTCAGACACACCTAAAATAACCGGGGATTTCAGTTCCTGTGCTGTCAACAGAATAGACTTTGTCCACTCCAGATTGTTGATGTTAAACTGACCAACCGCATATTTGCCGGCTTTTGCCTTGGTAAGCATTTCTTTTGCTGATACTAACATAATTTTCCCTCCATCTTCTGATTCTGTAAATTATATTTCCACAAACACCGTTTTCATGGTGCATGCAGAGTGTTCAATATAAACCATGCCTATTATACCCTATTTTTTCCAAAAAAGAAATAAGAAATTATTTTATTTTGTTGCGGAAAATACCCATCCCACTAGAATCACGACAGTTCGTCTAATGTTTTTTCATACTCCGGCAGAAATTCCCGGCAAAACACTGCCACCTCCGGCAGCTCCATTTCCTGTAGGCCACGCAAAGTAGCTTCCTTGGCACTGCAAAATTCATGATTGCCTGCCTTTTCCTCCTCGATGCACTTTATCAGTGCTGACAGTTTATCAGCCGCCTTGACAATTCGCTTCTCCTCTTTGGAAAAAGATTTCAGCAGAAAATACGCCTCATATTCCTCCCGCAAGTCCCCCGGCAGCATATTTAGCAAACGATATGCCGCAGCATTTTCCATCGTCTTGTATGCTTCCTTTATTTCCTCACTGCCGTACTTGACCGGTGTAGGCATATCCCCGGTAATAATCTCTGTACAATCATGATACATACCCAACAGAGCAATTCTCTCCGGAGAATAGGTCTTGCCAAAACGTTTACAGCCTATTACTGCCAGCCCGTGTGCCAACATTGCCACCTCCAGAGAATGCTCACTGATATTTTCAGTAACGGAATTTCGCATCAATGCCCATCGCTCGATATATTTCATCCTTGCCATCATGGCAAAGAAACCATTTTGACTTCCCATTCTCTTCACCTCGTTCCATCATTACCACCATCTTCATTGACAGCACAATTTTTAACCTATTTGCCGCGCTCTAACATTTTTTTCACATAGACGCCCGTATAAGAATCCGGATTTTTTGCCACCTGCTCCGGCGTCCCCGTCGCTACAATGGTGCCTCCCCGGTCTCCTCCCTCCGGTCCTAAATCGATAATATAATCTGCCGTCTTAATGACATCCAGATTGTGTTCAATCACAATCACCGTATTGCCACCCTCCGCCAGGCGGTGCAATATATTAATGAGACGCTCTACATCTGCAAAATGCAGTCCCGTGGTAGGTTCATCCAGGACATAAACCGTCTTTCCCGTACTTCTCCGGCTAAGCTCCGTGGCAAGCTTAATGCGCTGCGCCTCACCTCCCGACAGTGTCGTGGAAGGTTGTCCCAGTTTCACATAGGACAGTCCTACGTCATACAAGGTTTGAATTTTGCGACGTATCGACGGTATCGCGTCAAAAAAAGGCAATGCCTCATCCACCGTCATGTCAAGCACGTCAAAGATACTCTTTCCTTTATATTTTACTTCCAACGTCTCCCGGTTGTAGCGTTTCCCTTCACATACCTCACAGGGAACATAAATGTCCGGCAGGAAATTCATCTCGATTTTCACAATTCCATCTCCGCAGCACGCCTCACAGCGTCCGCCCTTTACATTAAAACTGAATCTCCCTTTTTTATAGCCTTTTGCCTTGGCATCCGGTGTAGACGCAAACAAATCGCGAATCATATCAAATACACCGGTATAGGTGGCAGGATTGGAACGGGGCGTGCGCCCGATAGGTGACTGGTCGATATCAATCACTTTGTCAAGCTGTTCTAATCCTTTGATGCCTTTATACTTTCCCGGAATGCACCGTGCTCTGTTCAGCTGCTTTGCCAGACTCTTATACAGGATTTCGTTGACGAGAGAACTCTTGCCGGAACCGGAAACACCGGTCACACAAGTCATGACCCCTATCGGAAATTTCACGTTGACCTTCTTAAGATTGTTTTCTTCAGCTCCCTTTACTTCCATCCAACCAGCAGGTTTTCTGCGCTTCGGCGGAATGGCAATCTCACGTCTGCCACTAAGATACGCGCCTGTGACAGATTCTTTCACCTTCATGATTTCCTTTGCCGTGCCTGCAGCAACGACCTCTCCTCCGTAAGCTCCCGCTCCCGGTCCGATATCCACAATGTAATCTGCCGTAAGCATCGTATCTTCATCGTGCTCTACCACAATCAAAGTGTTTCCCAAATCTCTGAGTTTCAGCAAGGTTTTCAGCAGTTTGTCGTTGTCACGCTGATGCAGTCCGATGCTGGGCTCGTCCAAGATATAGGCAACACCCACCAATCCGGATCCGATCTGCGTTGCCAGACGAATTCTCTGTGCCTCACCACCGGAAAGGGAGCCAGCATTTCTGGACAGACTCAAATAATCCAGTCCCACATCCATCAAAAAACCTACACGGGCATGTATTTCCCGCAGGACCAACTCGCCGATTGTCTGCTGTCTCTTGTTAAGCTTCAAGGTATCCATAAAATGCGCCAAATCCCTGATGGACATCTCCGTAACTTCTGCAATGTTTTTATCCCCGACCGTCA
This sequence comes from Lachnospiraceae bacterium, assembly GCA_022510685.1. Taxonomy (GTDB): domain Bacteria; phylum Bacillota; class Clostridia; order Lachnospirales; family Lachnospiraceae; genus Butyribacter. The sequence goes on along the minus strand of JAFLTA010000005.1, from coordinate 23,292 downwards.
CTGCGAGGGACGTTTCCTTCAATCGTCTGCCTCCACAGGTTTCACACGGGGTAATCTGCATAAAACTCTCATATTCTTTCTTGGCAAGTTCAGAATGCGTTTCCCGGTACCGCCTCTGCACATTGGCAATAACACCCTCGAACACCACATCATAAATACCAACACCCCGCTGTCCGCGATAATGCACCTGCACCACACGACCGTCAGTACCGTACATGATCATATGCCGAATATCGTCCGGCAGCTCCTCATAAGGGGTACTCAGATCAAATTTATATGACTTTGCCAACGCTTCTAACGTACAACGGGTATAACTTCCCGGTTCTTTGGAGGACTGCCAGCCCGGCACGATAATTGCACCGTCCGCAAGACTGACGGAAGGATCGGGAATCATTAACTCCTCGGAAAATTCCATTTTATACCCAATGCCGGCACAGGTCTCACAGGCACCGAAAGGATTGTTAAAAGAAAAGCTTCTCGGCTCAATTTCCTCAATGCTGATGCCACAATCTGCACAGGAAAAGCTCTGACTGAAATTCACCTGACGCTCCCCCGGAATATCTACTGTCAGCAGACCATCCGACAGGCGCATAACACTCTCAATAGAATCTGCCAGCCGCTTCTCAATCCCCTCTCTGACTACAAGACGGTCAACCATAATCTCAATATTATGCTTTTTATTTTTCTCCAACTTAATGGTTTCAGACAGGTCATAGACATGTCCATCAACTACAACACGCACATAACCGCTCTTTTTTGCTGATTGGAATACCTTAGCGTGCTCGCCTTTACGCCCCCGTACTACCGGCGCCAATAGCTGCAGACGGGTTCCCTGAGGATAACCCATGATCTCATCCACAATCTGGTCTATGGTCTGTCGCTTAATCTCTTTTCCGCATTTTGGACAATGGGGTATGCCGATACGGGCAAACAACAGACGATAATAGTCGTATATCTCCGTCACTGTACCTACCGTAGAACGCGGATTCCGGTTAGTAGATTTCTGGTCTATGGAGATTGCAGGCGATAACCCTTCTATACTCTCCACATTCGGCTTCTCCATCCTCCCCAAAAACATACGGGCATAGGATGAGAGGGATTCCATATAACGCCTCTGCCCCTCCGCATAAATCGTATCAAATGCCAGAGAAGACTTTCCGGAACCGCTCAATCCCGTTATCACCACAAATTCGTCACGGGGAATATCGATATCGATTCCCTTTAGATTGTGCTCTCTTGCTCCTCTGATTTTAATATATTTCTTTAGCTCATCATGCCTACCCATAGCCATTCTCCCATCTCGTGTTCAATATTTTACATTAACAATGATGTCTTTCCCATGTAAAGTATAACACGTTTTTGCACAAGAAACAAGTACATATGTTCGATTATTGACCGAAATTGTTTGTACTATTCATAGCAAATTGCATAATGCCCTATATAATAAATTACTTTGATGGGAAAAATATATTTTGCATTCATTAACACTTGAAGTACATCCTATTTTAAAATATAATATAATGTGTACGTTATATTATCACCGTGCCAAGATAGCAATAGGGAGGTACAGCGGGTTTGTTGGATAGTAATACGAAAGTGATCGGAGTCTGCGTTGCGGATATCAGTACAGATTACAATGACCGATTTTTAGCTGCCTTTAAGAAACTTGCCAGTCAGTTTCATTATAAGGTTCTCTTTTTTAATGCCTTCAGTCCGCTCTATTGGAAACAGAAACACGATACGGGAGAAGGTAATATTTTTCAACTGATCAATTATGATCTGCTGGACGGTCTCATTATGCTTTCTACTACGATAAAAAATGATGAAGTGCGAAATACCATTGTCGAGCAGGCAAAAAATAACGATGTTCCCGTAATATCTATAGAACAACCGGTAGATGGATGTTATAACATTCTGTACGAATATGAATCCACCATGCGCAAACTGCTCTCTCATCTGATTGAAGAGCATGGCTACAAACGCATAAATTTTATAGCGGGAATCAAAGGTAATGCCTTTTCTGAGGAACGGCTCCAGATATACCGTGATATATTGACGGATTATGGAATTCCCGTAGAAGAAGACCGCATCGGGTATGGTGATTTTTGGTATGGGCCGACCCACGAAGTGGTAAAATCATTTTTAGATAGTGATTTACCATTTCCGGATGTCATCGTATGCGCCAATGACAGTATGGCAATTGCTACGATTCAATACCTGGCAGATGCCGGTTATACTGTACCGGATGATGTCGCTGTTACAGGCTTCGACGGTATTGAAGAGGCATTGGATTTCATCCCGCCCATCACCACCATTCGATACGATGTAGACGAAACGGTTTCCAGAGCATACCGCATCATAAACAACATCATCAACGGAAAAAAACCGGATGAGCCCATGGAAATATTATTGGAAATTGTATATGGGGCTTCCTGCGGATGTGGATATGATACGAAAAATGCCAGCAAAAAATTTAATTTGCAAACCCAAAAGCTTCACGCCCGCTTAAATAATGACAAACATTTTAATGAAATACAGATTTACATGGCGGCAGACTTGACGGATAACGATTCCTTTTTCAGCGTATTTAATGATCTGATGCAGTATGCGGATGAGTTCCAGAGTGAGAAGTTCTGGCTCTGTGTTGTAGATGACTTTCTGGTGGAGCAAGAGGAGCTTTTCGATATTATTGAGCAAAATAATTTTCATCGCATAGGTTACTCTGCCAGAATGAATATGATGCTCTCCCGCATTGACGGGGAATGGCAGGGAATTATTGATTTTAATACCTCTGCACTGCTACCGGGTTTAAAAAATATTCTGGACACAGAGGATGCATTGATGTTCTGTCCGCTGCATGTATTGGATATGACCATCGGATATGTGGCGGTTGCCTACGACGCAGAACGCATGAATATCGAGCACCTCTATCAGTTTCTTATGCATGTCAGCAATGCGTTGGAAAACACAAAGACACATTCCAGACAACAAAATATTATTGCCTCGTTGGAAAATAAATACATCCACGATCCTATGACCGGTTTGTACAACCGCCGGGGATTCTATCAACGGGTTGAGCCGTTATATACGAAATGTATTGAAAATGAACTGCGTATCATCATAGTCTCAGCAGATTTAAATGGTCTCAAGCCCATAAATGATACATACGGGCACGCAGATGGCGATATTGCCATTTCCACCGTAGGACAGGCATTGGCAAATATGTCCCCTGAAAATGCTACTTGTGCCCGTTTCGGCGGTGATGAATTTGTTGCTGCCTGGATATGCGATACCGAAGATGAGGAAGCTACATTCCGTCAAAAAATTCAAAATTATCTGGATAAATTTAATGCCAACTCCGGAAAACCATACCAGATCAGCTCCAGTATCGGCATTGTCACCGCAGTACCAACTTCAGATATTTCACTGGATGAATTTATCAAGTTTGCCGATGAAAAGATGTATATCGAAAAGGTAAAATACCATCAGGAGCATGGAGGCTGATTATGAATATTGTTTTATATCAATGGAAAGCATATCAACAACAGGATATCTACGAAACACTATGTTCTTTAGGACACAATGTGATTTGCTACACAGAGCCCATCACCAATCCGGAAGAAGATGACAACTATGTGGAGCAGTTAGTGACATTTTTGCGTAGCAATCCTGCAGAAGTATTGTTTTCCATTAATTATTTCCCGGTGCTTTCCGATGCCTGCAAGATTACGGATATTTTATATGTTGCATGGACGTGTGACAGCCCGCTCCTGGGACTGCACCATCAGTCTGTCTTCCACTCCTGTAACCGGATTTTTTTATTTGACAGAAAAGACTACGAGACACTGCGCGTCATGGGTGTAGAAAACTGCTACTATCTTCCCCTTGGTGCCTGTGTGGAACGCTTGAATCAACACTTCCCCGTAACAAAGGAGCAGTATGATATTTCCTTTGTGGGAAATTTATATACCCACAATTCTTATGATGATATTGCCAGCAGCCTCCCCTCTTACTTGTGCGGATATCTTGACTGCGCATTAGAGGCACAGCTGCATTCCACAGCCGGAAATATACTTCCTACACTGTTGAGCGATTCTATCTGCGAACAACTAGAATCCGTGATTGATTATCAAAAATCACCCCGCTCCAATTCCGATGTACGGCTTTTATTTTCTACTACGGTATTGGGTTTTAAAGCGGCGTCCTTGGAGCGTATGGAAGCATTGCAGAGACTCGCTTTTATTATGCGGCGAACCGATACTCATGTGCACCTGTTTTCAGAAGACACAGAGCTGACATTACCCTTTGTCACCTGTCATGGACCGGTAGATTATCATGCTGAGTTGCCGGGAATCAACAAAAACAGTCTCATCAACCTAAATATGACGATTCCCAACATACAAACCGGTTTACCTTTACGCATCTGGGATATTATGGGATGCGGCGGTTTTCTGCTGACCAATTTGCAAAGCGAAATCCCGGAAATGTTTGAAATCGGCAAAGAACTGGAAACATTTGAAACCAACGAAGAACTTATTCAGAAATGCCGTTTTTATCTGGAACACGATGATGCCAGAATGCAGATTGCAAAACAGGGATATGAAGCCGTCAAAAAACAACACACTCTGCGTCAGCGTCTGACAGGATTATTAACACAAGTTGGGAGAACATCATGAAAATCTATTCCTATTATGAAAAAGAAAACAAAGCATTGGAAGAACGTTTTTCCCTTGCCTCAGAGCGCATTCGGGAAATTAACAAAGCATCCGATGTCCCTTCACAATATAAAGACTATATAGCTAAAGTCACTTCTTTTTTGTCCCAAATATTGGACACATGGAATTTAATCTCATCCGGAAGACTATACGAACTGACTCCGGATGAACTACAGACACATAACCACAATTTATACGAAGATATTCTGCCGGAAAATTATGCGAACAGTTACGCTAATCCGGACTACGCTGACGACAGGCTGGGCAAAGCAATGGGAAAATATCTCTGTGCTCTCTATGCGGAGCTTCGAGGCAACATTGTCTATGTCTATGAGCAACATTTACAGTACGTCACAATGACTCTGGAACTTTTTCTGGAAGTGTATTCTATTTTGACGGAAGATGATAGCACACCGGAGGAAGTTCAGCACGCTCTCTATTACTATTGTTTTGACTATGCAGATATCATTGCGAAAGAGCGAACCCTGTCTCCTTTTACTCCGGATATGTCTTTTGCCAGAGACATTATCATGAACGCAGACCTGTCTGACTTACGGTATTTATACTATTTTGGAGAATATATTTCTGACAACGAGTTGCAAACCGCAAAGTACCTGAACAGTCTGCCTGACTCCCGCATTCAGGAAATTGCATCCACCTACACAGAAGGTTTTCGTAAAGGATTTTCTGTGTATCGGATTGACCTGTCCGGGAAAAAAACAGTTAACATCCGATATTCTCTGGGATTTGAACGTATTATCCGTGCGGCGATAATCCAATTTCAGAATATGGGATTGTCCTCCTGCATTTACCGTACGGGAGTCAGCATGGCGACCCGTTCTGTACATGGCAGAATCGGATACTTTGGCGCATCCGCCAACAAGCAATACGACTATGACCATCGCATGGATGATTCCCTGATTTTTGATAAGGCATATGCCGACCGCCGACTGGCTGTACAACGCACGGTATTTTCAACTCACAAAGAGGCGGCTGCTGCCTATGCCGGACCTGCTGTCATGGAAACCTTTGGAGAAATTCCTTTTACACCTATCGAAAAAGAATCCTGCCCAAGGGATAATGATAAACAGCGTGCCACGCGACTGGATTATCAAGCAGCGTCTTCGCTCCTCACAAACGAATTCATCCCCGGAGATACAGTAAGCTACACCATCATTGCCTTTCCGGTACCGGAAATCGGGGAACATTTCACGGAGGTCTTTGACGACACTATCCGTGTAAATACACTGAACGAGGAGCAATACTGCAAAATACAGACACAAATCATCAATGCACTTGACAAGGGTGAAACGGTTACCGTTACCGGTCGGGGCGACAATCGCACGAATCTGACCATAGCACTCACACCTCTGACAGATGCCGACACCCAGACAAAATTTGAAAATTGTCTGGCAGATGTAAACATCCCTCTGGGGGAAGTATTTACCTCTCCGCAGCTTAAAGGCACCTCCGGCACTCTTCATGTGACGAAAAGCTTCCTTAACGGATTGGAGTATCGTAATCTGTCACTGGAATTTCGAGACGGTATCGTAACGGATTACAATTGCACTAATTACGATGATAGTGACAAAAACCGCAAATATATCCAGGATACCTTACTCTTTCAGCACGAAACACTTCCCATGGGAGAATTTGCCATTGGCACAAACACAACTGCCTATGCCATGGGTGAAAAATATGGTATTTCCCATCTGTTACCTATTCTTATTGAGGAAAAAACAGGACCGCATTTCGCAATTGGAGACACCTGTTTTTCCCACGAGGAAGAAATGCGTACCTACAATCCGGACGGCAAAGAAATGATTGCTAAGGAGAATGATTACTCCCGTCTTCGCCATACGGATAGCAGACACGCATATTTTAACTGTCATACCGATATTACAATCCCCTACCGGGAGCTGGGAGACATCACCGTAAACTGTGGTGACGGCTCTCAGATTTCCATTATGAAAGAGGGTCGCTTTGTACTGCCCGGAACAGAAAAGTTAAATGATGCTTTCACTTGTGTTGTCCCTTAGTTTGTTTGATTTGTTGCTTGCAAATATCCTGCAGGCAACACTCTTCACACTTCGGTTTTGTCCGTGCAGAACAGACATCACGCCCATGATATACCAATCTGTGGCAGAAGGCACTACCCTCTTCCGGAGGTATGATCTTCCACAGTTCCTTCTCTACCTTCCCAGGCTCCTTAATGCCATCTACCAATCCCATGCGGTTTACCAGACGAATACAATGGGTATCCGTAACAATTGCCGGTTTTCCAAACACATCTCCCATGATAAGGTTGGCACTTTTACGCCCCACACCCGGCAGTCGAAGTAGCGCATCAAAATCTTCCGGCACCTTACTGTCATATTCATCCCGGAGCATTCGCATACACGCACTGATATCCCGTGCTTTGCTTTTCCCCAGCCCGCAGGGTCTGACGATTTCTTCAATTTCCTCCACCTTGGCTTCCGCCAATGCATCTACATCCGGAAATTTTTCATAGAGCTTTGGTACAATCTGATTCACTCTGGCATCCGTACACTGCGCTGCGAGACGAACACTGACCAGAAGCTTCCATGCCTCCTCATATTCCAATGTGCAGTCTGCATCCGGATATTCCTGTCTCAGACGCTCTATAATTTCAAGCGCTCTCTGTTTCTTCGTCATATTCATTCTTCCCTTCATTTGTATGCTTTATCATCAGGTAAATTTTTCGTTATATTCTGGTTCTCAGTGTCCGGCATGCCTTCCGTCAGGATTGTTTCCGCGCCGCCTTAATTTCCTCCGTGGTAATTTCCTGCTCACTGTACCTTGCCACTTCGTATAATCCGGTGAGTGCATCCATAGCGATTCCCTTTTCCTTCTCCACTTCTTGCCCTAAAGTCCGTGCAGTTTGGGAATCCCTGATCTTATCCCGCAGACTCCGTTTCACCCGCATCTTAAATAAATACCGCACCTTCTCCTGTTTTGTTCGGAATATTTTCCGCTTCAACGTCTCCCAGAAGCTTTCTGTCTCTTCCGCCACCAATTCCTCTATTTCATCGGGAATGACCGGTTTCTGTCCCCACATACCGACCTTTTTCTTACGGCGCTTTTTCAGCCATATAATAAACTCTCTTACTGCAAATGCCAACAGTATAAGGAAAGGCAATGCACCAAGAAAGAGGACAACCGGATGATTCAGCCACTGGGAAAACTCCATGGAATACATTGACGCATCCAACTCCTCCGGCATAGAAGACAAATCACTGTCTCCACCACCATTCCACAGGCTCCGCACCCATCTGACAAACATTCCGAGCCATAGAATGAGTTTGCGGATGGCATAGAGCACATAGTCTTTAACCGGCTCAAAGAAACCATCATTTTGAAAATAAAATGCAACTAACATCCCTAAAAACGTTACAAAGAGCAACCGCGTGACCACATAGGTATTCCCCATAAATATCAATGCTTTGGACAGATTGGTAATGTCGCCCTGTTCCGCCAGGTAATCATTGATACGCTCTAAATATGCACACCACAAATGAAAGAGAATCAGCACGATTCCCAAAGCAATACCCAGATTTTTTATATCTTTTTCGCCGGCAAACAATCCCCAGAAAAAAAGTATCACTACTACCGGCACCAGATACCATTTCCCGGTATAACTGATATATTCCGTCCCACGGCGATAATGGGATACCGCACCAATCACACAGCCAAAAAGCACTGCCACATACAATGTCGTAATCTCCGGGGCAATCTGAGACGAACGTGCCATAAGGAATAATGCCAGTCCCCCCGGTATGAGATGCCCCAACAAAATACCCCAAAGTACCGGAACCAAGCGGCGTAGCAAATAAGAAATGAGATAAACCAGCGGAAGCCCCAGAAGACCCAACACATCCTCCGTCTTTGTCTGCTCCTTATAAAACAGGATTGCCAGATAAATACCTGTCCAACCGGACAACTCCATCAATAATATGGATATATCTTCCATCAGACGATATCGGGTTTGTGGATTTTTCCATGCTGCCTTTAGCGCATGATCCGTAAAGTCATTTTCCTCGGTAAATTTATCTAAATCAGCCAAGTGTCTCTACCTCCCATCCCACCATACCGTCCTGTAGCTGCCACTTTTCCTCGCGCGTCTCCGGTACGATCATACACATACCCGACAAGCTGCTTCGAAGACGAGCAAAACTGTCTAACAATTCGTCATTATGCTCTGAAGAAATCACAATGTACTGGACGTTTGTTCTGCCGGACTCACATTGTCGCTCCATAATCTCCCGAAAATTTTCGGCGGTCTGCTCCAGATCAATCCTGGCAAGCTGTCTGTCTATCGTGATGCGATATGCTTTTCCGGCACCGCGCGGTGCCTCAATCCGATTATCGGAAAGCGCATCCTTGCCATTTGTATAAATTGCAACCGGTATGCCGTCCCACAAAAACCTCTCAGATAACGTGGAGGCAATGGATATGGAAAATTCCTGAACCTCCTTTTTCTTAAACACCGCATGACAATTCACATTTAACAGGATACACACTTCCCGGGAATAAGTATGTTCAAAACTATTTACTAACAACTCCCCGTGCTTTGCCGAACTTTTCCAGTTGATATGCTTCATAGAATCATAGGGCTGGTAAGGTCGGATTCCCCGAAAATAAAAAGGGTCCTCATGAAAACTCCGTCTGGCAATCAATTCTCCCATAATCTGGCGGTATGTCTCCTCAAAAGGAAGGAGCGACAACTTTGCCGGATATACATAAATAGCAGCCTGATTGGACATTGCCTTAGCAAATCTTTTGGAGAAAAAATAGTCTTGCGCCACCAACTGAATATCGGAAATCTGATAATACCCCCTCATTTTGCCATGAAATGTAAGGGTTCGTGTCACTTGTTTTCTTCCGGCTACCGAAAATACATCTGCACGATACACCTTATCCGTGGTCATCACACCGCCATCATCCTCAAAATGAAAGTTTGTGGTGGTTGCAAACTTCACCTGTAATGCCGGAAGGGGCATTCTCTTTTCGTTGCGGATAACCTCCCGTAACTTACAAGGCTCTCCCACCTCAATTCCCTGCTCACCAAAACGCAGAGTAACACGCAAACCCCGCAGCCACATTTTTTCAAAAAATTTTTGTTGTCCTAAAAATAGTGCGCCTGCCAGAATCAGGGCAATCCATATAGCCATATGTACCTCCATTCCGAAACATATGCTTTAGTTCTGCCAATACTCTGTCGGTACTTCCACAGAGTCCAAAATCCCCTCCAGTATCTTACTACTCTGTCCCGGCTGATACGTAATCAGTCTATGTGCCAAAACCGGTATACAAAGCTTCTGCACATCGTCGGGTGTCACAAATGACCTCGCAGAGATTGCTGCATATGCTTGACAACAACGCAAATATGCCAACGTCCCTCTGGGGTTGACCCCCAATGCTACTCCTTCATGATTCCTGGTCGCCTCTACGATATGGGCAATATAACGGCGAATACACTCATGAACATAAATCTCCTTACATGCTTCCTGCATGGATACTACATCTTCTCCCGTGCAAACCGGTTCCAGTTCCTCCAATGGACTTGCCTGAATAAATCGCTCCATGATTTCCATCTCCTCAAAAAGGTTAGGAAATCCCATACTAAGCTGCATACAGAAGCGGTCCAACTGCGCTTCCGGCAACGGATAGGTCCCTGCCGTCTCCACGGGATTCTGTGTAGCAATCAAAAAGAATGGTCTCTGAAGCTCTCTGGTCTCGCCGTCCACAGTCACCTGTTTTTCCTCCATACACTCCAGCAAGCTGGACTGTGTCCGGGGGGTAGCACGGTTAATCTCATCTGCGAGAAGAACATTGCAAAACACCGGTCCCGGCACAAACTGAAACGTTTCTTCCTTTTGACGGTATACATTCTGCCCGGTCAGATCCAAAGGCAGCAAATCCGGTGTGAACTGAATTCGACCAAAACTGGTATCAATCGATTTTGCCAGGGATTTTGCCAGCATGGTCTTTCCCGTCCCCGGTGTATCTTCCAGCAAAATATGCCTGCCTGCCAATAGCCCCGCAAGAACAAACTGTATGGTTTTTTCCTTACCGATAATGACCCGGCTCATATTTTCCCGTATTTTACCTGCCAATTCAGATACCTTTGCAAAATCCCACTCTTTCGATTCCTGTGCTTCATTATCCATCTTAGTATTTCATTCTCCTTTCCAAAAAAGAGGCAAACAAAAACAGTTTGCCTCTACATATCAAGCAGTTTCCCATTCAGCCTCCGATATCCTGAAGGTACCGTCTTTCATGTTCTACTCCGTTTTCAATCCGCTCTCAAACGTCCATTTCCATCGTCCGAAATCAGCAGTATAACGACTAACACCCGGAATATCATTATCAATTAAAATTCCACTATATGTGGAATGAATCCTCCAATATTTACTTTTGGAATAACTGCGTATTACAGTACGTCCTTTGTATGTATATTTGTTAGAATTTACCTTCTTTAATGTCCCTTTTTTTATGTATCCTTTCTTTTCCAGATAATTTTTTACCTGTTTTGCTGACTGGAACTTCCCATAAAACAACGCAATGTGAGTAACTTGTCTCTTTTGTCCGTATACCATAACATCTCCCGCCTTCAGCGTCTTAACATTTGTATGATTCCGGTTCGTTTTACCGAGCTTGCCTTTGGATGATTTACTGTCCCAAACCACCTTTTTTTGGGAAGGTGTCCCTGATAAATAATCTACCTTCGTTCCTTTCACCCAGTCGGCAGCACAAAGAGCCTTGATCTTGTAGTCTTTAAATGGCATCTTGGCAGTCGCAGAAGTAGACTTCATGCGTCCCAGCGCCGCCTTTACATAGCCGCTGCAGTCACAGGAAATCCCATCTATCACCGCACCATATCGTTTCCCCAAAAATCCTTTGGTCAGTGTCTTTCTGTATTTTTCCAACCCAATCGTGCCATACGCATCTGTTCTTTTCTTGACAACAGGTGATGATGTCGCAACCGGTGATGATGTGCGTATAACGACCGGTGTCTTGGTCTGCACCGGATTTGCTGTAGGCTTTGGTGTAGCCGGTGTCTTTGTCACCGACGGTACACTGCTCGCCACTGCTGACGGAGACGGTGTAGAGGTCGTCTCTGCCGCTGCCACATAAACTGTTGATAAATTTGCGGCTGACGTTACCGCAATGAGTGCCGCCATCGCCAGCGAAACAGCTATTTTACTTTGTTTTCTCTTTTGTGTCTGCATGAAATTTCTCCTATGTGTAACTCAAAATAATTACTTAATTTACGCTTGGTAATTTTGCAAGACTTGCCGCAATGTCTTCGTCCGTTGGAATATAGTCACTCATCTTACCGTCGTTGAACTTCTCATAAGCATACATATCAAAGTAACCCGTTCCTGTCAGTCCAAACAAAATCGTCTTGTCTTCCCCGGTCTCTTTACATTTCATGGCTTCATCGATTGCCACACGGATGGCATGGCTGCTCTCCGGTGCGGGAAGGATTCCCTCCACTCTGGCAAACTGCTGTGCCGCCTCAAATACCGCTGTCTGTTCCACGCTGGTTGCCTCCATCAGTCCATCATCATATAACTGAGACAGTACGGAGCTCATTCCATGGTAGCGTAAACCACCGGCATGGTTCGGTGACGGCATGAAGCTGCTGCCCATAGTATACATTTTCGCCAGTGGGCAGATAGCTCCTGTATCACAAAAATCATAGGCATATTTTCCTCTTGTAAAACTTGGACAGGATGCCGGCTCAACCGCTATAAAACGATAATCTTTTTCCCCGCGTAACTTCTCACCCATAAACGGAGAGATAAGTCCTCCGAGATTGGAGCCGCCTCCGGCACACCCAATAATGATGTCCGGTGTCACATCATATTTATCCATTGCCGCTTTGGTCTCAAGACCGATAACAGACTGGTGCAAAAGCACCTGTGCTAACACAGAGCCCAACACATAACGGTAACCCTCCTGCGTGGTTGCCGCTTCCACCGCCTCAGAAATAGCACATCCGAGACTTCCGTTGGTATCCGGAAATTCTGCCAGAATCTTTCGACCCACCTCCGTCTTATCGGATGGCGAAGGAGTCACAGATGCACCGTAAGTGCGCATAACCTCACGACGAAACGGCTTCTGCTCGTAAGAAACCTTTACCATATATACCTGACAATCTAATCCTAAGAAGGCGCACGCCATAGATAATGCTGTTCCCCACTGACCTGCTCCGGTCTCTGTGGTAACACCTTTTAATCCCTGATTCTTCGCATAATATGCCTGGGCTATGGCAGAGTTTAATTTATGGCTGCCCGACGTATTGTTACCCTCGAACTTATAATAAATCTTTGCCGGTGTGCCCAAAGCTCTCTCCAGATGATAGGCGCGTACTAACGGTGCCGGACGATACATCTTATAGAATTGTAAAATCTCGTCCGGGATATCAAAATACGCTGTGGTATCATCCAATTCCTGTTTGGCAAGCTCAGTACAAAATACACCGCTAAGCTCCTCCAATGTCATCGGCTGTCCCGTCCCCGGATTCAAAAGCGGAGCGGGTTTATTCTTCATATCTGCACGCACGTTATACCACTGTGTTGGCATCTCATGCTCTTCCAAATATATTTTGTAAGGTATCTCTCTATTCTCTCCCATAATACCAATCCTTTCTGCATAATCCTTTTCTTGCAGCGCAAGTACGCCCTCTATTATACATAATTATGGTCTATTATGCAAGAAATATAAGGTTTGAATTAATTTCGTTGTACCCTTTTTGACCCAGGGAGCAGGCATAAGTTTTCCATTTCGGATCGGCTTTCGCCTTGGTGAACATACGTAGCAGTGCATAAAAGGGCAAACTACGCCCTTTAAGCACTGACGATGTTCAGCATCCTTATTTAAGAGAGAAAGTATACCACGAACTTTTTGAATATACAAGGAGATTTTTACCCCAATATATACACATTTTCCGGAGCTATAATCACAAATTTGTTTTTCTCTTTCATTAATTTACTTTCCTCCGAAACGACATCGCACTCAAAATCCTTAAATGCAAATTTACTGAAATTAAATCCCCGGATTTTGCCGGAAATAGGTATAAATATTGTAGAATTGCTGATACACGGACAACTTAGCTGGCAATCATATTTAATAGCATCTGTATGGTATTCGATTGCGTTGCCGCCCATAACATAGGTGTAGAACATACCTTTACTGTCCTCTAAAATTACAAGCCATTTTCCTGTAACCCCATCTCTGTGTATTCCATAATTCATTATATCTGATTGATAATCAATTATTGCATTCCCACCATTGATATTGACAATCAATTTTCCTGTGTAATAATTTACAATGCAGTATTCACTATTCTCCACGGTGAAATAAGCAGTGGTACTGACTTTACAGATACGCGTAATTGCATTTCCCCTCTCTGTAACTTCCAGCTTTTCAAGGTTGTTGTTTGGAGAAATATAAAAAATACTGTTTCCCTCTACAACAATCATAGACTTGTATTTTTTGTCAATCTTATATATGGAGCCCTCTCCGGCAAAGGAGAATGTACCCTGATTCTCCATAACCATACATCCATTATCCAGGAAATGATATCTATAGCCACTGACATAGGCTGTTTTCTCCTTTCCGTGTATTACATAACCCTGATTATCAATGTAGGTATTCCGGTCAAATAGTATCTTTATATTTTCCGCATCATACAGCCCATATAACTTTAATCCACCCACAACTCCCTGGGAAACCGGATTGATATTTACTTTTGCATCACTGTTACAATAAGGACAGGAAGAAAATTTATTATAGTAATACTCCTTGTCTTTTTGGCAGTAGGCGAGGTTATGGTACATATCCTCCATGTTGTCTGACAAGTCCCTCATTCCTCTTTCAAAGACCGACTTAAACTCGGTAAGCAGCTCCGGAGAAAACCCTTTCCATGATTTGGCAATCCGCATCACAGTCACTTCCGGTCGGTCAATCACAGATATTCCTCTCATTATCCGCTCTGTGATTTTCATATCCGGATGGGTCTTTCCGCTAAAGGGGTGTATCCTTGTCAGACACTTCCATGAGAGTACACAAAACGCATAATTGTCCGTACCGGCATTGAATTCGTCTGCTATCAGCTTTGGGTCTTTGAATAAGTCCATGACAACGGTACAGTTGTCACCACCTACCGTCCAACTGTCGCAATCCAGAAAATATACATTGCCTCTCATATCAAAAAGAAGGTTCTGGTCGTTCAAATCTCCCACATAAATATTTTTCTTGTGTATATCCTGCAGTACAGTTTTCACCTTCACCAGCAACGAAAGGATAAACTTAGTATCTATGTTGTTGGCAGTCACAAACTTTCGATTGGATAACCTCTTAAACTCCTCCCCTTCCACCTTTGCCATCGAATATCCGATAAATTTACCTTTTCTATCGGTAACACAATCAATGGGCGTGACTATCTCTTTCGGTAAGGTGGATTTCATCAATGCCTTTACCTTGCGCTCCTTAGCAGATAGCTCGATATGGGGCTTAAATATTTTGATAATCTTTCCCTTGTATTCATATATGACCCCCTCACCGCCCTCGGTCAACGGAGTTTTGTTCCTCGTGTCAAATTTAATAGCCATATCCCATCACCTCCCATCCTCTAAAGCATCATGTGTAGCAGGCTCTAGAATATAATAGTTATGTCATCCCTAAAAATTTTATGGTTACGGTTGATAAACAGTTTTGTTCGCATTTCTTTGCCGGATTGCAGATAATCGATAAACTCCTGCTTTAATCCATCATCCGCACGCAGGATAAACCGCAATCCGTCACTTGCTATGCCCACTTTTGTATACGTTTTTTTACTGAATGACTTTTGAGAAAAATCAACACCTTCTTTGTAATGCCTTAACTTCTCTTGATCAATGTAGTTATAAATGTAATACTTGGGGTACTCTCCGTCTGTCAGTTCCTCAAAGATAATATTACCCTCAATATCCTGCAGAATGATATATCCGTCACCACAATAGTTCACAACGAAATCTTCCGCAGTTTCGGTCATCTGCAAAATCGTAAAGCTCAAAAAATCCTGTTTCCAGCTTCCTTTTTCCCCGACAATTCCACACAACATATGAAAAATCTTCTCTATGTCATATGAGGTTGTCTGTTTCAGATGGCAGAATAATTTTGCCCCCACCTCTGAATGCTTCCCTGCGGAACAGCCGTCACAAATATAGGAGCTATCCTCCCCCACAAAGCCGTAATCCTGACAATTCATTCCGCTTTCAACATGCTCCATGCCAATTTTATTGATAAACAAACCCACATCCATTCACCACCTTCAACCTACACTTTGAAGAAATCGTCCTCGTCTGCTAAGACAGATTTGCTGCTTTCAATCACCGACTTAGAGAGGCAGTCAAAAGCCCTGCGAAGCTCACTTGCCGAACTTGCCACATCGAGAATATTGCGAATCCCCAGATTATTTGCCTCCTGCGTTGCCTGCCCGCCAAAACTGATAAACGCTGTTGTAATTTCTTCGTTATTTAAGAAATCAATTGTCTGCTTTGCACGGCTGAAATTATTAACAGACTGGTTATCCAGCCCATCGCTGAAAATGGCAAATACGGCTTTTACACGTACGCCCTGATCTCTCAAAAACTTTCTGTATTCTTTCAGCTTATCTGCGCCCTCTACAATGGTATCGTACATGGCTGTACAGCCCCCTGTCACAAAACCGATATCGAACTCAGATATTTTCTTGTAGCCTCCCACGGAAATAGTGTCGGAAAAATCTGCTCTCGCCACGAGGATTTCATCAGCTTCTTTGCTGTCTGCAAGGGCTGTCTTAAACTCCTTCAGGCTATTCTTCATGTCCTGCTCCCACTGTGTCATAGAAGCACTACAGTCAATCCCCAGAAAAATGAGATTGATATTCTCACTCTCTAAATCGTCAATCGCCGTATTGGCAATCTCGATTTCATCCAGTCCGTCAATGTCCATTCCATTTTCAAATTCGCTCATAATGTTGTCCTCCTATTCATAATATATTGTCAGTACTCTGTACTAAATTAACTTGATATCTGCTCTTAAAATCTTCAAACGCCTGTGTCGTTGCATCCTCAAACCCCGGAATCACTGACATACAGTCTTCCAATATATAAATCTTCCTTGTGATTTCCGGACGCGTTTCATAGTGCTCTAAAATCTGCTTAATACTCTCCATAACACAGTGGGATTTCGCCTCCCCTGCAATCAGTATTTTGTCGTAGCTTTCCAGCCTGTTCAAAAAGTCAATGTTGATATACCCCTGCGTGTCATACTCCGGCTTTATCACCCCATACATCTCTGATAATGGGTCCTGCCCTTTTACCAGAGAACGCACAACGGATTTCTTCGCTACGCTGTGAAAGTAGACCATGTTGGAGAATTGGTTTTCCAATGCACATCCCGTGGTGCCCTGAATACAGTGGTAACTCCACACGCACAATGTTTTCTTGCCGTCTCTCTCCAAGTGTTCCACATAGTCTCTGGATGCTCGCGGATTGATTACTGCCCGCCACTTTCCACTGTCCAGGTCTGCAAGAGTAATCGTTGTGTACGGTGCCGGATTATTTCCGTTTTCGTCAATCCACCAGCATGGGTGAAAAATCTGGTGCGGTGTGTGGGTGTCAATGGAAACCGCAATGTTTGAGATTTTATCCATATTCTCATAGATGAACCTCGTCATGCGCTCCACATCTCCATGGGCTCCCGGCACCCCTAACGCTCCGTTGTCCATAAAGTCCTGCTGAACATCAATCCCGATAAATAAGACCCTCTCTTGATTTTGTTTGGATGGTGTCAGCTCCTCTTCACCGGCTAATCTTAATATTTCATTCAGCAAAATAGGATTTTCTGACTTTCCGATGGCGTTTACATTTACAATCTCCTCATACTTCGTCTTCATAGTTAATCTCCTCCTCACTTTTTTATGCCTACATCAAGTAACAATGTTGATAGTTTTGATGTTTGATATTATCAAATCGATATTATCATTTGCTCTATATGATAATATCATTCCGATAATATGTCAAGTGTTTTTTTGAAAAAAATTTATATTTTTTTTGAACGCCAATATTTAATGGGAATTAGGGGCAATTACTTAGAGAAAAGTTTGAAAAAATTCTTAAGTATATCACAAAATTATTAAAAAAGCATAATTGTTTTTGTTACATTTGTATATTGAAGTTTTTAATATAATCTTGTATAATTACCTTAAAGTTACATATGTCTTTTTATCTTTTGATTGTTTCAACTGTTCTTTCTATATTGGATGAAAAACCGGGCAAGTCTGCTATAATTCCCTAACATCTTACTTAGCATGATGGTAGCATCACACTATGGACGACTTGTATCTCTTTGCTGTGCCGGAAGCAATTCTCGATCTTATGATATAGAACCACAGAAACTTACAGATGAAATCAAAGGCATAAAGTTTTTGACATTTTTTTATTCAGATAATATAATAAGGAGGATGATAGTATATGATTACTTCTTATGAAGAACAGGAGAAACGTATTCAACAGTTTCGTCCGATTGATGATACGTTTTTTCAAGTATTGGCGGATAATGTGGAATTTTGTCAAGAAATACTTCGTGTCATCTTGGAAGATAATGCGTTGACAGTGCAGGCCGTAACAACACAGAAAGATGTAAAAAACTTAGCGGGTCGTTCTGTGCGTCTGGATGCATTGTGTACATTGGGAAATGGTACGAAATGTAATGTAGAAGTACAACGATCTGATAATGATGATCACCTGAAACGAATCCGTTACAACTCTTCTTGTATCACTGCCAGCGAAACTGAACCGGGGGCAAAGTTTGAAAATGTACCTACTGTGATTGTAGTGTATATTTCAGAATTTGATTTCTTGAATGAAGGCAGAACTATTTACCATATTGATCATGTAATAAGAGAAACAGGAACTGTGGTTGATAATGGTTTGTATACCGTATGTGTAAATACCAAAGTAAACGATGGGTCAGATATTGCAGAATTAATGCATTGTTTCACCCAGACAGAAGTAGATAATGAGAAATTCCCGATATTTTCTAGCAGAATGTATTATTTGAAACATTCGAAAGGAGGTTCAAAAAACATGTGTAAAGTGATGGAGGAATATGCACAGGAATATGCAAGAGAATATGCACAGGAACTTATGAACGAAAAAATCAAAAAAGCTTTGTCTGAGGGAATAGCACCTGAAATGCTTGTAAGTATTTTTGATGTTTCATTTGAAGAAATATTTGAACTACAAAATAATAACACAGAAAAAGCGTAATACAGCAAATAACCTATTATATTATTTGCTGTACATAATTTGAGGAGACTGAGCAAAAAGTACTTTGCCACAGCCGTAAGTGGTGTTGAGCTACTTTCTCAACACATATAATCTGCGAATATTCTCCCGACGACCGATATCACGTCCCGCTATTTCACATATTTTATCATACAACTTGTCTGCTCTTTTTAATTTATTGCAGTAATTATATGCTACAGCATAGGCAACCTCCGGCGTTCTGTCTTTTATGATTTTTTTCCCGGAAAACATTACATCCCCCATCCCCTCTATCTCTAACAAGGATATTTTATCCCTATCCTCCGTATCAATAGAAAGTAAGGAGTCTCCAAATTCATTCCTAAGTATATCCTGCGCTTCTTTTCTGTTTCCTGCTTTGACAAACTGCTGCATCTTTTCCTTATTATCAAAATCCCTCTCACTATCGGAGCAGTCAAGCCCCAAGTCTCCCTGTAATGCAGTAGCAAAAAAAACGGCTAGATCCACATCTTCTGTCTTTCTCCTGACAATCTTGTCATTTCTGCGCACTTCCATAACCTTATATGTATTGTTTTCTATTTCAATTTTTACTAAATTTTCCGGATATACCCCCTCATATAAAATGATCGATTTTTCATCGTCTGTAAAATAAAAACTAATATTACATTTTCGCCCCTTCATCAACTTCCTAAACAATGCAATCTCGTGGGCATAATCAGAAACCATTCCAACACCACTGATGCAAAGTCTATCCACCTCATATTTAAAACGTTCTCTCATCGGTGTATCTCTTTTCACTGACACTGCCGGAATGGTATCCACGTT
This sequence comes from Lachnospiraceae bacterium, assembly GCA_022510685.1. Lineage (GTDB taxonomy): Bacteria > Bacillota > Clostridia > Lachnospirales > Lachnospiraceae > Butyribacter. The sequence goes on along the minus strand of JAFLTA010000005.1, from coordinate 3,428 downwards.
ATAACCGATACGTCCTACCTTGATTTCCTTCTTCAAATCTCGAAAATCGTCTGCCGGTTTTCGAAGAATATCTATTATTTTTCGTAAGAAAATCGAAAAAATATAAGCCCATAAAAAAATTCTATAATCCAACCCGTCTCACCTCATTATAATTAATCTATTTTCAATGATATGCCCTATCTATCCGAAATGCAAAGCAGATTTCTTTATCCGTAAGCCGATATTTCTCCAAAAGCTCCGGTCCACAGCTCTGGGAACCGATTCCCGTAACCTTATAGTCAATGCGCATATGCGTATTTCCCGATGACACCAGCTCATCCGTATGCTCCGCATCTGTAAGTATTTCCGTGCTATAGTCAGATACGGCAAAAGAGAAGGGAGAGTCTGCCGTCACGCGCATCCCGCCAATGTCCAGGCACTTAGTATCACAATGGTTACCATGTTCCTGAGGGCGCACATACGGTACATACTCCTCATCGACCGTACTTTCATGCCAGTCAATCCATGTATGCGCCTGCATATCCACATAATTTTCCATAGGACCCCTTCCAAAATAGTGAAAGGTTTCTTTGACTTTCGGCAACTGCAACTCATACCCCAATCTCGGCAGCATGATACACTTTTCCTCTATCGACATCTTTGTCGTGACCGCAATCTCACCCGATTCTTGAATTTCATATATTGTCTCAAAGTGTAGAAATGGTTTTCTGGAAATGCCCGCCAGACTCCCCTTGACCGCAATGCTGTTTCCCTGTCTCTCGCAAGAGTAAACTTTCTGGCACAAACGGTTGAAATTGTATGAATGAAAATTATTGTCGTACAATCCCCATTTCCCTTTCCATGGTGCATCATTATCCGTTGTCGCTCTCCAGACCGTCAGACGCATTGGTTCTGCAATGACAGTTTTTTCATTGTAAAGGAGACTCTCGATATAACCGTAATGACGGTTAAAACGCAGCTCAAAACTGTTACCTTGGACTAAAATGTACTCGCCATCCTCAATATATTTTATATCTGATTGTAGTGCCAAGTCTCCATCCTCTGCCACAGCTTCTTTTGTCGTTACATCATTTTTTGAATCCATGCTTTCTGCTTTCCACTCTGTCTTTTGCAGCACTTTTCCCATGGCATCCACAGTTATCTCATGCTGGGTTCTTGCAATCTCCTGCCACTGCTTCGGCTTCGTAACATCAATCATGAGTATGTCCAGATAACAGCCCAGCTCCCAGCTCACTCCCTTCAGCACTTCCGAAAGATTCAAAGAAAAATCCTTCGTCTCTCCCGGTATCACATCGCAGTCCAGTGTTTCTCGTATAAGAGTGGCTCCATCTGCCTTTACCTCATAAACTATTTCATATTCTTTTAAGTTGATAAAAGAAAACCGATTCGTGATGGATAACACATCTCCCGACAGGCTCGTGTCCATGTTTTGGTACACTGCTTTTGCATTTAAGCTTCCCCCTTTACATGTCCTATCCGCAAACACCAACCCGTCACAACAGAAATTGTTATCATGAGTTGCCTCCCCAAAATCACCTCCATAGCGATACACACCATCAATGTCAACCACATGATCCGTCCACTCCCATATACATCCACCGATAAAGGCAGGATATTGATATGCCAACTCCCAGTAGTCCCCCACATCCCCGGGACCGTTTCCCATAGCATGGGAATATTCGCACAGAAAAAACGGTCTGGTTTCCTTCCCATCACGGATAAATGTCTCCACTTCTGCACAGGAAGGATACATCCGGCTGATTACATCCACACCACACTGGTCTTTTACCAAAAAAGCTCCCTCATAGTGTACCAATCGGGAAGAATCCCTCTCCTTCGTCCATGCAATCATGGCATCGTGGTTCACACCATAACCGCTCTCATTTCCCATGGACCACATAATGATAGACGGATGGTTTTTGTCCCTCTCAATCATACGGTAAAGCCGATGCAGATGAGCATGTTTCCACTCCTCCCTGCTGCAGAGCCATTCTCCGCTTTCCATATCATATCCGTTACCACCCATACGAGTCCAAAAACCGTGTGTCTCCATATCCGTCTCATCAATCACATAAAATCCCATTTCATCGCATAATTCCAACATATACGGTGTGGGGGGATAATGGGACATTCGGATTGTATTGATATTAAGATTTTTCATCAGTTCTAAATCATTCCGAATATCTTCATCCGAAAGAACATAGCCTTTCTTCGGATGGGTGTCGTGGTGATTGACACCTTTTAGCTTAATCGGCACACCGTTTAGCAAAAGCTCTCGTTTACCACTGACACTGATTTCACGAAGTCCCACCTTAATAGGAATCCACTCACTATTTCTATGTATGAGTACCGTGTATAGATATGGTTTCTCTGCATTCCATTCTTGCAAAGTCTCTCCCTCTGCCACTAAACGATTCCCATCATATAAAAACAACTGTGTATCGTAAGTCTCTAGGGGTGATTTAGTTTCTTCGTATATTGTCTGATTTCCAACGATGAGATCCGTCTCATTATGACATACTCCCACAGACTTTGCATCTTCCGCCATCTTCCATGTGTCTGATGCGATTTTGCAGACAATACCCTTTCCAGATACCGTTATCTCCACATCCCTCACATGCCCCTTTTCCCGGGACAATAAATACACATCCCGAAAAATACCGGACAATCGGAAAATATCCTGATCCTCCATATAGCTTCCGGCACACCATTGTAAGACATGTATCCGCAATGTATTTCTCCCTGACACTAAATATTTTGTCAATTCAAACTCACTTTGCATATGAGAAACAGAAGTAAATCCCACATACTGAGCATTCACATAAACATAGGCACAGGAACTCACCCCTTCCAATACCAGATAAGTCTCCCTGCCACTCCAATCCTCAGACAAAATGATTTCCCTTTCATACACCCCACAGGGATTATCGTCCGGTACATAGGGTGGGTCCACCGGATGAGGATAGTTAAAATTTGTATATCCCGGTCTGTCATATCCACACACCTGCCAGTTGGATGGAACGGTGATACTATCCCAATCCATAATATTTTCAGGAACGTCAATATCCCTGTTATAATAACGAAACCTCCACTCTCCGTTCAGACACTCGTAATAAGCTGACGTATATTTTTCTCCCCGTAACGCCTTTTCCGGACTGTCATAGGGAATGTAATACGCTCTCTGCGGTTCACAGTTTTCCTGTAAAAAAAAGGGATCTTCGTATTGCCTCATGCCGGTGATCCTCCTTGCATTGGTAGTATATATGTGCCTCTCATCTTTCATATTGATTACTATAATACTATTTCAAAATCAAGCATGCAACACCAATCCTTGTGTTCTGTTAGCATAACGATGCGTACTCGAACCCTGTCTAGTACATCGTAAATTAAGTTCTTGATAGTTAAGCGCAGGATAAATTTTTATTCTG
>JAFLTA010000049.1 GCA_022510685.1 Lachnospiraceae bacterium | reverse complement strand
CACAGTAAATCGTTAAATTTCAAGATTGAGGCAGGGTTCAAATAGGTACCGTTATAGCTACCATAATTACTATCGTAAATCGTCTCATAATCTGTTAGCGGCTGACCTCCTGCTTTTACATAGGCATGTATAAAACGATGAAATAAATTAAAATTTATATTACATTCTTCATATCCGCACCAACACAGAGCCAACTCAAACAGTTCCATAACCGGACTGGAATAAGATAAGCACTCCAAATCAATAATACGACAGTCCTTTCCTTGTCACAACACATTTTTGCTGTCCATATCATTATGGCAGATGGATACAACGGGAGGAATTTTTTTGATGGCATTATTTCCCTTTTCCTGACTCTCATAAAGCAATGAGCGATTTTCTTTTAGTAAAGTGTAAAGTTCTTCATTTTTTTTGGCAAGCTGCTTGATATAGTAATCCCAATTAATATGAAGTTCATCACGATGATATACTTGTCCCCGACTGTCCAGTTGATGAATCTTCGCCAGCAAATTTCCGATCTTTTCGCAGTGAAACTCCTTTATTTCCCCACTTTTTAACGCCCTTCCATCATACCAACAATCTTTGTTCCATACATTCCCCTGTCTTCGACTGGCGGTACAAATAGTAATCCGACTTCTAATTTTTTATGTTGATGCCGGTATAAAACTTTTTAATATCTACATCAATGTTATTTCTTCATGCGCCTTTTTCCAGTAACGCTCTCCACAACCAATTTAAAAACTGTGGTCTGTGGCATTATCGACTTATTAAAAGGAAAATCTTCTTTATGATAATGTTTCATCAGGATACATAATGCACTATATTTATCTTCATCGGGAATCATTTCAATTTTGCCCCGTCCGATGACACTTTCATATTCCATGGTACAGTTGCCACTGGAAAGTTCCGTGACTAACTTATGGGAACAATCCATTTCGAAGCTTGCACAATTATCCTTTGCAATTAAATCAAACTTCTTCCCTTCCGTTGCTCCATGAAAATATAATATAATTTTCCCAGTATCTATCTCCATGCCAAAATTAAGAGGTAAAATATAGGGATACCCTTCATCGTTCAGTGCCAACCGGCAAACATCACATCTTTCCATAACCTGAATGATTTCGTTTATATCTTTTATCTCTCTGTCACTGCGTCTCATACACTTTTCCCCCTATCTTATTTACGTTACACGAATGAACATCACTCCATAAATTCCGTCATATGTTTCCGATATTTGAGACGTGCCATATTCCTCTGAAGATTTTTATTTTTTCTCTCTTCAATACATATACTGTGAAAAAATGTCTTCCACAGCTCCACATATTTTTCTTGTTGTTCCCACATCTGCTCCAAAGACTCTGCTTCCTCCGTTGAGAGCAATCGAATAAACCATGGCTCTCCGGGCATATGAAACACTGCCTCCCCATGAGATTTATCATAAATTACAAAGCGTTCCGGATTGAGCCTGTCCGCAAAATGGGGAGCAATCATGGAGATAATCCGTGCCTCTGGTTCAATGACAGCCAACAAAACGGACGGCTCTTCAGACACCTGCTGAAAACGAACGAATTCCCGAAACCACATCGCCTCGTTTTTCACCTTTCTCTCTAATGCAAACATAGCTTTCACACAGGGAATTTGTAAAGCCTTTGTAATCTTTGCCCCCAGTGTAAAACCATATGCCACGAACTGGTATACAATATCCGCTCTCTCCGGTTTGTCTGATGCAAGGGCGTGCAATACATATTGATATGCCTCCGTGGAAATACCCGAACGCACTTTGTCTAGCACAACATCAGCATATTCCGAATTTGTCTCTACTGCCACATATTCCGCAAACAAAGTCATAGATTCTGATTCGCCCTGCCGTTTAGGTGCAATACGGATATACTTGTGGCCATAACCTGAAATGCCTGCCTCATACACCGCACTCAAAATACCCTCCATGGAATCCTCACACTCATATATGCGCAGTGGCTTCTTGCCATCAAATTCTTCCATCATCCGTCTCACCCAACTTCCATAATATATCCGATTTCTGATTTCTTACCCTGCTGCTCCGCCCATCTGAAAATCGTCAAACAATGTCAATTGGCGGTATGTAACCTGTTCGCCGAACCCACGCATGACATCTTCATCATCTGCCAACAGATTGCGCGTAATATAGTTCTCATCCACCTTGAGAAAATCATAAAACATTTTCCCATTGCAGGTAATAAAATAAATGGCGCGTTTTAACACCACTCCCATAGATTTCAAGGTCCCAAAATCCAGTTTTCCGGTTCTTCTGGCTCCCAATATCCTCCTTGCGGATTTTACCCCGATACCCGGCACACGCAAAAGAGTATTCATATCCGCATTATTTATTTCTACCGGAAATTGTTCCAGATGCCGCAATGCCCAGTCACATTTAGGGTCTAAATATGTATTGAAATTAGGACGTTCCTGTGATAATAATTCGTTCGCCGCAAATCCATAATATCGCAATAAGAAATCCGCCTGATACAGCCTGTGTTCCCTCCTAAGAGGTGGCTGCCCGTCTACTGCAGGAAGGGTTGCATCCTGATTGACGTTTATAAAAGCAGAATAGAAAACTCTCTTTAAATCAAACCTCTCATATAGTGCTTCGGATACTGACATAATCTCATAATCACTTTCTCCGGTAGCACCGATGATCATCTGAGTACTCTGTCCGGCAGGGACAAATCCCCGGCTGGTATCCTGGGTATTCCACTGTGTCAGCCCACTGCCTCCTGCTTTTTCCGGCAGTATAAGTGCTGACGACCGAGAATCTGACGGAAATCCGGAATTTGTCTGTCCTACACTCACCGTTCCCGACAACGGTTTTCCACGTTCCTCCTGTCCGGAATTTGATTCCGGCAACACACCCTGCTTTTGCCCTATCATCTCATTCCGCTCCTGCACACGTTTCTTCGTATAATGATAGGCGCTGTAATTGCCACCTTTCATCCCGAGCACTTCTCTGCTCTCTGCAACGCCATTTTGAATCTGTCGCATTGGGGCAAGAATCGTTCGCCTCGTCTTATTAGGTGCCAGGTGTTTCAGACCGGATTCTGTAGGAAACTCTAAATTGATACTCATACGGTCTGCATACCATCCTGCCATCTCCACCAGCTCCGGTGCAGCCCCGGGAATCGCCTTACAATGTATATACCCATTAAAGCGATGTATGACCCGCAGATCATGAAGCGCTTTGCATATCTGTTCCATCGTCTCATTGGGGGAATGCAACACTCCGGAACTTAAAAACAATCCCTCAATATAGTTCCGCTTATAAAACTCCATCGTAAGGTCACAAATCTCCTCCGGCGTGAAACTTGCTCTAGGCACATCATTACTCTGCCGATTGACACAGTATTTACAATCAAATATACACTCATTCGTATAAAGTATCTTTAACAGCGAAATACAACGTCCATCTCCGGAAAACGTATGACAAATCCCGGCAGATGCAGTATTTCCTATACTTCCCTCTCTCCCTTGCCGAGAAACACCGCTGGAAGTACAGGCAACATCATATTTTGCTGCATCGGAAAGAATTGCAAGCTTCTCCTGCAATGTAGCATTCTCATATAGTATCATGGTGCCTCCCCTCCTTGTCGAACGTATGTTCTAAGTTTATCATACCATGATACTTCTGTCAACACATATATATTGGCATGATGACTCCATCATGTCAGACTGCCAATGAGTGCCTCCACCTTTTCAGCCGCTGCACCCAGTTCAAAATCTTCTACATCCTGCCTGATATCCTTCAGAATTTCACTTACGGAATTTCCTTCATATACACTGTGCTTCATTTCTGCGAGCAAAGCTTCCGCTTTATCCGCTTCAAAGGTATCAAGACTCTCCTTTAAATCTGACAAATATGCAAGAAACTCTTCTTTAGACACCTCTGTGCCCGCTGCAATTTCTTCTGATGTTTCAGGCTCCTCAAAGCTCAACACATCTGAAATATTTTGCACTGCTTCCCGATATGTATCAAGGAGTATATCATGATGCTCCTTGATATAGGCTACATTTTGATCCTTTGCAGCCTGCTCTGAATCTTTCGCCATCTCTGAGAGGAAATCAACCCCTATCATTTTAGAGGTACTTTTCAAAGCGTGCACCATAATCTGATAATTCTCATAATCCTCCTCCCGAAAAGAGGCTTGGATATCCTCTATCTTGCGCTCTGCATCTTTTGCAAATTTAACCAGCATTTCTTCATAAAGCTCATTGTCACCACGGCAATATTGCAATCCGGCATCCGTATTAAAACCTTTCTCACCCAAATAGACTAATGCCTCTCGCCCCGAATCACTCGCTCCCTGTCCATCATTTTCATCTCTATCCTCTCCATTTTTCAGGACAGACAAATTTTTTATGTCATTTTCCTCCTCATATACACCCGAATCCTTTGTATGCTCTCTTATCTGCACGATCTCTCTCGGCAAATAAGATACTACCATCTGCTCTAACATTGCAGCATCAATCGGTTTTGTCAAAAAGTCCGCAAAACCTTCTTTCAAATAGGATTCTCTGGCTCCGGAAAGAGCATTTGCCGTCAGCGCAATTACCGGTGTTTCCTCATTTGGAATATCCGAGAGTTTCTCTATCTCATGCAACGTCTCGATTCCATCCATCTCAGGCATCATGTGATCCATGAAAATAATATGAAATGGCTGTTTTTTCACAAGCTCCAGACATTTCCTGCCGGAATCTGCAGTGACAATATTCATTTTTGTACGCTTTAACAACGCCTTAAATACAGCAAGGTTCATATCGTTATCGTCAACTACAAGTACATTGGCATCCGGTGCTTCAAAGCTTTCTCCCTTCTGCACTAAGGCAGATCTCTTTCGGTCCATTATGGAATCAAAATCACCTGTAGTCTCACTACTGAGCACCTTCTGCGGTATTGTAACCGTAAAAGCAGAACCTTTTTGATACTCACTCTCCACCTTCATGTCACCATCCATTAATTTAAGCAATGACATTGTGATATTCATACCAAGACCGGTGCCCTCGATATTACGATTCTTTTCTTCATCCAACCTCTGGAAACTGTCAAACAATTTCCCCATATCCTCCTCTCGGATTCCCATACCCGTATCTTTTACAGATATGATGAGGTCTATCATGTCCTCCCCATTTTTTTGATAGTCCACACAGAGCTGAATCCCACCTTTTGGTGTGTATTTAACTGCATTGGTGAGCAAATTCGTCACAATCTGTTTTATCCTTACTTCGTCACCAAAAAGCTTACTCGGTAATGTCTCATCCAACAAAAAATCAACCGTCAAACTTTTTTCCTGTGCACGCAAATAAATAACATTCCACAAATCTATGACTATGTCTGTCATATCATACTCCACCGGAACAATTTCCATTTTTCCGGACTCGATTTTAGACATATCCAGAATATCATTAATCAAAAACAAAAGTGTATTTCCGGAACTCTGGATATTGGCTGCATACGAGAGGAGATTTTCATCATTACACTCCCGGAGTATCATCTCATTCATGCCGAGCACAGCATTGATTGGCGTCCGGATTTCATGGGACATATTCGACAGGAATCGGGATTTTGCCTGTTCTGCCCGAATGGCTGATTCTGCCGCTTCTTTCAGACTGTCGTTTGCCTTTGCCTGCCATTTGATCATCTTATTGATAATTACATTAACTGCTATAATACACACACCAAACAGTATCAGGAACAGGACAGCATATTGCAGCACGTTACCATATATACTCCACCAATCCTTCACTACTACAATACGGAACCCGGAAACCTTTTCATCCATAGATGCGCATACTTTGTATTCTTCATCGTAATCTTTAATTATTATCATTCCTGTCCCGCTATACAACCTGTCATAAACCAATTCATGTACATTCACTGAATGATCATCTGAAAACTCATAATCGGGATTAGGATGATCTATAATCAATCCGTTCCTGTCCACCAAAAATGCATAGCCTCTATCCGAGTAACTCTCGCCGAGGATATCCATCAGCACATCCAGATAAAAATCGATGGCAAAAACACCATAAAATTCTCCTTTGTCCGATTTTACGACCTTAGAAAAGGTAACACAATATTCTCCTGTTCTCGCATCATAATATGGCTCTGTAATATTAAAATCTTCTGCTGTCAGCGCACCGGTATACCAGATGCGCTCCTCCTCCACATAATCCTCCTCCGGCACCCATCCATTGTTCATGACCATAGGATGTCCGTGAGGAAAGTCCGGATTTGCAATATAAGTAGCGGAAATCTTCGGATAATGTTTCGTAATATCATCCAGGAATTTCACCATTTTATTGTAATCATTAAGCATTTCCGGCTTCGCTGCAACGACATTATTAAACATATCGAGAATACTTTTCTGCTCCAGAACCCAGTCACCAACCTCATAATTATACTCTCGCAGTTCTTCCTCCATCTTGATACGGCTTTCATTAATTGACATGGATGCACTGCCGTAAATGGCAACAATCATCGTCAAGACAAAAACACCCGTGATTCCGATTTGATATTTGCGTTGATTCCTAACCGTAAGATTAACCTGTCGTTTTTCCTTCGTATCAATATTCTCTGTATGTTTCTTTAGCGCGCTGCGCAAAATACGTTCAGCCCGACGCCGCTCCTTCAGTCCCATAAAATAGACAACTACTATTGCAATCACTAACACTAAAACATAACAAAAATTATGTAATAACTGCCTGTAATTTTCACGGTATAATGCCGAATTGCTGATACTACACATCATATACCAGCCATTTTCCGTTTTATTGCAAAATATCGTGCTGTCTTCTCCTGCTACAGAAGTCTTTATAGACATATTATCCTCATCTGATGAGATTGCATGCAGAAAAACATTGCGATACTGCGGCAACACTGTAGAGACTTTCTGTCCTATCATATCCTGATCTGTATATCCCACGATAATTTCATTCGCATCAACAATGATTGCGTCACCATCTTCCTCGCCACTCATCTCATCGACAAAAGACTGAATTTTCGCCACGCTATAATCTAACGCTACTGCTGAACCATCTTCCAGCAGTTTCGCAACTGTAAAACACATATTGTCGGTAAATGCATCATCATAGGTGGGAGAAATATAAGTTTCATCCCCCCCTGTCGCCAGAAGACCACGGTACCATATTCGGTCCTGCAGGACAAAATCCTCGGGCGTCTCCATATCCGATATCATGACCACGCCATCTATCACACAATACACATTCAGGCATACCCCGCCTGACAAACGTTGTTCGTATTTTTTCCGTTCCGAAAGATAATTCCGAATTTCCGACTCTGTGGCTCCGTTTTGGATCATTTCCTCCAGCTTATTGCAAACTCTCTCCAAAGTATACTCTGACTCTGTCAAAGACTTCTGAAAGCCTGTGGCTATGTTCTGCACTCTCATCTGTCCTATTTCCTCAGCCTGCTTGGCAGCTATGTCATACATCAGCAGAACATTATAGAGCATGAGACCTACAAGAATCACTGCCATAACCACAACAAAAAATTGCTGAAATTTAGAATTGAATCTCTTTTTCCTTTCTGTCATATGTATCTCCTTTAACATCAAAATTCCGCTAACGACGTCGCAATACCTCCCGCACCCAATCTGCATCTTCCCCGGAAATCTCTGTGGAACTGAATCCCGCCTGCTCCAGTATCTGCACAAAATGCTCTGCCTCCCTGCCGCTTATTTGGAGCTTTTGTTTCTTGCGCAGCCAATTAGTCTGGTCTTTATAGTTTCTCTCTTTGTGAAATCCCGGTTCATTATGTCCTATTTTTCGGACATATTTCTGATAGTCAAAAATCAACTTATCATTTAAATTGGAATTATTATATAGCCAGTGGAATCTTATAGTCCGATATAAGTATTTTACCACAACTACCACCACAAATAATACAATAATAAATCCAATCACCCCAAAAGAGATTCGTCCGGTACGTTTTACCGCATCAATAGCATCCGCTGTGGCACTGTCAGCATCTGCATCTTCCAACTCCGCAGTCTGGTTTCCGTTTCCTCCGCGGAATAGGCGCATAAACATATTCCATATGCTTGCACCGGAACTCTCCTGATCGGAAGCCGGAGTAATATCAACCACCTGCCATCCTCTGTCCTTTAAATAAATTTCAACCCACGCATGAGCATTGGCATCCGTAACATTCACTTTTACGACACCCGTTTCCTCAAGCTCTTTATAACCATTATAGTAGTCTGTAACCTTTTCGTCTAATAAAACTTCGCCTTCCTCACCGATATCCTCCGGGTCAACAGCGTAACCTTCCACATAGCGCGCAGGAATCCCCATATAACGAAACAAAAGTGTTGCCGCACTGGCAAAATGCGCACAGTAACCGCGGCGGTTTTTGTCCAAAAAATAATTTACAAAGTCTTGTCCGTAAGGTGTCAGACCCGGCTGATAGCTATAGGGGATTTCCTTTTGATAATATGCAGCAAGTTTCTGCACGATTTCTTCCGGTTCACCGGACAGCTCAGCCTCTTTGCAAAAGGAATCCAGAGTTGCTAAATTTTCCTCAGGAATTTCCAACCACCCGTCCTCCACGTATTCATCGGGAACATGGTGGCTGGCAAAATCGTCACCGGAAACATAGTAAGTATACTCCTGGCTTCGACCTTGTATCAAATATTTATCGTCATCCAGGGAATAATATGGCAGATACACCCCCGGCTCCGCAGCAACATTATCCACCTTTACCACTCCACGTCCACTGGTTTGTTCTTTATCAAAATAAGCGTCCATTGCTGCCATTTCCGTGGTATTGTGAACATACTCCGGTGCTTCCCAATGATTTGCCCGGTATATATAATTCTGACCGATAAACTGACGTAAGTAAAAACGCTCCTGATTGTAAGGAACAAATGTCAGCTGCAAATCTGTTTCATAATCCAGACGCACTGCACTGACACCACCGAGCCGTCCGCTCGTCAATCCACCTGTATTGGAATAAAAATTGAACAAACCCATGATACCCAATGCCGATAAATTTTCTACCGTATCCATGGTACTTTTTTTCCACGCTCCATCAGGATGTCTTTCATGATACGAATCTGCCGGTGTGATAACAGACAATAAGACCGACACTAATATCGTAAATCCCAAGACACATGCCCCTGCCTGCAGTACCGTCCGATGGGCATAAACATAACTGATTTTTTGTTTTTTTCGATGGTACCTGCTATTGTCCTTTTCCAGAGAATAATGTCCCCCTCCTGCGACTCCCGATGCCAAAAATAATCCCGTAAATAATTGGATCACAAACAAAGGCTCCGGCTCCAATTCCATATACAGCGGAAAAAATAACACTCCGCCTGCCGCAAGAAGAACCAGAAAATATCTCATTCGACGCGATATCAATATATTGACAATCAGGCAGACAACCGCACCGATATAGCACATAGATACCGTTACGGCTAGACCGGTATTTCCTACCCGTTCTCCATAACTTCTCATGGCATTGGATTCAAAATATTCAGATGCCTCTTCCATTAAATCATTCATCACGCTGTAAAATCCGCTGTTGATATAGTTTTGCATACCAAAGCCAAGCAATGCCATAATGACAAAAAACATAAGGTATCCGGCATTTTCCCATATTTTTTGATAATATAAGGAGGCAAGAAATAAAGCAGTCAACAATGTGACAATTTCTACTATCAACGGATGGTAATCCACCTCTATCGCAGACAACATGCATCCCATTCCTCCGCCTACCATGCAGAATACAATCAAGGCTTTCCATAAAAGAGTCCATACTCGGGATTCCGTTTGTATACCTAATGATGCGTCAGAGACATAGATTCCATCCCATTCCTCCCGCACCCTTTTTTTGCGTCGAAAAAGGTTAAGCATGCTGAATCACCTCCCCGTCCACAACACCATTATGCTCCCCCAGTACAACAAACGCTTGTAAATACGGGCGAAGATTTGACACCAGTCCCACTAAATCCTGCTTTTCCGTCAAAACAACATTATGTAAAATCTTTATAAACTGTTTATCCACCTCCATCGCACTGTTTATCATTACCTCATCGAAGTCAAACAGCGGCTCATTCCACCACAACAAACGTACAGGCGTATATTCCATCAAAAAACTTTTTGTCACACTGTATGCAATCGCCATAACTTCTTCTGTAATATCCCGTTTTCCGGACAGGTCTAATACCAGAATAATCTGACTCTGGGCAACACTGGTTCGCTCTTTGACCATAAGCTGTTCTTTTTTTGCAGATAATTTCCAATGAATATCTTTTATACGGTCTCCCGGTTGATACTCGCGCATATCGGTTACCTCTGCAAAATCGTTTCCTTTCGCCTGACTTTCCTCCAGCTCGCTCACACCTGCCTGAAATCCGTTTTTATAAGAAGCCGCCTCCTCAGACACAGAGGGCATTACTACCATTTCCCCCCTACTTTCCAACGTTTTGCATATCGTAAAAAGACCGGATAAATCCAAATACTCCATCGAATTCACACATATTTGTATGTTTCCGCTGTATTTAGACGATATCGGCAATGTCATTTCCTCTGTTCCATGCATGGAAACAGGCATCACAACCTGCAGTGCCCCTCCCGTCTGATACAGCATATTGGTCATCTCTCCTTTGAGAGCACAATGCAGAGACATCCACCACGAAGGGTTGTCCAGATAAAACACAAAGTTTCCCACGTCATTTTTCTTTATCTGTATCTGCAAAGGCTCAACACGCAAAGACAAGTTTCCTGCCATACGATACGCCATAACCAATGATAAAACGGGAAACAGGATTAACAGCACTATGGCAGTAAGCAGAAAATGACTATGAAGGAAAAAATAGAGTACCAAGCATATAACAAGCATGAAAAAATAGCCCACTTCTCGTAGTGGGTGAAATTTAATTCTGATTGCATGCTTTTCTGTCTCCATTTCCCATCTCCCATTTTATTATGTTCGCGGCACCTTCACCTGCTGCACCAATTTACGGACAGCATCCTCCATAGTCAATCTCTCAGCCCTTGTTCTGGCACTAAGCTTCACACGATGCCCTAATACGTCTTTTAAAATCTTCTGTACATCCTGCGCTGTCACATAATCCCTGCCCCCCAGTATAGACATGGCTCTGGCTATTCTGAGTAATGCGATGGTGGCGCGCGGACTTGCACCCATATCAAACAACGGATTTCTCCTCGTTTCTTCTACCAACTCCACAATATAATCGTAAATACTGTCATGTACAAAAACTTCCTCTGTCGCCTTACGGATTTCCCGCAATTCTTCCTCCGACAACACCGGCTGCACTTTAGATACCAGATTGGCAGACTCTCCTTTGAGAATCGCTATAGCATCCTCATGAGCAGGATACCCCATGGACACACAAATCATGAAACGATCTAACTGGGACTCCGGAAGCATCTGTGTTCCCGAAGAACCTATCGGATTTTCTGTAGCAATAACTACAAAAGGATCCGGAAGTTCTCTGGTAACACCGTCCACGGTCGCATGGTTTTCTTCCATGACCTCCAACAATGCAGACTGGGTCTTCGGAGAAGTTCTGTTAATTTCATCTGCCAGAAACAAATTACAAAATATAGCACCCGGGCGATACTCAAAGTCTCCCTGCTTCGCATTATACATGGAAAATCCCAAAATATCACTAGGCAATACATCCGGTGTAAACTGCACACGCTTATAGTCCAAAGACAACGCCTTGGCAAAGGTGGTCGCGAGTGTGGTTTTGCCTACACCCGGAATATCCTCCATGAGAATATGTCCGCCACTGATTACTGCCGCAAGGACACGCTCTACCACTTCTTCCTTGCCGCGTATCACCTTATTTACCTCATCCTGTACGTTAAGCAGCTTCATCTGCATTTGCTTTTGTTCCAATATTCCGGCTCCTTTCCATCATATTTCACTCTCCAAATATTCCATCGCCCTTTCCATCTGGTTATCCGGAAGCCATTCCCCGTTACTGTCTTTTTTGTTCAGGCTCTCCCTGTCCAGTTCCACCGTAATATCCGGTTCTAATCCCGTGCCATGGATATTTCTTCCCTTTGGAGTGTAATACTTTGATGTGGTCATTTTCAGTGCACTTCCATCTTTTAGGTCAAAGATCGTCTGGACGATACCCTTCCCAAACGTTTTCGTCCCCACCAATACCGCTTTTTCTTCGTCCTGCATAGCTCCGCTGAAGACTTCAGATGCACTTGCAGAATTTCCATTGACCAGTATTGCTACCGGCACATTGATCTGCGTGTCATCCTCCGCATAATATTTTTCGCCTTGCCCTTTGCTGTCCTCCGTATAAACAACCAAACCTTCCGGCAGCATCCGGTCCAACATTTCTACAGCCGTCTTTAGCAAACCACCGCCATTATCCCGTAAATCCAGAACCAGTCCCTTCATATTCTGCTTTTCCAGAGCTTCCAGGCCCTCAGAGAATTGTTTTGTCGTCACTTCCTCAAATCCGGTGACCTGCAAATAACCAATTTCTTTATTCAGCATGCGATATGAAACGGTATCTTCCTCAATTTCTTCCCTTATCACACCTATATCCAAATAGTCAGCCTCTCCGGAGCGAAGGATTTTCAGCGTGACTTTCGTTCCTTTCTCCCCCTTGATTAATGCCAAAACGGAGGATAAATCTTTTCCGGTGATTTCTGTGCCCTCCACGGCATAAATAATGTCTCCCGCTTTAATTCCTGCTTTTTCTGCGGGTCCATTTGCCATGGGATTGACAACCGTGATTGCTCCCGTTTGAGAATCCTGTTTGACATAGGCACCAATTCCATAATATTTTCCACTTGTTTTTTCCATAATGTCCGCATATTCATCCGCAGAATAATAAGCGGCATATTCGTCTCCCAGTCCGTCAACAATCCCCTTATAAATGGAATCTTCGAGTCGGACCATATCTATGTCATCCAAAAAGAATTCATCAATATATTCTTTGATGGTATTCGCTTTTTTCTCTATCCGTTGTTTCGTACTGATTTCCTCATTGCTCTTTATCACGACAGCCGACAAATCAATATGTCCTGTCATCTGCAACAGCAGAGTCAACGCCAAAATCATACCGGTACATCCAAGTGCACCACATAAAAATCCATTCCGAAATTTATTCATTCTGTCTCCATTCTTCCCATTATGGTGATACATAATTCAATGGATTCACATAAGCACCGCCTGCATATATTGCAAAATGTAAATGTGGTCCCGTGGAAATTCCGGTAGAACCCGATAATGCAAGCGTCTGTCCTCTGGAAACCTCCGTTCCCACGGATACCTTAAGAGAGGAATTATGCATATAATATGTGTAAACTCCATCGCCATGATAAACCGCCACATAATTTCCCGCGGAAGATGAGTATGCGGCTGTCACCACCTTCCCCGCCTTTGCCGCACGTACTACAGTTCCTGTAGGAACTGCAATATCTATGCCTTTGTGGTAGGTACTTGCCCCTTTTGTGGGCGCGCTCCTGGGACCAAATCCGCAACTGATACGCCCCGATACCGGTAATGGCCACAAAAAACCGGATGCACTGGCTGTATCACTCGCCGGTGTCTGGTATGCCGTGCTATTCCCACCACCTGTGTTTGGTGTGTTCTTCTTCCTTGCTGCCTCCTCAGCAGCAATTTCCTGACGCTGTCTTGCCAACAGGTTCTCCACTTCTTTTTCCTGTGCGGCAATTTTAGCATTGTACTCACTAATGGATGCCTCTGAATTGGCAATCAGTTCATCAAACTTCGTCATCTGTGTTTTTTTCTTACTAATAAGCTCTGAAATTGAATTCTTCTCAAAGGAAAGTGCTTCCTTAGTTGCCTCCAACTCCTCCTTTTTCGCTTCTCTCTTTTCCTGGGTCTTTACCAGTTTTTTTTGCGTGCTTTCATATTCACTATACATTTTGCGGTCGTATTCGCTGATTTTACTGACGTACTCCAGATGGTTATACATTTCCGACAGACTTTTGGAAGAAACCAACAACTCCAAATACCCTGCACTTCCATCCTCATACATATATTTTATGCGCGCTTTCATCGTCTCATACTGACTATGCATTTTTGCGTTCACCTGCGCCTCCTGTAACTGCAGGTCAGAAATATCAGCCTTCACTAAACTAATCTGTTCCTCATTAGCCTTCATTTTATCTGTCAACTTGTCCATTTTGCCGTCCAGGGTAGAGATATACTTCAAAATGTCATCTTTTCTATCTTCCGTGGAATCCAATGTAGACTGCAGCTCTTTACGCTCGTTCTCCAACTGTTCCCTTTTTTTCGTCGCTGCATCAATTTCCTGCTGTGTATTTTGCGATTGTGTTGCTGCACTTACAACGACGGGTAAGTTGATAAGGGCATCCCCGGTAAACAATCCACCCGCAATGCACACTGCTCCGGCAATCCATAAACTTACACCCACAATAATCCATCTGCGTCTCATAGACTCATCCCCCTTTTTTATCAATCACGAAGATGCTTGCGCACTGACAATACACTACCTACAAAACCGATACCAACACCCACAATCAGAGACATCGGTATCAACATCGTAAACTCCTCCGACTGATCCACAAAAGTCAACCATTGGGATAGCGCCGAAAAATGCGCTACAACAAAATCAATTACTCTATCATATAAAACCCATAATACGACAATAGGGATAATTGCACCGGTAATTCCTATTACCACACCCTCCACCAGGAATGGCGCGCGGATAAATCCATTCGTTGCACCGATCATCTTGATAATGGCAATTTCATCCTTGCGCACACGAATTCCCGTTGCTACAGCATTATTAATCAAAAATACAGATACCAGTAACAACAAAACAATGATGGTAGCAGAAATATATGCAACCAACATATTTGCACTATTCAAGCTCTTTGCCACGGAACTGGAACCGTTTACTTTTCGTATTCCCTCCAGACTCTTAATTTTCTTTGTAACCTCTTTCTGTTTCGATACTCTGGTAAGTGTCACTTCAAAAGATGCCGAATCCTGCAATGGATTTTCATCCCCAAAGGTGTCCCGTAAATCTTCAGTGCCTTGATACATATCCTCTTGGAACCGCTTCCATGCCTCCTCAGGAGAAACGTAATGTACTTGCTCCACACCGTCGAAGGCTCGGATTTTTTCACCCAACTCATCAAGCGTTGTGGGTTCAATTCCCTCATCAAAAAACACAGTCAATCCCACACTGCTTTCCACATTGTACATCATGTGTTGAAAATTTGTTAAAAGCGCATAGAATAATCCCAGCAAAAAAAGACAGATGGCAATCGTACCAATCGCAACCAGAGAAAAGATTTTATTCTGGACAATACTTTTAAAGCCCTGTTTAAAACCATAGCCTATTGTTTTCATTGTACATATCCTCCCTGTATCTGGTCGCTGACAATCACTCCTCTGTTTAGGGTGACTACCCGTTTTTTCATTTGGTCTACAATCTCACTATTATGTGTCACTACCATGACCGTGGTGCCAAGGCGATTCATGTCGTCTAACAAATTCATGATTTCCCATGAATTTTGCGGGTCCAGATTTCCTGTAGGCTCGTCTGCAAGAAGCACTGCCGGCCGATTCACCATGGCTCTGGCAATGGCGACACGCTGCTGCTCTCCACCGGACAATTCTTTCGGATACACATCTGCCCTGTCCTTTAATCCCACCAACTGCAGCATTCCACGCACATTTTTTTCAATGCGGCGCTTGTCTACACCGATTACCTGTTGTGCCAACGCCACATTATCAAATACATTCCGGTCGTCTAATAAACGGAATTCCTGAAATACTACCCCTAACTTACGTCTGTAAAAGGGCATTCTTTTTTTCTTCATCGTCGTCAAGCTGTTTCCGCTTACAAAAATTTCTCCTGCTGTCAAAGGTATTTCTCCCAAAAGAGATTTGATTAGGGTGGATTTTCCGGAACCACTGCTCCCGACAACAAAGACAAACTCTCCCTTTTCCACATGCAAGTTAGCATTTTTCAGAGCCTGTGTGCCGTTGGAATACACGACATCCACTCCGGAAAGACGTATCAACGGACCCCTTTGAACCTCCTGGACTGCCTTTTTTTTCTTCATTCAACACTTCTCCTTTTATCGATTTTTCTGTCACACAAAATGCAAAGTAGCGCGAACCGACATTTTCCTGCAGTCCACGCACTTAGATTATGACAAAAGTATTGGTTAATACTCAAAGTTTTCCATATATTTCATATATTTTACCACCATTAATGCTATCTTAAATGTAATGGCATCATCAAATACGCGCAGATCTAATCCGGTACTTTTCTGCAGTTTATCCAATCGGTACACCAGCGTATTACGGTGAATATAAAGTTGTCTGGACGTTTCTGACACATTCAGGCTGTTCTCAAAAAATTTGTTAATCGTAGCAATGGTCTCCTCGTCAAAATCGTCCGGAGATTTATCCCCGAAAATCTCCTTAATAAACATTTTGCATAAAGGCATCGGCAACTGATAAATCAATCTTCCGATTCCTAAACTGCTGTATGCAATCACGTTGCGGTCACTATAAAATATTTTCCCTACATCCAAAGCCATTTTTGCTTCTTTATAGGAGCGGGATACATCTTTGATATCGCTTACTATGGTACCATAAGAAACATGAACCATGGTCATCGCTTCTGTATTGAGCATATCCAAAATAACTTTCGCGGTTTTTTCCATATCTTCATAGTTCTCATTGGATTTCAGTTCCTTCACCAGAATGATATTTTTCTCATCAACCTGTGTGATAAAATCTTTCGATTTGCTGGCAAATAATCCCCGAACCGTCTCCAGGGCGTTCGTATCCTTCTCGTTTTTTGTCTCAATCAAAAATACCATACGTCTTACCGATGCCTCGATATGAAGTTTCTTGGCTCGATTGTATATATCAACTAAAAGAAGATTGTCCAACAGTAGATTTTTTATAAAATTATCTTTATCATAGCGTTCTTTATATGCCACCAACAAATTCTGAATTTCAAATGCTGCCAGTTTACCTACCATATATACATCTTCGCTATCTCCCTTTGCCAGAATCACATATTCCAGCTGGTGTTCATCAAACACCTTAAAAAACTGATACCCCTGTAACACCTGACTGTCTGCCGGTGAATTAACAAAAGCCATGACAGCGTTCTCATATTCCTCCACATTATCAATCGTGGTGGCAAGTGCTTTTCCCTCTGTATCCATTACACATATATCAATTCGTGTAATATTTTTCAGACCTTCAATGTTAGTCTGCAACACCTGATTCGCAATCATAGTAACCTCCAACGTACTATCTGAAAGAGTACAACCCTTCCACTACTCCCCAATACTTCAACTTTAAGTATACCATGAAACAAAAAAAATGTAAACAAAACAGATGCTGCATTCACAGCATCTGTTTTATATAAATTATGATACTTCAGAAGACTAGTTTGTAATGGTTCTCTCTGTCTCTCTGTCAAATACATGAATCTTGCTGGTGTCCATAGCAATCTTGATAGTATCACCCGGACGAGCTGTCGTACGTGGGTTAACACGAACCGTAACATCGTATCCCTCTACTGTGAAGTATAAGAATACCTCAGCACCCAACATCTCATATACCTTAACTGTTGCATCCATAACGTTATCTGTTCCGGCATTTACAAAGACTTCCTCATCTTTGATATCCTCAGGACGAATACCAAGAACAACCTCTTTACCGATATATCCACCTTCTACCAGTTTTGCAGCCTTAACCTCAGGCAGCTTCACAGCATATGATCCGAAAGCAAGCTTCACATCATTACCATCCTGAACAACTGTCGCATCGATAAAGTTCATCTGCGGAGAACCGATGAATCCGGCTACGAACAAGTTGCATGGTCTGGTGTACAGATCGATTGGTGTAGCAACCTGCTGCATAACACCGTCTTTCATAACTACGATACGTGTTCCCAATGTAAGAGCCTCTGTCTGGTCATGGGTAACGTAGATAATAGTTGCCTCAAGTCTCTGATGAATCTTAGAAATCTCAATACGCATCTGTACACGAAGCTTTGCATCCAAGTTGGAAAGCGGCTCATCCATCAGGAATACCTTAGGGCTACGAACGATAGCACGA
>JAFLTA010000048.1 GCA_022510685.1 Lachnospiraceae bacterium | reverse complement strand
ATAGGAGGTTCTTCCGTTACGGGAGGTTCTTCCGTTATAGGAGGTTCTTCCGTTATAGGAGGTTCTTCCGTTATAGGAGGCTCTTCCGTTATAGGAGGTTCTTCTGTTACAGGAGGTTCCGTTACGGGAGGTTCTTCAGTTACAGGAGGTTCTTCAGTTACAGGAGGTTCTTCCGTTACGGGAGGCTCTTCCGTTACAGGAGGTTCTTCCTCTCCAAGTGCGGGAATTACGGTATCCTCTTTCGTGATCTCATTGGCTGCCGCATCATCGCTGAAGTACTTTCCGCAGACCTCGCATACCCAGTACTCGATGTTGCCGTCTTCAGTCTTGGTAGCTGCCTTGGCCTCAACATGGGTAAGGCTGTGACCGGCAGCAGGCAGCCTGACAGCCTTGGTGTCGGTGTAGGTTTCCCCTTCGTATACTGCCGATGCGGTGTAAGTAATGCTTCCGTCATTCTCGCAGTCAGGTGAAACGGTAACGCTGCTTACTTCGCCCTTCACCTTGAAGGTGTGAGTGCTGTCGTTTGTGCAGGCAAATGTAAGTGCAGCTTCGGAATAATCCTCACTCCAAGTCCATGCACCTGCCTTATAGCTGTGTCCTGTGGCAGAAACGGCAATCGGATTCTCGATCTCCTTTGTGCCGGCGGAATCTGAAAAAAGCTGTCCGCATACCGAGCATTCCCAATATGCTTCGTATCCGTCTTCGGTACAGGTTGCCGCCTTGGCAGCCACTGCAACGGGCTTGTGTCCGGGTGCGGGTATTGTTACAGGCTCGGTTATCTCTTTTGTCCAGGAATTATCGGTGTACATTTTGCCGCACACGGTACAGGTTACATATGCCTCGGTGCCTGGTGTGGTGCAAGTGGCAGGAACCTCGGCGGTTTCGGTGCCCTGATGGACATGATCGGTGCACGGAACAACCTCGCCTTTTTCCAACAGCTTTCCGCAGTCCTTGCAGTACAGGTCGCCCGTGTAGCCTTCCTCGGTGATGGTGGGAGATTTTGTGTCCCGTCTTTCCGTATTTTCATGGTTGTCGGGATCCTTATCGGTCACTGTGTCCTTTGCTTCAATTTCCTTGCCGTCCTTTTCTGCGTCGAACAGCTTGTGACAAGTCTCACATTCCCAGTATTCTATGCTGCCTTCTTTGGTGCAGGTAGCGGCAACTGCATCGTGATGTGTAATGGCGTGACCCGAAGCGGAGATAATGGTCTCGGCCTTGGTTATCTCGTTCTTCGCAGTTTCGTCGGAGAACAGCTTGCCGCATACCTTACATTTCCAATAAGCCCTGTTTCCTGCGTTTTCACAATCTGCGGAAACTGGAGGTACGTCAGTAACGTCGTGATCGGCATATTCGCCGTATTCCTCGCCGCAGACCTCGCATTCTGCAAGCTCTTCGCAGGTGGCGGTGCCGCCGCTGTGCTTTCCGGTAGCGGGGTCAACTATGTCCTTGTTAGTCAGCTCATCGCCATCCTCTTCAGCGTCAAACATCTTGCCGCATATTTCGCATTTCCAGTATCCTATGGTGCCATCGTTTCCGCAGTCGGCGGGATCGGGCTCCTGATATGTAAGGTCATGCTCTACGGTCACCCACACATCGGCACTCATTTCAGTGGCTTTCTCGTCTTTTACAAGCGTTGCCGTGATATTTATAGTTCCTGCGCCAACCGCCGTAACCTTGCCGTTTTGGTCAACCTTGGCAATCTTTTCATCGCCGGAGCTCCACTGTACAGTATAGTCAGCGGTGTCAAGTGCGGTCTTGGGTGCGAGAACAGCCGAGAGGTTAAGGGTGTCCTTCTCTTTAAGGGCAGCATTCCATATGCTGTCGCCATTCTTGTCCTTTATTGCAACAGAAGTAACGACAGCGCGTACATCAGAGTAGAGCGCTGCATCGCTGATAGTAAGGCTCGAACCGTTTTCTGCAATTTGAATAGATTTCAGTGCTTTGAAATCTGCTGAGCCGCCTGCTCCAACCCATTTGGCAGAAATGTCTTCCTTGAACCAATATGCTTTTCCCTCATAAACCCGAGAGGGTGGTAATTGAATCCAATTCAGGTCGCCTGATCCTGTTCCATCGCTTAAACAAAGATTAGGTTTGTTTTCCGATTCATATTCAGCAACGATCGTAAAGTCCCCTTGCATATATTCCAGCTTTATGTTTTCACTATCGCTGCCGTAGAACTTGGTGCTGACTAAAGGATTCCACATATTGCCCGGTTTTGTTTCCGGATTTGTTGCACCGTTCGGTGTATCAAAGAGATACTTGTAGGGCTGCAATTCGGGTTCGCCAAGCTCTGAATAATATACAACACTTAAAGACTTAACTGTTGCCTTAACTGCGTTGAAATTTTGAATATTAAACGAAATAACATACTGTGGCTCATAATCAGGATTATGTTGTATATAAAATTCTGAAAGAGGGGCGAAAAACTCAAAAATGCATTCATCTGCGTTGGATTTAGATGAAGGCGGTAATTTAACAGCATATACTTCTTTTCCCTCACCATTAGTTTCGGAAAAGTTTTTTATAATATCAGAAGAATCAGTGACATAGAACTGTGCCATGTTCAGCCAAGCTCCGTAGTTGGAGAAACCGCCCCATGACTGTAAATCGTCCCAAGTAATTGGGGCTCCTGTTTCACTTGTGCCGAAACTGGGCGTTTCGTCATATTGTAATGTTAGTTTAACATAGTAGTTGCTGCTTTCTTCATACATTTCGTCAGACAGTGCATCGGAATACAGACCTGCCCAACAACTACCATATTGAGTCATTACCTCCTGACCCTCACCTAAACCAAAATTGGCAATTATTTCCTCGTTTCCTTCCGGCTGGTCGACGCCTACACCGGTAAATCCTGCCGAATCGGCACTCATGATGATTGGCGTAACAACCACCGCAGTAACGGTTACCGCCGCCGCCAACATACCGGACAGAAGTCTCTTGAATTTCATCGTCATCGTACCTCCCTATGAAAATTTATATTTTCGTCTGCTGAACGCAGAATGTATCTTAATTTAATTTTAACACCCCGATTTTTCTTTGTCAATTATACAAATTTTATAACTAAACATAAAAATTTTTATATATAATGCCAAACTCGTCTCAAAAAAATGTGATAATACTAATCATTGACATTTCAACAATTCCCATAATCTTTTTCCTCATTTCTTGTTGACATTTATAAATCCTTGTGCTATAATTCTATAGATTGGATAAATATATCTTATTGTATTTTGTAGTTTTCATAAATTACGAAATTTACGATAAATCAAATTGCCTGGGAGGCAGGATAAAATGTACGATTATCTAATAGTAGGCGCAGGACTTTTCGGAGCAGTGTTTGCTCACGAGGCAAGTAAAAAAAGCAAAACCTGCCTTGTTATTGACAAACGCCCTCACATTGCCGGCAACATCTACACCGAGCAGGTAGAGGGCATAAACGTACACAAATACGGTGCTCACATCTTCCACACCAGCGACAAAAAGGTGTGGGACTACATCAACCAATTCGCCGAGTTCAACAACTACATTAACTCACCCGTTGCATCCTACAAGGACGAGCTTTACAACCTCCCCTTCAACATGAACACCTTCAGCAAAATGTGGAATATCAAGACGCCCGCCGAAGCGAAAGCAAAGATAGCCGAGCAGATAGCGGAGCTGAACATAGACGAACCACAGAACCTTGAAGAACAGGCACTGAAGCTGGTAGGTACAGATGTCTACGAGAAGCTGGTAAAGGGCTACACCGAAAAGCAATGGGGCAGACCCTGCAATGAGCTTCCCGCTTTCATAATCAAACGCTTGCCTTTAAGATTCAGATACGACAACAACTACTTCAGCGACCGCTATCAGGGCATACCTATGGGCGGCTATACGCAAATAGTAGAGAAGCTTCTGGAAAAGGCAGAGGTAAAGCTGAACACCGATTATTTCGAGTTCATAAAAGAAAATCCTGACATTGCCAAAAGGACTGTCTATACAGGCGCAATCGACGAATTTTTCCAGTACAAATTAGGTGCGCTTGAATATCGTTCTGTCCGTTTTGAAAACGAAACGCTTGACACTGATAACTACCAAGGCAACGCAGTGGTAAACTACACCGCCGCAGAAGTGCCATTCACCCGCATAATCGAGCACAAGCACTTCGAGTTCGGCGAACAGCCCAAAACTGTTATCAGCCGTGAATATTCCGCAGAGTGGAAGCCGGGCGTTGAGCCTTACTACCCTGTAAATAACGAGAAAAACAATGCGCTGTACGAGCAGTACAAGAAGCTTGCCGATGAGCGCAATGACGTTATCTTCGGCGGCAGATTGGGCTTGTATAGGTATTTAGATATGGACAAGGTTATTGCACTTGCACTGGAAACCGCCGAGGCAGATCTGTAATGCATAAATTGCTTGACTCTGCGTTTGAGCCGAGTTTTCCAAACACTGAAAACCTCTATATCGGATGCAATTATGATGAGTTATCTTTCAACATCTGCTTTAACGTAATTCCCGACGCTTTCCCATCGTGAGGACGAGAAATATGTGCAGTATAACAGTTTTTGTACAATATCTTTTATCTTTGGGAAGGGCGCATGATACTGAAAGTATTACTGCCGAGGAAGTGTTTTTTTAGATTTATTTCATGACAAGCCTTTTAAATATCATACAACTGAATACGCCGTTTATTGAATTCTAAAAGGAACATGTGGTTATATGGTGGAGAGACACACAAAGCCCGTTCTACAGATTGTCAAGGAGGACGGAAATGATCAGTTTTAATATTTTCGGAGATTGCGTTTCCCGGGATATTTTGAGCCCGATTATAGATCGTGGAGAGGTACAGGTATTGCAGTACCTGTCTTTTACTAACCCGATTTCTGCCGTTTCAGAAAAAGGAGATATGGAAATACAGATCAAGGATTTGGAAAATTGCGCATCCTCAAATTTTGACAAAAGATGTCTATGTCTCGATTTCAATAAAACAGGCTTTGATTATTTGTTTAAGAAAAAAGCAGATTATTTGCTGGTAGATATTTTAGATTCAAGAATGCCTATGGCAAAAAAAGGTGACCACTATATATCTGAAGCTGCAGCGTTTGTAAAAAACAGAGATATGCTGAACAGTGTATTCGATGTATGTAATTACACAGATGTTGATCCATTTGAGGAGATAACAAAAGAACAGTGGGACAGAGCAATAGAAAAAATATGTGACAAATTGCTGTATCATTATTCTCCAAGCCAGATTATCATAAACCGTCATTTTATGTGTGAAAAGTTTTACGGCGATAATTATATGGCATCATTTCCAGATATAAAAACAGAAGATATTGATTATTTAAATCCGGCTGCGTTTTACAACAGTGCACAGGGAATCCGTAAAACAAACAAGCTTGCTGCTGACTTATTTGAAGCTTTACTCAGTGCAGTTCCCGGATGTCATGTTATAGAGTTTCCCGAGAACATCATTGCGGACGGTAAGCACAGATGGGGTCTATCTGCTCTTCACTACTCTCCTGTATATTATGAATACGGTTCGGAAGCTGTAAAAATCATATGCAGCGGATATTCTCAGGAAAAAGAAAAGAGTGAGCTTTCAAGATTGCGTGAGATATACTCGGATAAAGCTGCATTGCAACTGAAAAACTTGGATATATCCGAAATGAACAAGCAGTTGTTTTGGGTAAGAAATGCTTTAAATTTTGCAAGAGATCTGGCGGTTGATCAATTTGAAAATGATACATTTAATAGCTGGCTTAAAAAATGCGCAGCTGAACACAATAAAATTGCAGTGCTTAAAGTTAATGATATCGCCGGACAAATTTTACTGAAAGCGCTTTCTAAATACAACATTGAGGTCATATTTACCAGTTTTCACGGTGTGTTTGAGCCGCTTACAGACAAAGAAATAGAACTATGCCAAGCAGCAGATATAATCATATGCGCTGATGTCCATGGAACGGCGCCGGTAACATATAATGATCTTACTGCAATAAGAATATTGGATTTGCTTAAATAAATTGAAACAAAAGAAACCCTATAAAAATAGTGCCACAAGATTATATAAGGGAAGGAAACAAAAATGAAAACCGTCAAACTCTTGGTATGCTACCACAAGCCCGATACTCTCCTTAAAGACGAGATACTGACTCCCATCCATCTTGGCAGAGCGCTGGCAAAGAAGCAGATGGCACCTGATGATCCCAAACTGAAATGGCTGCTGGAGAATATGATCGGTGACGATACAGGTGACAACATTTCCGAGCTGAACCGCTCATACAATGAGCTTACCAGCCTTTACTGGGCGTGGAAGAACTACGATAAGCTTGGCAGCCCCGACTTTATCGGTCTGATGCACTACCGCAGGCATTTCGTCCTGAATGAGGGAGAGATCAAGGTATACGAGATCCCCGACATGGAGTCTGAACATTATTTTGACGCACTTAATTACAGCCCTGAAAAGCTCCTGAAAGAGTTAGAGGGCTGCGATTTTGTATGTCATCTGGGGAAAGTGAACGGAATATATAAGCATTATCTCGCGAATCACCGAATCGAGGATATGGAGCTGGCGCTGGACATACTGAAAAAAATGTTCCCCAATTATTCAAAGATAGCAGATGAATACATGAAGCAAGACATAGGCAACTTCTGCAACATGTTCATCTTCCCCAAGGAGATGTTCTTTGAATACTGCGAGTTTATCTTCGGCATATTGGAGGAGTTTAGGCAAAGGACAGATATAAGCGAAAAGCGGTTTTTTATATCTGAGCGCCTCACAGGCATCTTCATATATGAAAAAATGAAGCAGGGGCTTAAATATAAAGTATTCCCAATAAATTTTGTGTGTGAGAAAATAAATATCCCAATAGCATACCCTTTAACGAATGATAATGGGTTCAGTCTAACAGTATCTATGGTTTCGGCTCTCGAAAACGCTGACAAAAACACTTCCTTTACATTTTACCTGATGCATGATAAAAGTGTCGGTCAGAATGTCAAGGATAAGTTCAATCAGATAGTCAAACTGTATCCGCAGTGTCAAATTGAATTTATTGAATCAGAGCAGGAGCCTGAATATTATCCGCTGGAAATATCCGAGCTGCTGCCCAAAATAAACAAGCTGATATATTTCAACGAAAAAGCAATCGCAATGCACGATTTAGGTGAATTTTACCGCACCTGTAATGTTGATGATTACTACATCAGCGGTGTTCCTGAAACCTATGCGACAAACGAGTCTGAAAACAGAAAGCTTGTCGGCGACATATTTATGCTGAACTGCCGCTTCTTGAGAAATCATCGAATATGGGAAAAAGCCCGTGATTTCGTGAACAGACGACCTGCGATGCAGATAATAAACGACCTGTGTGCAAATCAGATAGGCTATTTTGCCGATTGGTTTGTAACCTGTGCAGGCGAAGAGATTATGTACGACAGAGTAATCCGTGCAAAATACAAAAATAGGGGGCAGTATCAGCTTGAAGCTACATGGCGCCCCGTGCTTTATTTCGGTAAAAACGCACCATGGCTCAACATTCAGGGACTTTACAGCAACTTCTGGTGGAATTATGCCGTAAAAACGCCAATGCTTTTCAAATTCCCATACGTGGATATCGAGAAAGCAATAGAGCTTTTAAATGAGCAGCAGCGGGAGCTTAACCATATCGAGGATATAAACCGCAGGTCATGTGCCGACGATATAAAAAAAATACTGCCTGATGACAGTTATAATCCCATGACAGTATATGCCGGAGAGTCCAATGCAGCCGCCAAAATGTATGCAAATTACAAAGCATCACTGGCGAGCCTGGACGATTATGAATATCCTGCCGTTCCCAAAGCGGCAACTCCCGACCCTGTACCGGCTCCGGTTGCAGAAAATGACGGCAGTGCTCTTCCTATGGGATACAGAATAAAACGTTACTACAAGCAGTTCGGAATAAAAAAGACGGTAAAGCGTGCTTTTGAGAAACTGGGCGGGAAGTGACAGAGAGGGGATAAATATGGCTAAAGTATCTGTTCTTGTACCTGTTTATAATGTTGCGGATTATCTTGAGCAGTGTCTTGACAGCATTATAGATCAGACCTTTGAGGATATAGAGATAATCTGCGTAAACGACGGCTCCACCGATTCCTCCCCAGATATATTGCAGCAATATTGTGTAAAAGACAGCAGGATAGTTGTGGTAAACAAGGAAAACGGCGGACTTCCTTCTGCGAGAAATGCCGGAATTGACGCTGCCACAGGTGAATATCTGTCATTTGTGGATGCAGACGATTATATAGAGCCGGACATGATAGAAAAGCTTTACAGTGCTGCAAAACGCACAAAAGCAGAGATAGTCATCTGCGGTGCAAATATTTTCCCTGAAACCCCCCGTGCATCGGATTGGCTTTATCAGACCTTATCGCCAAAGGACGCCTATTATGAGGAGTGCGATGAGGAACTGTTGTTTGAAAATCCCGCTTCAAGACCTTTTGTGTGGAGGATATTTGTCAGCAAAGACCTGATAGACAGAAACAACCTCAGACTAAACGAATCTATCCATATAGGTGAGGACAACGCCTTCCAGTTCCGCATTTACCCCAAAGCCAAAGGCATAGCCATGATCTCCGATAAGCTGTACAACTATCGCTGGTATAGAGAGAACTCTCTAATGAACTCGGTAGTGTACAAGAATGTGGAAAAAAAGTGTGTAGCTCACATCAAAATGGTGCTTCACGTTGTCGAGGAGTGGGAAAAATCAGGCGATATTAAGACAATGGGTAAGGATTTCTTGAGATGGAGTGTAGAATTTTTATATGACGACTTCATCAAACTGCCCCTCATCGTAAAAATAGAAAACGCAAAGCTGCTTACCAATGTGTGGACAAACTGCGGATTTTACGGTTATCAATACAGCTATCCTGAATACATCAGGGATATGTTCAAATATTTCTATACCGTTGCCAAGGAGCAGCCCATACAATGCGATGTCTCGGTCATCATCAGTGCCGATGAAGATTATCCATATTTGGAAAAAACGATTAAAAGCTGTCTCGGGCAATCAGAAAAGAATCTGGAGCTTATCATAATAAACAACGGTTCAGGACCTTTAAGCTACTCGATTATCCATAAATATCTCCACAAGGACAAGCGGGTGCGTGTATACAACACAGAAAAAAGTCACTACACCGAGGGCTACAATATCGCATTAAATCTCAGCAGGGGCAGATATCTCCTGTTTGTTCGCCCCAATGACTGGTTAGCAGGCAGTGATACGCTGAAGAACTGGGTAAATCAGGCTGATGCAAATGACGCTGAAATAACATTGAGCCTCAACAAAGAAGAAGATAGCGAATTTTATTCAAGCACGCAGTTTACGCTGGATCAAGATAATTACAGGGGAGACTATTATCTGGACTGTTCTCTCGGAAATGCTTTGTTTTCGGCAGACTTTGTAAAGAAAAACAAGCTTGAATTTGAAAACTACTCCCTTGAGAGCGGAAAGGTATTTCTATCTGCCGTCTGCCTTTCGGCTGAAAAGGCAATCATATTGAATAAGGCGATGTACATGAGCAGGCACATATTCAAGTATGACTGGATACCCACCGAACAGTGTGTGCTTGTGCTGAAATCCTTTGCAGACAGGTTGGAACTGGCAAAGGAATATGATTCCGCTTCACTTCACAACAAAATATACTCGTTGCTGATAAGCGATTTTTACATGAACACACTGATAAACAACACCAAGCCTTATGCTATGTCATTGCGGGACTGCCCCAACGGCGAGAACAGCCAGAGTGAGGTTTGGGAACAGCTTTTGAGGATACTGTCTCTATTGAACCCGGAACTGCTGCCTGTCGATGAAGAGGCGCCAATATTACTGCCTTCTATCTTTGGCATGTTTGCAGAGGGGAGACATAGGTTTATCGGTGATATGTCGGATAATTATTTAAGAGTATAAATTTGGAGGTCAATTCATGGCTGTAACGGTTGAAGAGGTGGATAAGAAAAGCTGCACAGGCTGCGGTGCATGCCGCAATCTTTGCCCCACAGGTGCTATAACCATGCGCGAGGATAATGAAGGCTTTTTATATCCTGTGATAAACAAAGATGAATGCACCTCTTGCGGATTATGTTACAGCAAGTGTCCGGCTGAAAATCATATTTACAGCTTATCGAAAAACGGCGATATATACGCAGTATGTGCAGACGACGAGATAAGGATGAAAAGCTCATCCGGCGGTATGTTCACTGTTCTTGCAAAATACGCTTTTTCAAAGGGCGGCGCAGTTGTCGGCGCAGCGTGGTCAGATGATTTCAAGGTACGGCATATTGTGATTCACAGCGAGAGCGAATTGGATAAGCTCAGGCGTTCAAAATATCTTCAAAGCGATACCGCAGATACCTTCATTCAGACTAAAAAACTTCTTGAACAAAACACTTTTGTTTTGTATTCAGGCTGTCCCTGTCAGATTGCAGGATTATATTCATATCTGGGCAAGGAATATGACAATCTGCTGACGGTGGATATTGTCTGCCACGGAGTACCGTCGCCTCTTGCTTTCAAGAAATATTTAAAAGAAATATCAGGTGGGAAAGAGGTAACAGAGGTCAATTTCAGGGATAAGTCCAGGGGCTGGACTACACCCGGAAGTGCCGAATTTTCCGACGGTACGAAATACTATAAAAGCTGCAATGAAGATCCGTATTATATTGCTTTTCTCAACGGGATAAGTACAAGGCTTTCCTGCGGAAGCTGCATATATGCATCTCCGGATAGGATCGGAGATATAACTCTGGGCGATTTCTGGGGTATATCCGAGATTGACCCTTCATACAGCGACAACAAGGGGACAAGCCTTGTTATGCTTAATTCTCGGAAAGGGAAAGATATATTTGAAGAAATAAAGCCTGAACTGAAGTTAGCTGAAAAGGTTTCAAGGGAAAGAACGCTGGAGATTGCAAAACGTAAAAACGGTCAGCTTTTAGCACCCAAACCTTCTCATAAAAACAGAGAAAAATTTTTCAGATCATTGGATAAGGGCGATTTTTCCTCAACGGTTTTTGAGTCCGCTGAAAAAAAGTATGACGTTGGTATCGTAGGATGGTGGTATAACGAAAATTACGGAGGAACACTGACCTATTATGCCCTGAACCAAGTGCTGAAAAGCATGGGCTTGTCCGTTCTTATGATAGAAAGGGCGAACAGCGAGCCTGACAAAACTCCTGACTACACCACAGTGCCAAGGCGCTTTGCAAAAAAATATTACAATATCAGCAAAATTTATCCGGCAGGAAAAATGGGAATGCTGAACGAGCTGTGCAACGCCTTTGTTTCAGGCTCCGATCAGTTGTTTAATCCTACACTTTGGAAGTATTCCGGCCCTCAGTATTTTCTGGATTTCGCAGCACCTGAAAAAAAGATCGTCTCATATGCATCCTCATTCGGCAATACTCTCTTTTGCACGGATAGGCACAAAATGCTGATGTCATATTACTTGAGACGCTTTGACGCTCTGTCTGTCAGAGAGGATTACGCCGTAAAAATATTAGATGATAACTTTGGACTTGAAGCAAAAAAGGTACTTGATCCGGTATTTGTATGCGATCCGATTGAATATGAAAGATTGGCAGATTATTCATCGGTCGATATTAAGGATAAGTATTTTGTAAATTTCATTCTTGATCCTGATAAACAGAAAAAAGAGCTTATCCTATATGCAGGCAAGCAGCTTGGACTGCCTTATATAAATCTGCTTAATGCAGTTGATTTCGAGGAAAATTCCGCAAAGCTCGGTCTTGATAACACCATGACGGATATTGATATAGAAGATTTTCTGAAATACTACAAAAATGCTGAATTTATTGTAACTGATTCCTTCCACGGAACCTGTTTCGCAATAATATTCCGTAAACCGTTCATATCTATTGCAAACAAAAAGCGGGGAGTCGGGCGATTTATGTCTATGCTGACAGAGCTTGGACTTTTGGATAGAATGGTCGACAGTATAGATGATATATACAAGAAGCCGGAGCTTTTTAATAAAATAGATTACGCAGAAACCGAAAAGAGACTTGACGTTTTCAGAAGAGATTCCTATGAGTGGTTAAAAAAGGCAATATCGACTCCTGCAGAAAAGCAAAAGAGTGAATTTCACGTTTTTGATGCAAGAGTAAACAGATTGGTAAATACCGTGTCAAGCCTTACTGATGAGGTGAAGGAGCTGCGGCAGCTTTTGGGTGCTTATGCGCAGCCACCGGTCGAGGAAAAGCCGGGTATATTTAAGCGGGCGGTGAGAAAGGCTCGCAGAATGATTAAGAAACAGACGTAATTATGGAGGAAAGAATATGGCCTGTACCGTTAAGGAAGTAGGTAAGGATATCTGTACCGGTTGCGGTGCGTGTCATAACATATGTCCGGTAAATGCAATCGCTATGCAAGCGGACGGAGAAGGCTTTCTCTGCCCCGAAATAAACAAGGACATATGTACCTCCTGTGGGCTTTGTTACAATATGTGTCCGGCTGTAAATGAGGATTGGTATAGAAATAATGAAGCTCCACAAGTCTATGCCGCTTATGCCAGTGATGAGATCCGGATGAAAAGCTCCTCTGGCGGAATGTTTACTGTATTGGCTGAACATATCATTGATAAAGGCGGATATGTTGCAGGCGTATGTTGGGATGAGCATTTTAATGCAGTGTTTGATGTAGTGAATGAAAAAGAAAAGCTTAGTCCTATGCGTGGTTCAAAGTATGTCCAAAGCAATACCAATCTTGTATTCAGGAAAATCAAAAAGCTTCTTGATGAGGGCAAGCCTGTGCTGTTTACCGGCGTTCCCTGTCAAGCGGCAGGATTTAGGCATTATCTGGGCAAAGACTATGATAATCTTTATATAGTCGATATTCTTTGCCACGGTTCTCCCTCGCCGAAATCCTTTAAAAAATTTTTGGACAGCGCTGTAAAGTATGTAGACAGTGAGGCGGGAATTGACGATATAACAAGCATTGAATTCCGCAACAAGGAACGTCACGGTTGGAATGTTTCCGTGGTCATAAAGCTTAATAACGGAAAGGAATATGATAAATCTCGTAATGAGACTCCATGGTATAACAGCTTTCTGAATATCCTCAACTGCCGCAGAGTGTGCGGTCAATGTCGCTATAACAAAATACCGAGACAAGGCGATATTACTTTAGGAGATTTCTGGGGTATTGAAAGATTGATGCCGGAAATAGATTTCCACAAAGGGGTAAGTGTAGTTACTGTAAACAATGAAAAGGGACAAAGGCTGTTTGACGAAATATCTAACAGGCTGTTATTTAAACGGGAAAGCAATATAGAGGACGCCAAGGCATCTAACTGGAACCTTGTAGGGTCATCAAGATCCCATGAACACAGAAAGCGCTTTTTTGACCTGTTGGATATGTATGACAGCTACGATAAAATTACGGATTATGCCCTGCACAGAAAGTTTGACATTGGATATGTAGGCTGGTGGTACGGAAAAAATTATGGCAGCATACTTACAAACTTTGCACTTCACCAGTATTTGAAAAGTAAAAAGAAAAGCGTGCTTATGATAGAGTGGCCCTACAGGAGCAAGCCTTTTCCGCCTCTCGAAGATATAATGTCAAGACGGTTGGGAAAAAAATTCTATGAAACCAGCATTCAGCGCACGCTTGATGAGCATAAGGATCTCAACTGGTTTTGTGACAGCTTTATTGTTGGCTCCGATCAGCTATGGAATTACTGGAGCGCAAGGGAGGTTGATTATTTCTTTTTCCTGGATTTTGCCGAGGACTCAAAGAAAAAGATAGCTTATGCCACTTCTTTCGGTCATCCTCATTTTGAAGGACCTAACTGGTATCTGAAAAATGCAGCTTTTCACTTAAACAGATTTGATTATATCTCGGTGCGCGAAGATGACGGCGTAGGAATATGCACAGACACATTCGGAACAAATGCGGTACGCAATATCGATCCGGTATTCATTTGTGATAAGCAGGAGTATATAAATCTGATAAATCAGAGCAAAATTTATACGGAGAAACCTTATATATTCGCTTATATTCTCAATCCTACCGACGAAAAGAGACATGCTCTTCTTGCGCTTTCGGAAAAGACAGGATTGGATATAAAAATTGTTTTGGACGGTCAGATGAATATAGAAGAAAACCGCCGTTTAATGAGTATGGATGATAAGATCATTGTTCCGAATGAAATCAACGATTGGTTAAGCTTGATATACAATTCTGACTACGTATTTACCGATTCTTATCACGGTCTGTGCTTTTCACTTATATTTAAAAAGCAGTTTAGCGTTATCGGAAATATCAAGCGTGGGCTATCCAGATTTACTACTCTGTTGGATAGCATCGGACTGTCGGACAGACTGCTGTTTGATCCAATAAAGGCGTTGGATCAAGTGGAACAGAAGGTTGATTATGAGCAGATAGAGCCACGCATAAATACCGAGATCAAACGCTCGCAGGAGTGGCTGGACAATGCACTTGCGGCAGAAAAGCCCTGCAAGGCTTCGGGATACGATTTGCTTATGGAGCAGATAAGGGAACTCAGGAAGGAGATTGCGGAGCTTAAAGCAGATAAATAAAGTAACAACAACTGTTTACAGCAGGGAGAAGTATTATGGATTTTGATGTGTATAATATTTTGCTGACACCTAGTAAAATGCTTTATAAACAGGCGATGATAGTTATGATGTCGGCAATAACCAACTGCAAGAGGAAATGTCACTTTTATATTATGCAGTCTGACTGGGAGGACGATCAGAAGAAAATATGCAAGGAGTTTATAAGTGCTTATCCGGATAATGAAATAGATATTATTGATGTCGATAACAAAAAATATGAATTCCTGATACCGTGGAAAGGATTCCATAATACTTACTATAAAATAGCCGCTCACTTATTTTTGCCTGACGATGTATTCAGAGTACTATATTTGGATTGTGACACAATAATAACAAAAGATATAGGCAAATATTACACCATGACATTTAATGATTGTCATATGATAGCTTCTACGGAAAGGACGTCATTGGCGCAATTTAAAGCTGAAACGAAAGATGGTTACGAAAAGCACGGATGTTTTAACGGTGGAGCTATTCTCTTTAATTTGGAAAAATTTCGTCAGGATAATATATCTTTTGATACATATTTAAAAATCGTATCTGAATTTAAGGATAATTATTTTGCTGATCAGGGTCTTTTAAGCTATATGTTTAAAGACAGCATGATTTTACTGCCCAACTACAAATATAATCATCTTGTTTTTCAAGAAGGAGGAGAAGACAAAAAATTCAGTTTTAAGTATGCCTTTGCCCTTAATGACGAAGAAAAAAAGAACAGCTTGACCCAACCCTATTGGGATGAAAAATATGATCCTGAAGAAGATGGCACCATAGTTCATTTTACCGGAGCATATAATCCTTTGCTGTCATTCCCGATAAAAAAGGATAGCAAGTTAACTTTCCCCTACTCGCCGAACATTCTTGCTTTTAATGTTGAAAAGAAATATGTTGAGCCATATTGGATCATGTGGTGGAAAATGGCTGAAAAGCTTCCCGTGGAAGTATATCAGGATATTATTCAGGAAGCTTTTCTGTATTTTGAACAATGTAAAAAAAGAGAGCTCACTTGGATAACAAATGTAGAGAAATTTTTTGAACAAGTAGCTTACGGCATGTTTAATGCAAATTGTTTTGCAGGATTTATAGAAGAAATAAAGATGCACAATAAAAAAATTGCCGTAATAAAAAATGCTGTAATATGCGGCAGATTTTTAACAGATATACTTAATTCAGAGGGGATAGAAATCGTTTTTTCCACTTCAAAGGGAATGATGAAGGAATTGACCGACAGCGAACTGAAAAGCTGTGATGCAGCAGATATCATCATAAATTGTGATATACACGATCCGAATATCGATGAACACAGAGGATACCGATCTATAAAAATACAGGACATTTTAAAAGACACATCGTATGCCGAGTATGCTGTAAATCATGTCCCTGATTATGCAGTTAAAAAAATAATAAATAGTGTTAATGCTCTTAACGAAACTTTGACAGAACGTATTCAAAAGATGGCAGGTCAATATGAAGTATATCAAACCGATATAAAGCGGCTGTATGATAATAATAATTCTTTGAATGAAAAAATTAATAATTATGTAAAAACAGAAGCGGAGCTCAAATGCGCGATAGATACACTGGAAAACAAAAATAATGTACTGTCAACTCAAAATGCCAATCTCTCCTCCAATCTTGCCGAAACATCTGTCAATCTGGCTTCTGCCAACAAGCGCGTAAAAGAACTTGAAACAGAGTGTGATGCACTCAAGCAGGTTATTTCAAAAATGGAAAATTCCCGCTCATGGCGCTATACCAAGTTTTTACGAAAAAGAAAGATGAATTAAAAAACGTTGTAGCAAAAAACAAAAAGGGGAGATTTAGCCATATGACAAAAATCTGCGCATTTGGCACTTGTGTTACAAGCGATATATTTAATTATACTTTTCATGACCGTTATCAAGTGAAACGGTTTGGAAGAAATAAAATTGCCACATTAATATCTGACAGCATAGATTTATCTGAAGGATTTTTTGATAGTCTTGAAACACCCAATCATAATAAAAAGATGATCGCAAGCGGGTTCAGAAATGATATAGTACAGCAGATTTTGTCTACCCAGTCGGAATATTTGCTTTTGGATTTTTCCGATGAATTTTTAGACATGATACAGGTTGATTTTGGTGGCAAAACATTTCGCTTGATGGACTACTGGATAAATCGCGGAGGGTATTGGTTTAGCCAAATGGAGTCGCTTATTGTCGGCGAAAATGGAATTTGGCCTAATGCTGAAGCAAAAAGAATACCGGCATTGGAAACCTCCTTCGATTTCATAGAGAATGCCTACAAAGATTTTGTCGGTAAAATTTTAAAATCGGAAACTAACCCAAACGGTTTTGAACAGGAAAAAATTATAGTTGTAGAAAGTTATTTGGCCGATCATTTTATGAATGGAAACGGTCAATTACAGCCCTTTCCTGAAAGATGGGCCGTACAATCGACAAATCAGTTTCTTAAACCTGTTTATCAGTTGTTTTATAATTTAGTTCCTAATTGTCACAGGATAAAACTGCCTGAATTTACATATGGAAGTGTAAACAACATTTGGGGGCTGCATCCTCTGCACTACAGTGCAGACATATACATGTATATGTCTACAGCCATTGACATTATAACAGGATATCATCCGTTTCGGTCAACGCTTGAAAAGCTGTATTTGGAACAGTCGTTGGAAAATCGCCTGAAGGTTAGATTGGCAAATGCCGGTGTAATTTATGAAATATCATCTTTAAAAGAAAAGATGTCAATTATGGAAAGTAAAAATGATCAACTTGTATCAGATTTATCTGAAATTTCATCAAGACTTGAATCTGCCAACAAGCAAATACAATCCCTTAATGACGAAAGGGACAAACTGGCACAAAAAATTCAGGAAAATGAGGACACCATAAGGCAGCTAAAAACCGAAATTTCAAAGCTGAAAAGCTCACATTCTTTTTAGCGCCAACACCTTAAAAAAAGAGTTAATACAGGAGTAAACATGAAAGCACTAATATTAGCCGGCGGCTTTGGCACACGCATAAGCGAAGAATCACATCTGAAACCCAAGCCCATGATTGAAATAGGCGAAAAACCCATTCTGTGGCACGTGATGAAAACCTACTCACACCACAGTATAAACGACTTTGTGATACTTGCAGGCTACAAGCAGCACATAATCAAAGAGTGGTTCGCCAACTACTTTCTCCACACCTCCGATATAACCTTTGATTTCACCAACGACAGGCAGGAAATGACCGTCCATCGCAAAAATGCAGAGCCGTGGCGAGTGACCGTAGTTGACACAGGTCTTAACACCATGACCGGCGGTCGTATAAAGCGGGTGCAGGAATATGTAGGCGATGAGACCTTTATGCTGACCTACGGCGATGCAGTAGGAAACATCGACATCACCGAGTTGCTTAAATATCACAAAGCTCACGGCAAAATCGGCACTGTTTCCGTCTATAACTTCGGTCAAAGCAAAGGTGTTCTTGATATAGGTGAAAATGGAAAAGTAAAAGC
This sequence comes from Lachnospiraceae bacterium, assembly GCA_022510685.1. GTDB lineage: Bacteria > Bacillota > Clostridia > Lachnospirales > Lachnospiraceae > Butyribacter. The sequence goes on along the minus strand of JAFLTA010000048.1, from coordinate 251 downwards.
TTTCCGTGAAAAGTCTGATCTTGACGGCGACCTGATAAACATCGGCTTTATGGTATTTGAACCGAAGATTTTCGATTACATAGCAGGCGATGAAACAATATTTGAAAGAGAACCGCTGAACAAGTTAGTAGAGTTAGGCGAGCTGAAAGCCTTCCTGCACAAAGGCTTCTGGCAGTGTATGGATACTATCCGTGAGAAAGAGAAGCTTGAAAAGCTTTGGAACAGCGGACGAGCTCCGTGGAAGGAGTGGC
>JAFLTA010000047.1 GCA_022510685.1 Lachnospiraceae bacterium | reverse complement strand
AATCGTTAAATTTCAAGATTGAGGCAGGGTTCAAATAGGTACCGTTATGCTAGGATAACGGTGCCCATCGAACCCTGTATAGTTCTCGGCTAAATCCAAATAGTATCGCTATCCTAATACAATATTTTAATAAATTCTACACCGTAAATCAAGGTTTTATTTTTTTATAGGAAACTTGTCGTTTCTTAGTTCCTCTCCGGCTCTAAGTTAGCAAACTTGGTCAATCCCGCCAGCCATGCTAACTTCACGGAGCCGGTAGGACCACTTCTCTGTTTTGCAATGATGACTTCCGCTACACCTTTTTCTTCGCTATCTTCCTGATTATAATATTCATCCCTGTATAAAAACATCACCACATCTGCGTCCTGCTCAATCGCTCCTGACTCACGCAAATCGGACAGCATCGGTCTTTTATCGGGACGCTGCTCAACAGCACGGGAAAGCTGCGATAATGCGATGACAGGAACATTTAACTCCCTCGCCATTACCTTCAATGAGCGGGAGATTTCAGAAATCTCCTGCTGCCTGCTTTCTCCACGCCGCTTTCCGGACCCTGACATCAACTGCAAATAATCAATAATCACTAAATCCAGCCCCTGCTCTATTTTCAGTCTGCGGCATTTGGAGCGAAGTTCTGTCGCAGTGATTCCCGATGTATCGTCAATCACTAAATGAGAATTCCCAATCCGTCTCACACTGCCCACCAATCTATCCCAATCTTCATCCTCCAAATTTCCGGTACGGATTTTTTGAGAATCCACGCGGGCATTCATGGAAAGCATACGTTTCACCAACTGCTCTTTACTCATCTCCAGACTAAACATGGCGATAGTACTATCACTATGTAGTGCCACGTACTCTGCTATATTCAGCACAAATGCTGTTTTCCCCATTGCAGGTCGCGCTGCAACCAGTATCAAGTCAGACTTTTGCAATCCTGCCATCTTATAATCCAAATCCCGGAAACCTGTTTCCAGTCCGGTGATATGCCCCTTTTGTTTTGCAGCTTTTTCAATGCTGTCCAGCGTGCGCAGCACAACATCGCGAATCGGCTCAAATTCTCTACCCGTTTGCTGCTGCATCACTTGAAAAATACCTTTTTCCGCGGTATCCATAATATCTTCCAGGGGTTCCTTATCCATGTAACATGTACCGGCAACTCGCTCCGTCATCTGAATCAACCGTCTCAGCATGGCTTTTTCACGCACAATCGTAGCGTAGTGCTTCACATTTGCCGAAGTAGGCACACTGTTTAACAATCCACCAATATATTCCACGCTGGAAAGCTCCGGCGGAGCCTCTTTTTCCCGCAATTTATTTTGCAGAGTAATCAAATCCGTTCCTACACCGCTTCGGTACAAATCTATCAAGGCATCAAACAGCACACCGTACTGTCCCTGATAAAAATCCTCCGCTGTCAGCAATTCCGAACTGACGAGAATGGCATCCTTATCCATAATCATGGCACCGATTACTGCCCTCTCAGCCTCCACATTGTGTGGAGGAATTCGCTTGATTACCGATTCTTCCATCTCAACCTCGTTTCCTATGCTTCCTTAACGATTACCTTGATTTCCCCGGTCACTTTCGGGTGCAACTTAATAGGAAGCTGGAAAATTCCCGGACTCTTAATCGGCTCCGGCAAAACCATTTTCTTCTTGTCTAATTCGTAACCCAACTGTTCCTTCGCTGCCGCAGCTAGTTCTTTCGTAGACACAGACCCAAAACTCCTTCCGCCGGAACCGGTCTTGATAGTAACAGTGATAGACTTGTCCTTCATCTCCTCTGCAAAGGCTTTAGCTGCATCCAGCTTCTCTTGTGCCAGCTTTTCTTCATGCTGCTTTTGCAACTTCAAATCATTTTTATTTTTAGCGTTTGCCTCAACGCCCAACTTCTTTTTAAGCAGAAAATTTCTGGCATATCCTTCACTTACATCCACCATTTCTCCTTTTTTTCCAAGAGATTTTACATCCTCCAACAATATAACTTCCATTCTGCTACCTCCTTTTTGTAGTTATGCTACGATGGAGCAAACTCCTATTTTGCGTCCCCATCAGCAATCATCTCATCAATCAATGCCCGAATCTTCGCCTTGACACTATCCACATCCAGTCCCGGCACCTGTGCTCCCGCCATATTGATATGACCGCCACCACCCATTTTTTCCATCATGACCTGAACGTTAAGTTCATCGATAGAACGTGCACTGATATATATTTTCCCGTTGAATTTCGTAAGTACAAAGGAAGCCTTAACCGCATTAATGTTAAGCAAAGCATTGGCAATCTTTGCCCCCAGCACCGTCGGAGTCTCTACACCCTTTGCGGTACTCTCCGTGATAGCATAATGCTCTAAATACAACTCGGCATCCTGAATTGCTGCCGCCTGGATTTTGTACTCACTCAAATCCTCGCGGAACATTTTGCGAATCCGCACAGAATCCGCACCATTGCGCTTCAAATAAGCCATCGCCTCAAATGTACGTACACCGGTCTTATCCGTAAAGTAATTCGTGTCAATCATGATACCTGCGTACATTGCCTCTGCCTCGGCAGGACGAAGTTTCACTCCACCACCAATATACTGGCAAATCTCCGCCACCATCTCACTGGCAGAGGACGCATAGGGCTCAATATAAAACAGCACTGCTTTGGCAATGGCATCTCCTGCCTGCCTGTGATGATCAATCACCACTACCGATTGTGCCAAATCTATCAACTCAGGACATTCGGTATGTTCCCCCTTATTCACATCAACGATGACAAGAACGGTACTTTCATCAACCAGCTCCACCGCTTCTTCACCACTAATTAACATGTCATCGTCATAATCGTTTGTATAAAATCTCTCCTTCAGTGGTTTCACGGATGCATTCACTTCGTCCACTACAATATGTGCTTTGCGGTTCAGTGCTTTAGCGATTCTGTAAATGCCCACGGAAGCACCGAAGGAATCCGAATCACCAATGGAATGTCCCATGACCACCACACGCTCTTTCCCTTCAACCAGCTCTCTCAAAGCATGCGCCTTAACACGAGCCTTAACACGAGTGTTTCTCTCAATCTGTACGCGTTTTCCACCATAAAATTCTTCGCTGTCACCATTTTTGACCACTGCCTGGTCACCACCTCTGCCCAATGCCAGGTCAATCGCAGCACGCGCCCATTCGTATCGCTCGTTAAAGGAATCTTTGCCCACACCGATACCAATGGAAATCGTTGCTGTCTGTTCATTTCCGATATGAATGTTGCGGATATCCTCCAGAAGGGCAAACCGGTTGTTTGTCAGCTCTTGCAGATAGCTTTGCTTAAAAACAAAGAGAAACTTATCTTTTTCCAGTTTTTTGCTAATCGCATCAATGGACTGCATGGTTTTATTTATTTTTCTCTCAATCAGCGCAAGCATCAACGACTGTCGCACTTCGTCAATGCTGTCCAGAAGTTCTTCAAAATTATCAATATAGAGAAGCCCTACAATAAGATTCTCTGCCTCTCTCTTTTCTTCCAGCATAATTCTTTCTGTTTCATCATAAAGGAACAGAGAAATTAGTTTCTTCGTCTCTAACAACTGATCCATGGGCATAAGCTGCTCATCCATAACAAATCCTTCGTCAGACACCAAAGACAACACTGCACGGTAATAGCCATCCTCCGTCTGAACATGGACGATTTTTTCTTCTTCGTCCACGGGAAATCTGTTCTGTGTAATCTCAGGAAATACATTGGCAATATTTCGCCTTGCTGCTTTTTTATTTACCACGACACGTACAAACTCGTCGTTTCCCCATAGAAGCTGTCCCTCCTCACTTAATATGGCAAAGGGAACTGTAAGCTCTTTCAAGGTTTTCATCTGCATTTGACCATAAATACTTGCAAAATGTATCAAATCCCTCCGCAATTTTTTGTGTCCGCCGAAGCGGATAACTAATGCACACAGAAAAAAAACGGCAAAATAGCAGATGCCTATGATGCCTGCTTTGCGGTTCGCTATGAATAATTGTATCACCATGGGGAGCATGAGTATACTAATCCAGATTGGCCAGGTTAAATACAGGCGCAATCTTCCCCGTAGTTTTAGACCCTTTTTCATAATCAGCCTCCATTTGAAACCTTAACTGACTAATTATACCATCATCCCCTATTGCCGTCAAATTTCACATGGACTAGTATGATGCCAGGTGCAAGAAAAGCAGGATATTGAATATTTTTCAATGCCCTGCTTACTATATTTAACATTTTTATACAAAAAACTTTTGATACTCGATTTAAGGCTTCAAATAACATAATTTGAACCTGTCGCAAGCTGCCATTCCACTAAATCTGCCAGCGTCACTTTATCCACTACACCTTTTACGGCATCATACAACATTTCCCATAACTGTAATGTTGCACACTCCTCCTGCCTCGGGCAGTCATTATCCTCGTATTCCAGACAACCTACCGGAGCCAGACACCCTTCTGTCAGGCGCAAAATCATTCCCACCGTGTACTCCTCCGGTTTTTTCGTCAGTCGGTATCCACCCTGCGGTCCCCGAATAGAGCGAACATATCCTGCTTTATTCAAAACTGATACAATCTGCTCTAAATACTTGTCAGATATATCCTGTCTTGAAGATACATCCTTTATCCGTACCGGACCTGCCGCATCATGTAAAGCAATATCTAACATTAATCGCAATGCATATCTGCCTTTTGTAGAAATTTTCATTGATTTCTCCATTCTGCCACTCTGGACTGTTGGCTTAATCCTCATCTACCGGATCTTCATCCCCAATATCTTCCTTCGGTTTCTTTAATCCTTCAATTTTGATATTGTTCTTCTCTGCATAGTCCCACAATGCTGCATGGATTGCCTCCTCTGCCAACAGCGAACAATGCACTTTTACCGGAGGAAGTCCGTCCAACGCTTCCATAACGGCAACATTCGTCACTTGCAATGCTTCCTGCACAGTTTTTCCTATGACCAATTCTGTTGCCATACTGCTGGTTGCCACAGCGGCACCACAACCAAACGTCTTAAATTTACAATCACGAATCACCTGATTTTCGTCAATATCCAGGTACATTCTCATAATATCTCCACACTTGGCATTACCAACAGTTCCCACACCACTGGCGTCCTCAATCTCACCTACATTTCTAGGATTGCTGAAATGGTCCATTACTTTTTCACTATACATATTATCCCTCCACTTTACTTGGCGTATAAGTTCTACTACTCGTTAATCCCCAAAGAGGCTTTTGATATCGAAACTTTAATACAATTTCTTCTATTTCTGACTCTTTAAGAAATCTTCATACAATGGCGACATACTGCGCAACCTCTCCACGTTGGCCTTTACCTGTTCGATGACAAAGTCCACATCTTCCTCCGTAATTTCCTCCGACAAAGTCAGACGCAGAGAGCCGTGGGCTTTCTCATGAGGCAGTCCGATTGCCAAAAGCACATGGGATGGGTCCAGAGAACCGGAAGTACATGCTGAGCCACTGGACGCACACACACCTTTCTGGTCCAACAAAATCAACATGGACTCTCCCTCTATGAATTCAAAACTGATATTTACATTATTCGGCAGACGGTCCGTGGGATGCCCGTTTAATCGGGAATGGGGAATCTGTTCCAATATCCCATCAATCAATCGGTCACGAAGCTTGATTTCATACGCAGCACGCTCCTCCATGGTTTCTTTTGCAAGCTCTGTTGCCTTACCAAAGCCAACGATACCCGGCACATTATGTGTTCCTGCACGACGACTTCTCTCCTGTGCACCACCATGTATGAATGCCCCTAGTTTCAATGAATTGCGAAGATACATAATGCCGATTCCTTTAGGACCATATATTTTGTGTCCACTGGCACTAAGCATATCAATGTGCAGCTCTTCTACATCAATTGGTATATGACCATATGCCTGCACCGCATCCGTATGGAAAACGATATCGTTTTCCTTTGCAATCTCTCCGATTTCTTTAATTGGCTCAATGGTCCCAATCTCATTATTGGCAAACATCACAGATATAATCGTCGTTGTGGGACGGATAGCCGCCTTTAACTCATCCAGCTTGATGACACCATTCTCATCCACGCCGACATAAGTGACCTCAAAACCATTCTTTTCCAGATACTCACAGGTATGCAAAACTGCATGGTGCTCAATGGCAGACGTAATGATATGATTTCCTTTATCTTTTTTAGCGTAAGCCGTAGCTTTCAATGCCCAGTTATCCGATTCACTTCCTCCACCTGTAAAGTAAATCTCATTCGTCTTAGCACCGATAAATTTGGCAATCGTCTCTCTGGCATCCTCCACAGCCTTTTTACTCTTTCCTGCAAAACTATATATACTGGAAGGATTTCCATATTCTTCCGAAAAATATGGCAGCATCGCCTCCAACACCTTCGGATGAACCTTCGTAGTCGCGGCATTATCCAAATATATCAACTTGCTCATGTCTATCATCTTCCTTTCATGTCTTTGGGAGACTGCAATCCTTTAAAAACATCACATCCCCTAATACCCTATTGCTCATACAGGTTATATATGATATTAGCTCATTATCGCATAAAATCCTTTATATTTCCCAATAGATAATTTACACCACTTTGCTAGGAATTGCAAGTAGAATTGTAAGTAATGACTAACCGTTTTTTTATGAAGGGTACGAAATTCGCACCTATATTTTCATCCATTTAACCACCTTTGTGACCACTTTATAAGGAAGCCCCTCCAATACTTTCCGGGCATTTTTCAATTCTTTTCGGATAGCTATCTTCTGCGGACAATGACTTTCACACTTGCCGCATTCAATACAATTGGATGCGGCAGACGAAGTATTTCGGATAGCGGTGCACATGATATGCTCCGACATCGCTGATTTCCATCCTTCTGAATAGCGTCTGTTATACGAGGCAAACGTCCCCGGAATATCTACGTTCTGCGGACAAGGCATACAATATCCGCAGCCGGTGCATCCCACTTTCATGCGAGCGTTTATTTTACGCACCACTGATTGCAGCAAGGCTTCCTCGTCTCTGCCTATCTCTCCAACACGAACTTCAGAAGCCGTTTTAATATTATCTTCTACCATTTCCATGGAATTCATGCCGGACAATACACAGGTAACCTCCGGCTGATTCCACAGCCAACGGAACGCCCACTGTGCCGGTGTATGTTTCGTTTTATAATCTTCAAACAATTTCAAGGCATCTTCCGGCAGTCTGTTCACCAGCTTACCACCCCGAAGGGGCTCCATAATAACGACCGGAATTCCTTTTTGATTGGCATAGTGCAGACCTTTTCGCCCCGCCTGGGAATGCTCATCCATATAATTATACTGAATCTGACAGAAATCCCAGTCATAGGCATCAATCAGCTTACAAAACATATCCGTACTGCCGTGATAAGAAAATCCCACCTGTTTAATAGCTCCGGATTCTTTTTTGTCCTGAAGCCACTCCTCCACCCCCAGCTTTTTTAACTTCTCCCAAGTACCGATATCCGACAGCATATGCATGAGATAATAATCAATATGATCCGTCTGCAGCCTTTTAAGCTGTTCCGTGAAATATTTTTCCATGCTGTCTGCTTTTTTTATCAGGTAATGGGGTAATTTTGTAGCAATATTTACCTGATCTCTGATACCGTGGCGTGCCAAAATTTCTCCCAGTGCCTTTTCACTCCCCGGATAAATATATGCAGTGTCATAATAATTTACTCCATTTTCAAAGGCAGTCATAATTTCTTTCTCTGCCTTTTCTAAATTTATTTTACCTCCACTCTGAGTAAAGCGCATACAACCATACCCCAGAATGGACAAGTCGTTTCCATATCGATCCTTACGATACTGCAAACCGTCACCGCCTTTCTAAGAAAACTTTACTTGTTCACTCAAACTTTTTTCACTCTTCCTCAATGTGCTCGCGACCTTGAGCAATTATGGTGCTCACATGTCCGTCTGCCAGAGAATAAAATACCGATTTCCCTTCCCTTCTGCTTTTTACCAGCTTATTCTGCTTTAATATTCTAAGCTGGTGAGAAATTGCCGACTGCGTCATATTCAACGCCCGCGCCAGATCACATACGCACACCTCCGCAGAGGAGAGCACAAACAGAATCCGGATTCGCGTGGAATCTCCAAACACTTTGAACAATTCTGCCAGGTCATATAATTCCGTTTCCTCCGGCATCGTTTTTTCTACAATGCGCAGTAATTCCTCATGAACCTCCGTACTATCACAGCATTCTATTTCCCTGTCACTCATATGATACCTCGTTTCCATTCCTTTTATTGCCATTTCCTATACAGGAAACGGTGTCGAATTAGATTTACGACACCGCTATGATTATACCATACTTTATTCATAAATAAAACTATTTTTCTTTCGTAAAGAACTGCACCTGCAAAATCTCTCTGACACAAAATGATTTACAGCTTTGACACAAACAGCGTTCGTATCGCATTCAGTACAGCTAACACCATCACACCCACGTCCGCAAAAATAGCGATCCACATATTGGCTATACCTAACGCACCCAGAATCAGACACAATATCTTAACGCCAATGGCAAAGTATATATTTTCATATACGATGCGGATACACTTTCTGGCGATTCGGATTGCTTTGGCTATTTTGAGAGGATCATCATCCATGAGAACAATATCCGCTGCCTCAATGGCTGCATCTGAGCCCAGTGCCCCCATGGCAATACCGATGTCTGCACGAGACAATACCGGTGCATCATTAATTCCGTCTCCTACAAAGGCAAGTCGTTCTTTCGGACTCTTTTTCTCTTCCAACAGCTTCTCCACCATGGATACCTTATCACCGGGCAGCAGTTCACTATGCACCTCGCCAATGCCCAAATCTTTCGCCACCTGAGATGCTACTCTTCCATCATCTCCGGTCAGCATGACAAGCCGGTTAATCCCCGCCTTGTGCAGAGCATGAACCGCCTCCTTAGCATGTGGTTTTGGCACATCTGCTATGACAATATGTCCCATATATTCGCCGTCCAAAGCCACATGGACTATGGTTCCCACCTTATGACAATCCTTATATTTCACACCGATATGTTTCATCAGCTTATCATTTCCCACTGCAACCTTTTTGCCATCTACTTCGGCAATCACGCCGTTGCCGCTGATTTCCTCCACATCGGTAACACGGCTCTGATCTATCTGTCTCCCATACGAGTTTCGCAAACTCTTACTGATGGGATGAGATGAATGGCTCTCCGCATAGGCGGCAAGCTCTAATATTTCCTTCTCCTCCACATCGTTATGATGTACACCAATCACCTCAAAAACACCCTGCGTCATAGTTCCGGTCTTGTCAAATACAACACATTTTACCTGTGCCAATGTCTCCAGGTAGTTAGAGCCTTTCACCAGAACACCCTCATGGCTGGCACCACCGATTCCCGCAAAAAAGCTGAGCGGTATACTGATCACGAGTGCACATGGACAACTAATTACCAAAAAGGTCAAGGCACGATAAATCCATGCTCCGAATCCCGGCTCTAATCCCAACATAAACATCCGCACAAGCGGCGGTAAAATCGCTAATGCCAACGCTCCATAACATACAGCAGGCGTATAGTATTTTGCAAATTTAGTAATAAAATTCTCGGATTTTGATTTCTTTGAACTGGAATTTTCCACTAAATCCAATATTTTGGAAACTGTGGATTCTCCAAACTCTTTCGCTGTACGGATGTGTAACACTCCCGTCATATTAATACATCCGCTAATCACTTCATCTCCGGGCCCCGCCTCTCTCGGACGACTCTCTCCGGTCAATGCGCTTGTATTCAGAGTCGCACTGCCTTCTACGATGACACCGTCAATGGGAATTTTTTCACCGGGCTGCACTACAATCACACTGCCAATCTCCACCTCGTCCGGGTCTACCTGTTCCAGAGTACCGTCCACCTCTACATTCGCATAGTCCGGACGAATATCCATCAAATCACTGATATTGCGACGGCTTTTTCCCACTGCATAGCTCTGGAACAACTCTCCAATCTGGTAAAATAACATTACCGCAACGCCCTCTGTATATTCTCCCAATATCATGGCACCAATGGTTGCCACTGCCATCAGAAAATTTTCATCAAATACCTGACGGTTTAAAATCCCTTTAACCGCCTTGCGCAAAATATCATAACCTATGACCAAATAAGGAATAAAAAATAAAGCGGAACGCACAATTCCCTTTGTGGGCAGCAGAATCAATGCAACCAGAAGCACAGTTGCTATAATAATACGGTATAATACTTTCTTCTGTTTTTTATTCATAAAAATCCCCATACCTTTCCGTAATCTGAAAACTTGATTGGCATTCACAACTCATAGAATTTATTCAAAATGACAAATGGATGAGCGAACAATACTTTTTGACACATAAATTCTCTAAAAGAAAATCTCACAATCATCCTCTACCTTTTTACAGTTTTTCAATACAACTGGCATAACGGCTTTTGGATCCTGACCATCCTCAAACTCCACAATCATCTTCAATGTCATGAAATTTACCGTAGCATCCTTCACTCCATCCGTTTTCTTTGCTGCCTCCTCCATTTTTGCCGCACAATTTGCACAATCCACTTCAATCTTATATGTTTTTTTCATAGTAACCTCCCTAATCCTTCCTAATATTTTATCATCGTCACAACATATGAACAATTATTCATATGTTGTTTTTATTATAGCAAAAAAGAAACTACTGTCAAGTAGTTTCTTTCTCTTTATTTCCCATCGCTGTCACTATTTGTTTGCTCAAGACTCATGGACAAATCATACTCCGTGGCTCGCCCATTCACCGAAAGCTCTCCATAAGGATATGGATCCAACGCCGGGAATTTACTCACCAGAGGAATCATGTGAAAATCGTTCCCGATATGGGTCAGGCGAAGCAAATACCCCCTCTCCGTCATCTTCTTCTGCTTGGACAAAATAATCTGCAACTCCTCATTTTCTTGCAATTGATTCTGACTGATTTTCTCACGATACAGGCACTTCATATCCTCAACGGAATAAATTTCTGCCACATATTCCAGAGTATACGGCATCGTGACCGGATTACGAACGGAAAAATATATGGTAATTCGATTCCACTGTCCTTTCGTGGCAAACTGCCCTTTTTGTATTGTCTGCTCTACCAAAAAAGGCTCTGTCTGAAGTTCTTCGTCCAAACAAACGGCATCTACCGCTGTTCTGCTATTATAAAATTTTTTATCCGTTTTCGTTATGTCTTGTTGCAGCATGGAAACCTGCAAAAAACCACTTCCCGCCAAAGAAAGTACCATAACACCTGCGAAACACCATTTCATCGGTATTTTGAAAAAAAATCGTCTCTCTGCGAAGCGGGACATATGCGTGCTTGCATGATGGATTCCATCTGCCATCAAGAGCAAATAAACTCCCATAAAACAAATATTATATTTTCGGTTCGCCTCCCATATCAGAAAAAACAAAACCGCCCCCAAAAAGGTCAGGGTAAACAAAAAAATCTCCCTGCATCGCTTTCTATACAGTTGTGCTATGACAGACAGGCACAAAAAGCCAAATATACACACGCGAAATGCCTGGGTAAAAATCAAATACCAGCCATTACTGTTACCCATAAATTTTTCATATAAAACCGGAAAATCAGAGGCGTATTCTGCCTTTGGCAAAGAATCATCATCCCCCATCGCCCAAACCCGGAAAACTTTTACAACCCCCTGTTTTATAACTCCCTTAACACCCATACGTTTAAGGCGGTTTTTTGTCTCCTCAATCGTAGCTTCTGTCTTTTCCTCTTTTGTGGGAAAACTCCTTGTAAAACTTTCGTCAGCACGCGAAAAACCGCCATAACTATCTTCGTTTAATCCCATCATAATCCAATGGGTAATGGGAAATGCTCCCGTCAATTTATCCTGATTTACATGGCGATTCACCATAAAGCGACAGCCCGCAAAACAGATACCGAATACCACCAGCACAATCATTCCCTTAATGAGCGTATTTCGCTTTCCTGATACTTTCCCGGTTATATTCCATGTCGGATTCCAAATTTTTTTCTTTTTCTCTTTTTGTTCAACAAACAACGGCTCCTTAAAAAATTGTACCGTTGCAAAGAGAATCATGGCAATAATGGGTAAAATCGAAGTCGGACGAATCCAGTATCCTACTGCCATTGCAAAACCCAGCAAAATACACTTAATGACATTTTTAACGTTAGGCTCTCCTCCACGCAGCCAAAGACATAAATAAAGTATTGCCATGACGAATGGAAAGGAAAAAGTATTTGTATATGCTGTAGTCAGCCAAACATAAGTCGTCGGGCACAAGAGGAAGCATACTAAAATGAGATTAGCAAAAGCGTCTCCCTTCAAACGGCGCGCCGTCCGATATGTGATATAAATTCCTGTATCAATATATAGTATATTTAATACCACAGTCGGAACCCACACTTCTGTAATGCCGCACTTAAATAATATTTTGTAGAAATAATAGAATACAACTAATATAAAATGATTATTGGTATATCGCTGAAAATATTCGTTGCGCATATTCAACTGTCCATGCTGTCTTTTTACCATTTCCAGTGCTTCATTTTGAACACGCGCCGCATCGCTGATAACCATGGGGTGTGATACCAGCACCAAAAATGCGATTTGTAATATCACCATGGCAGTAAACAAACTGACTGCGACTCTCTGCCCTGTATGCTCCAGCAGGCGATACAGCCATACCGCCATGAACCCCATGAAAACAGCTAATAAAATAACTGCGATATACTCCCAAAACAAACCTCTCTCCCCGGAAAATAGCTTACGGTACCACCCCATCGTCACCACTGACATTACTAATAATATCCCCCCGAAAAGAGCCGTCAACCATAAGCTAAAACGAAAAAATATATTTGTTATCTTTTGCATCCCCTTAGTCCCCTCATGACTTATTTTTGACACATTTCAATAACTAAAGTATACCACAAAACAAGATGGCAATTATTACAATTTTCTTAATTTTTCCTTACATAATTACAACAGGACTTTCATTTCAAACGGTTGCAGACATTCACCAGTCCGGATTTTCTTCGATTCCATAGTATTATTAAATACAAAGAGCCACTCTTTTCCATCTCGCACCCGTTTTGTCACTTCCACTCCCAGCGGCAAATCTTCCCAATACGGCAAGCCACATTCCTCCGCCATACGCTTTGCCAGAGAAATATATGCCGAACGGTTTAGCACAGTCCCTACATAGTAAGCGACCCCTTTCTTATAGCGGTTTTCAGTAACTGCCGGAGTGCCCTTATAAAATTCTTCCCCATATTCTGCCAACACATCCGCAGTATCTGTCTCCAATAAATCACACCATCTGCTGCCCGTTACTACCACATCTACCCCGTTCCACTGAAGCTCTCTTGTCTGTTCAAAGGCTTGTTGCCATGCACCATCCGTAATTTGAATGGTCTGCGTCGTCTCTCCGATAACATCATATTCCGTGACACGAACTCCCACCAATTCTGCAAAAACCGTTGGCAGTGAAGCCATAATACACTTATTAAAAGAATCTTTTACCCCGGAACGCGTTGTGAGAAGCAACCTTCCCCCCTGTTCCACATACCGATAAAGCTTCTTTGTAACTGCCTCCTTCGTTATGTGAAGGTTAGGCGCAAGTACAATATCATATCCTTCCAGAGCCTCTCTCTCATCAATGATATCAACTCCCACACCAATTGCCGTAAACGCATCATGAAGAAGCTTTAACTGCTCCATATAATACATCCCCTCTGCTTGATGTTGAAGCTTAAACGCATATTCCTGATCGGAGCCATATAGCAGCGCCACCCGGTTAATGACGACAGAGCCCTCTATCTCTTTCCATTGCTTCACCCAACGGCATAAATCAGCAAACTCCTCATAGCGCCTCCCCGGCACATTGCTGTGATCCAAAATCCCATGCCAGTACATTTCCGCACCGCTGCAGCCGGTACGCCACCGAAAATGCAACACGGCATCTGCACCGTGGGCAAACGCCTGAGCGGAATATCCCTTTAACATTCCCGGACGAGGTGTGGGCGACATTGGCATCCAACTCCCCAACGCTCCGCTCAATTCTTCCATAATCCAGAAATTCTGCCGCTTGATTCCCCGCATTAGATCCAAATGAAATGCATGGGAGTACAAAGTTTCTTTGTCCTCCGGCAACGTGACAGGGGGATAGTTGTCGTAGGATACAAAATCCAAATCCCGAAACATATCATAAAAATCCGGCATATTCTCACAAAGCCAATTATTTGTCGTAACAGATATGTCCGGTGCGATTTCACGAATAATTTTTTGTTGAAACCGCACATAATCCACCGTACTGTCGGAGGCATAGCGGTTAAAGTCCAGCGTAAGGGACGGATTTTGCCATTGCAGAACGGCTGCCGTAGGTGGCTTCACCTCCTGCATATCAGAATATTCCCCACTCCACACAATATTTCCATATGCACTGTTAATCTCCTCTACAGAGGTGTATTTCTTCTCCATCCATTTTTTGAAGGCTTCCTGACAGAACGGACAGCGGCAGTGATTTGCCTCCAGCTCATTGTCAATCTGCCAGGCTACGACATGGGGCTCATCCCGATAATGAGAAACCATTTTTCGTATGATTTTTTCAGCAAAATTGCGAAATACCGGACTGTTCATACATCTGTGACCGCGCACACCGATGGGAACCGGCTGTCCGTCTGCTCCTGACTGTATTATCTGCGGATAGCACTGGAACATCCATTGTGGAGGTGTGCAGGTCGGAGTGCATAAAACAATATCTATTCCAGCCTCCCCAAATAGTTGCACTGCTCTGTCTAACCAGTCAAAACAGTATTCTCCCTCCCGCGGTTCCAATCGGCTCCATGCAAATTCTGCCATACGGACTATGTCCACACCCAGTTCTTTCATTCTGCACACATCCTGCACCAGAACATCATCCCCCCAATGCTCCGGATAGTAATCCGCTCCAATCCTCATCCTTTTCCTCCCTTCCCATTAGCATAACGGCTCCTATCTGAACCCTGTTTCGTCCCCGGCTGCCGTTATGCTAAGTAAAAAAGGGCTATCAAAGTTGATAGCCCTTTTCTTTTTCAGCTCTAAGCCAATTTTGCCAGTTCCGCTTCCTTCTGTGCGAGATTCTGCTTCTCAGCCGCAACGCTTTGCTCTAACTGTTTCATCTTTTCCGTGTTTTGAGCAATTTCCTCCTGAAGTTTACCGGTATCACCGGACAAACCTTCCAATTTCTCATTCCATTCTTCAGCAACTTGCTGCCGTTCACGTTCCAGATTTTGACCTACGCTACGATATTTCTCAATATACGAGTTATTATACTCAATCGTGTCGCGAATCGTCTTTTTACGTCCCAAAGCAAAACCGGAAATGTCCTTCAACTCATCCTCTAACCTTCTGTTCTCGATTTCCATCTCCTCAATTCGCATATTATTCTCACGAATACGCTCATCTACCGCACCCACTGCCGCATCCGCACGCGCCATCAACTTTTTGCGGTCATCACCTGCATTTCCTTTGCTGGCTTCTATCTGTTGCTGGGCATATTCCACTACTGCCTTGGCGTCATTGTAATTCTTTACCATGACGTTAATCTTTTCGCGAATTTCGTTAATCTCAACTTCAATTTGTCTGCGTGCAACGTTTTTCTTTTCCTCGTCAGCTACACGCAATACGGACGGAAGCGTCTTATACACTTCATCCCAACGCTCATGGTTTCTGGAACAACGGCGGGAAATACGGTATTCAACATCTCCAATATAATCAAAGTTTGCACGAAGATTTTTAAGTTCTTCATAACAATCCCGCTCCAAATCCAATACGGACTTCATTTCATTTTCCGGTACACCCTTCGCCTCAAGTGCATCAATATGCTCATACAAGTCATCCAGAATTTCTTCTAACTCTGCACCAAAATCCTCCTGTTTATCCGCGAGGCTATCTCGCAACTCCTTAATTTTAGGGTCAGAAAACCCGGTAAACTGCACCGTAGCCAACTGATTTTTAAAAGCTGCAAGATACTGTTCCCATTCGGTCGCAACCTTCTGCAACTTGGGTTTTACACTGTCTGCATAGGAGCTGAAGTCCGCCGGCAATGCCGCTGAGGCTGCCTGTGCTACCTGCATCGGACTCGCTGCCGTAGTAGTAGGCGATGGCGCCGCCACAGGATCCATGGCACCACTGTCGGATACCGTAGTTCCCACGATGGAATTAACCTGTGTTGCACCTGTTGCAGGCTGTTCCTGCTCTACTGCTGCAGGGGCTGCTGTTGGCGCCACAGGTGCAGGAGCTTGTGCCGCCTGCTGCTGTTGCACTACTTTACCCTGCGCATTTACTTCAACAACTGTTATCGCCACACTTTTAGGGTCTGCGCCATTATAGGCAACCAACATTTCAATCAATTCTCGAACTTTGTCCTCAGCTTCCGGTATACATGCACGCACACGGCTCTCCATAGCCGCTGTAATACCAGCCACAGTACGATTTAGCGCTAACAAATGCCATTTAAACAAATACAGGAAAGTCATACCTGTCATATCTTCATTCTGCAAAAACTGTCTGATTTCCTGTCCCAAATCATCTACTTTAACACGAAACTTCACGTTTTTCTCAATATAAACCATCAGATTAACTAATTCCGGTGCCAGGGCATCCATTTTGTCGAAAATACCCGGGTAGTCCCTCATTGCAGCAGTATTTGCCTGCATCCCTCTAATTTGATGATATGTGCCATCGTAGTACAGTTCTCCAGGCTTGAAGAAAAAGACACCGCCGTCTAGCAGGACCTGTGCTGCTAAAATGCCATCTATTTTTCCATTTTTACCTATTAGGTCCATTCAACGCGCCTCCTTACTACTTATCTTGCCCATCTTTTTGGTCATCTCTATCCATTATCTGCTTTATATAAACAAAAGAATATCCATGCCTTTCCGCAACCTGTAAACTTATCATGCAAACTTGTTTGTATTTGCTGCAGGCACAAATTTGCCGTGTGAAAAATTTATTTTTCACACTATCCCCTTAAAAACTATATTAGTATATGCCATTTTACCCTTTCTCAACACAGGCAAGTCCATACCTATTTTCTGGAAAAAGGGCAGAATTGCAACAGGTTACTTTTCCTATTATACTTTTCTTTTCGTAATCTGTCACCTGTTTTTTGGAATAAATATGTAAACAATTTGTTAATAAATCGGTACTTTTCTATGACTTTGACAAAATCGACATGACGATTTGAACCTCGAAAAACAGAGAAATTTAAGAAAATTTTTTCCCAATTTCCAATCATTTCCAAAAGAAGTGTCAAAAAAGGGACACCCCATACACAAACTACACCATATTTTCATTGCCTGTCCATATAATCTATGTTATACTATACGGAATACACTATACAAAATACGAAAACGTTTAAGAACGGAGGTGGCAGTGCTTTATGGCATCCATTAAAGATATTGCAAAGCTGTGTGATGTATCTGTTGCAACGGTCAGTAAAGCACTGAACGATAAAGCGGACATCAGCCAGGAGACAAAACAGCATATTAAACGAGTTGCAAAAGAGATGGGGTATGTTCCCCAGTTTTATGCTCGCGCCATTCGCACAAACAAAAGCTACAACATCGGTGTCCTATTTATGGACGATGCCATGTGCGGACTCACCCACGACTACTTTTCTCACATCTTAAATAGTTTCAAAGTGACAGCAGAAGAAAACGGTTATGATATTACTTTCATCAACAGCAACCAGACACACCAACAACATAAAACTTACTTAGAACATTGCCGTTACCGTGGTCTCGATGGTGTCATGATTGCCTGTATCAACTATGACAACCTGGAGGTGGATGCGCTGGTTCAAAGCGACATTCCTGTTGTCACGGTGGACAGACATTACCCGGATACGGTATCCATTTTGTCCGACAATACAAACGGCATGGAATCCCTCATGGAATACATCATCTCACAGGGACACAAACGGATTGCCTATCTGTCAGGAGACGAATCCACTGTGACCGAACAGAGGATTGCCAGTTACCGCAAGACCATGAAGAAACACCGTCTCACAGTCCATGAGGAATATCATGTCCGCACGGAATACCGGAATTTGGAAGCGGCAAGAAAATACACAAAACAATTGCTTTCTCTCCCCACACCACCCACCTGTATCATATACCAGGATGATTACTCTGCCATGGGGGGATTGGAATCTATCCGTGAAATGGGACTTTCCGTACCGAATGATATTTCCATTGCAGGATATGATGACATTTTCATTGCCAGTCAGCTGTGCCCCAGACTTACCACCGTACATCAGGATACAGAAGTAATGGGACAAATCGCTGCGGAAAGGCTGATTGCATTGATTGAACAAAAGAAAAATATATCCTCTGAACCGATTATTGTAGGTTCTCATTTGAAAAAAGGCGGCTCCGTCAAACACATCAAAGGCTAGCATAACGGTACCTATTTGAACCCTGCCTCAATCTTGAAATTTAACGATTTA
>JAFLTA010000046.1 GCA_022510685.1 Lachnospiraceae bacterium | reverse complement strand
TCTGCAATAGGATCGCTCGTCATCATCTTGTTTTACCTCCTTACCAGCTTGCTTTCTTCACGCCTGGAATCTGTCCCTTATAAGCTAACTCACGGAAGCAGATTCTGCAAATTCCGTATTTTCTCAAATAAGCGTGTGGACGACCACAAATTCTGCAGCGACTATACTCTCTCGTAGAGAATTTTGCTTTACGCTGCTGCTTTACTTTCATAGAAGTCTTAGCCATGAAATTCCCTCCTTACTTCTTAAACGGCATACCGAACTGTGTTAATAATTCACGAGCTTCTTCATCAGTCTGGGCAGTTGTCACGATAATGACATCCATACCTCTGATTTTGTCTACCTTATCGTACTCGATTTCAGGGAAGATTAACTGCTCCTTGATTCCAAGTGCATAATTTCCTCTACCGTCAAATGCGTTCGGGTTTACACCACGGAAGTCGCGCACGCGAGGTAATGCTAAATTTACAAGACGATCTAAGAAGTCATACATCTTTTCGCCTCTTAAAGTTACTTTACAACCAATCGCCATTCCCTCTCTTAATTTGAAGTTAGCGATAGAATTTTTTGCTCTTGTAACAACCGGCTTCTGTCCGGAAATGATTTCCAACTCAGCCATTGCTGCATCGAGAACCTTTGAGTTCTCTTTCGCTTCGCCGACACCCATATTGATAACAATCTTCTCTAACTTAGGCGCCTGCATCTTATTTTTATAACCAAATTTCTTGGTCATAGCATCAACAATCTCGTTAAGATAAGTCTCTTTTAAGCGAGTCACTGTCATCTGCCTCCTTTCTGATATTAGTCAATCACTTCTCCAGTTGCCTTTGCATAACGAACCTTCTTACCGTCCTCAATCTTAAAGCCAACGCGGGAAGCTTTTCCTTTGCTCACGTACATTACGTTTGACATATCGATTGGAGCAGCCTGCTGTACAATACCACCCTGCGGGTTAGCTTGACTGGGCTTTGTATGCTTTGTAACCTGATTGATTCCCTCGATAACAACCTTGCCATCTTTCACAGCTGTTACCTTGCCTTCTCTGCCTTTATCCTTACCGGTGATTACACGAACGGTATCACCCTTCTTAATCTTGCTTGTTGCCACTCTTGACACCTCCCTTATAATACTTCTGGTGCTAATGAAACGATTTTCATGAACTGCTTGTCTCTTAATTCCCTAGCAACCGGTCCAAAGATACGGGTTCCTCTCGGTGTCTTATCCTCACGAATGATAACAGCTGCGTTTTCGTCAAATTTGATGTAAGAACCGTCCGGACGACGAATGCTCTTTACTGTACGAACAACAACTGCCTTTACAACATCACCCTTCTTTACAACACCGCCTGGTGTTGCATCTTTTACAGAAGCAACGATGATGTCACCGATTCCCGCATATCTGCGACTTGAACCGCCCATAACTCTGATACAAAGAAGTTCTTTAGCACCTGTATTATCAGCTACTCTCAGTCTTGATTCCTGCTGTACCATGATTACCTCCATATTCCGCAAATTATTTTGCTCTCTCGATTACCTCAACAAGTCTCCATCTCTTATCCTTAGATAATGGTCTTGTCTCCATAACTCTCACTCTGTCACCGATTTTGCATGTATTCTCTTCATCATGAGCCTTTAATTTGTAAGTTCTCTTGATGATCTTTCCATAAAGTGGATGCTTCACGTTATCTACTACTGCAACAACGATTGTCTTATCCATCTTATCGCTTACAACCTTACCTACACGAGTCTTTCTAAGATTTCTCTCCACGATCGTGTCCTCCTTTCCAAATCCCAGCTATAGGTATCGCTTATCTTAATCCTGTGCTGCGAGCACGGTCTGGATTCTTGCGATGTTCTTCTTCACTTCTTTAATTCTGCTTGTGTTGTCAAGCTGGTTTGTTGCATTCTGAAATCTCAGATTGAACAGCTCCTTTTTTGCGGCAACTAAATCTTCATTCAACTCTGCAACAGATTTTGCTCTCAACTCCTCTAATAACTGCTTACTTTTCACTGCCCGCACCTCCTTCTAAGTCTGCGCGAGAAACAACTTTACACTTAAGCGGCAACTTGTGCGTTGCGAGACGTAATGCTTCTCTTGCCACCTCTTCGGATACACCGGAAATCTCGAACATTACACGACCCGGCTTAACTACTGCTACCCAGTACTCCAGAGCACCTTTACCTTTACCCATTCGAGTCTCAGCCGGAGTCTTTGTGACCGGCTTATCCGGGAAAATCTTAATCCAAACCTTACCACCACGCTTAATATGACGTGTCATGGCAATACGGGCTGCCTCAATCTGGTTAGATTTAACCCAGGCAGGCTCTAAAGCAACGATACCAAACTCACCGTTTGTAATTTTATTTCCTCTGAGTGCCTTTCCGGTCATTCTGCCACGGAACTGCTTACGATGTTTCACTCTCTTTGGCATTAACATTATTTATCGCTCCCTTCCTTTTTAGAATTGTTCTTGGTTGGAAGTACTTCGCCATTGTATACCCATACCTTTACACCAATTTTACCATACGTTGTGTCAGCCTCTGCAAAGCCATAATCAATGTCAGCACGCAGTGTCTGAAGAGGGATGGTTCCCTCGCTGTAGAACTCAGTACGAGCCATATCGGCACCGCCCAGACGTCCGGAGCAGGCTGCCTTGATTCCCTTAGCACCTGTCTTTAAGGTTCTGCTCATTGCAGACTTCATGGCACGACGGAAGGAAATACGGTTCTCCAACTGCTGTGCAATGTTCTCAGCTACAAGCTGTGCATGCTTATCCGGATTCTTGATATCCATAATCTTGATATCCAGTGCTGCTTTACGACCAATCACCTTCAAAAGCTCTTTCTTTAAGTTCTCAATCTCAGCACCGCCCTTACCGATTACGAAACCTGGCTTTGCTGTATGAATAATAACTCTGACCTTATCTGTAGGTCTCTCAATCTCGATTTTTGAAATGCCGGCACTGTACAGTTTCTTTTTAACAAACTCTCTGATCTTGTAATCTTCTACAAGATAATCTGCAAATTTGTCCTCAGAAAACCAATTGGAATCCCAGTCACTGATAACGCCGACTCTTAAACCATGAGGATTAACTTTCTGTCCCATTTTAATCTCCTTTCATAGACCACTTGCAATTACCGCTCATTCAGGATGATGGTAATATGACTCATTCTCTTCTCAATGCGGTATGCACTACCACGCGCTCTCGGTCTAATTCTCTTCATTGTCGGTCCCTTGTTTGCGAAACACTCTTCAATATACAAATCCGCCGGATTCATACCATTGTTATTCTCTGCATTTGCAATAGCGGAATTTAATAACTTCAAAACAATGCTGGACGCATATCTGGGATTGTATGATAAAATACCGATTGCTGTCTCTACATCTTTGCCTCTGATGGCATCTAACACATAGCAGGCCTTCTGAACGGAAACACGCGCATAAGATAACTTAGCGGAAGGTCTGGTGTCTTTCTGGTTCTCATTTCTCTCTCTCTTGATTTGAGATCTATGCCCCTTTGCCATGATGGAAGCCTCCTTTCAAATATCTGTATCATTGTAGGCAGCCATAGCTGCTTTTTACTCTCAGCAGATTTCTAAATGTTACCACACTGCCGGGTGGTTCATCTTTGTAGCAAAAAATTCTCTATAGAAAACGCTGCTTTACTTAGGAATTCTTTCTTGCAAGAAGTGTAGAATTCATTAATTCGCTATGGCGAATTTAGGAATTCTTTTCTTGCTGCTATCTGCCCTTCTTCTCGTCCTTGCCGTGGCCTCTGTAAGTTCTCGTAGAAACGAACTCGCCAAGCTTGTGTCCAACCATATCCTCTGTAACATATACCGGTACATGTCTTCTACCATCATGCACCGCAAATGTCAAACCTACGAATGATGGGAAAATAGTGGAACGACGAGACCATGTCTTAATGACCTGTGTATCACCGGATGCTACCTGAGCATCTACCTTTTTCAAAAGGCTTTTGTCAGCGAAAGGTCCTTTCTTTAATGAACGTGCCATTGTATCCTCCATTCTGCCGGTGTCACCGGCTAATCCAACTCTTATCAAAGTGATGTTTCGCTTATTTTGCTAACGCTTTACCATCTCTTCTTCTTACAATCATCTTGTTTGACTGTTTATTCTTCTTACGTGTCTTCAAGCCAAGAGCAGGTTTACCCCAAGGAGTACATGGACCCGGACGACCGATACCTGTCTTACCTTCACCACCACCGTGCGGATGGTCATTCGGGTTCATTACGGAACCACGAACTGTAGGTCTGATACCCATATTACGTTTACGACCAGCTTTACCGATATTTACCAGTGCATGCTCACCGTTTCCGATAACACCTACGGTTGCACGGCAGATAATCGGAACCATTCTCATCTCACCGGATGGAAGACGCAGTGTTGCGTACTTACCTTCTTTCGCCATCAGCTGTGCGCTGTTTCCTGCGGAGCGAACCATCTGTCCGCCTTTTCCGGGATGAAGCTCAATATTGTGAATCTGTGTACCAACCGGAATATTTTCCAGTGGCAGGCAGTTTCCAACTGCAATCTCTGCATCCGGACCGTTCATGATCTTCTGACCAACCTGTAAATCCTCCGGAGCTAAGATATATCTCTTCTCACCGTCTGCATAAGCAACCAGTGCGATATTAGCTGTTCTGTTCGGATCGTACTCAATCGTCTTAACTGTTGCCGGAATACCATCCTTATTTCTCTTGAAGTCGATGATTCTGTATTTTCTTCTGGAACCACCACCACGATGTCTTACTGTAATCTTACCCTGTGCATTACGTCCGGCATGCTTTTTCAGAGATACTGTCAAAGACTTCTCAGGCTTTGCAGCTGTAATCTCCGTCTTGTCAAGAACGGACATCTGTCTTCTGGACGGGGTATATGGGTTAAATGTTTTAATTCCCATTTCGTTTCTCCTTTCTCATATCCTATATCAATATGACCTGCAAGATAGGTTTTCCTTGTAGGATTTTTACAGACCTTCGAAGATTTCAATATCCTTGGAATCCTCTGTCAACTTAACAATTGCTTTCTTTGTCTTTGCAGTTCTTCCGAAAGTTCTTCCACGACGACGGATTTTACCGTCCAGGTTCATTGTGTTGACCTTTGCAACTTTGGTACCCTCGAAAAGTTTTTCTACTGCATCTTTAATCTGACCCTTTGTTGCATCCGGGTGTACTGCAAAAGTATACTTCTTCTCCTCCATAGCCAACATGGATTTCTCTGTAATGATAGGCTTCTGGATAATATCATAATACTTCAAATCTGCCATTATGCGTACACCTCCTCAATCTTACTAACCGCATCCTTAGTAATTACAACGGTCTCATATTTCAAAATGTCATATACATTGATTGCATTTACCGGAACTGCACGAACACCGGCGATATTTCTTGCAGACAATGCAACGTTATCGTTGTCACCATCCAGCACAACCAGTGCTTTGTCTACCTTTAATGAATCAAGTACACCAACCATTTTCTTGGTTTTAATCTCATCAAACTTGAGAGAATCCAGTACTACGAATTTCTCCTCATTTACCCGGGAAGTGAGTGCAGACTTAATTGCAGCTGCCTTCTCTTTACGGTTCATTTTGAAGGAGTAATCTCTCGGTGTGGGGGCAAATACCACTCCACCACCTGTCCACTGCGGAGCACGGATGGAGCCCTGTCTCGCATGACCGGTTCCCTTCTGTCTCCAAGGTTTTCTACCACCGCCGCGTACTTCAGAACGTGTCTTAGCTTTCTGTGTACCCTGGCGCTTATTTGCAAGCTGTAATACAACAGCCATATGCATTAAATGCTCATTTACATCAACAGCGAAAACTTTATCGTTCAAGTCCATCTTGCCCACTTCGCTGCCTTCCATATTATAAACAGATACGTTAGCCATCTGTGTGTTCCTCCTTTCCAAAAGAATTATTTCGCCTTAACGCTTTCCTTGATTACTACACAAGCCTTCTTTGGTCCCGGAACAGCACCCTTAACCAGAATCAGATTCTGCTCTGCGTCAACTCTGACGATTTCCAGATTCTGAATGGTTCTCTTTACGCCACCCATCTGACCAGGCATCTTCTTACCCTTGAATACACGGCTCGGATCGGAACAAGCACCATTGGAACCTGCATGTCTGTGGAACTTGGAACCATGTCCCATAGGTCCTCTGTGCAGTCCGTGTCTCTTGATGGCACCCTGGAATCCTTTACCCTTGGTGGTTCCTGTAGCATCAATCTTATCGCCTGCTTCAAAGATGTCAGCCTTGATTTCCTGACCAAGTTCGTACTCCTCAGCGTTCTCAAACTTAAATTCCTTCAGATATCTCTTGCCGGATACACCTGCTTTTGCAAAATGTCCCTGCAATGGCTTGTTTACGCCATGAGCTCTCTTGACTTCCTTCTTGCCGGTAGAATCTTTTGTGATAACTTTGTCTTTCTTATCCACAAAACCTACCTGCACTGCACTGTACCCGTCGTTGTCCACAGTCTTAACCTGTGTTACATAGCAAGGACCTGCCTGAAGTACAGTAACCGGAGTCAGAACTCCGTTCTCGTTGAAGATTTGTGTCATACCAATCTTCGTAGCTAAAATAGCTTTCTTCATAATGTTGCACCTCCTGTTAATCTACAGCGGATTCCGTATAACGGAATCATCCTAGATGGTCTATAAGTTGGAAGTTCGTAAACCAAAAACTTAATGATGCTCCGAGAGGTCTTCTCTTTGCTATCGTCTTTATATAAACCCTAAGGATTTTCAAACTACATTAGAGAATCTTACTTCTCTTTCATGATGAGCTTAACTGCTACACCGGATGGCATTTCCATCTTTGTCAGTGCCTCAACCGTCTTCTGGGTTGGTGCCATAACATCAATCAGTCTCTTATGTGTTCTCTGCTCGAACTGCTCTCTGGAATCTTTGTACTTGTGTACGGCACGAAGAATCGTAACTACTTCCTTCTTTGTAGGGAGAGGTACCGGACCGCTGACCTTAGCACCTGTCTTCTTTACCGTATCAATGATTTTTCCAGCAGCATGATCAATCTGATTGTGGTCATACGCCTTCAGTGTAATTCTCATTACCTTTGTTGCCATAAAAAAAGCCGCCTCCTTTTCGCACTTTCACGGACATTACTGATCTTAACCGGCTCTCCGGTCATGTCCGCCTGTTTCAGCGCAACAAGTGGTGACTGTACACTCATCCGGGCGTGTCCTGTTGGTTTACATGGTATAACAGGGTCGTCCCGTTTTTCCGGGCATATCCCAAAGGATATACACTACAGAATATTGGATTTTCGTACAGTGACTTGTCGCCAGTTTTCTAAATTGACATTCGCTCCACGGAAAACCTTCTGTCTGTCGCCAGACCGAAGCAACCTCACGCTTCATCGCTATCATGTCACAGCATTTATTACTATACAACACTTTTCGGCTCTTTGCAAGCATTTTTTGGAAATTTTTTTATCGGATTAGGAAATTCCTCCTAATTTAAAAGAAAAAAAGAAAACGCTGCTCCATAAACGAATCGAAATCCGTCTACTTTGCAACGTTTTCTTATCGGTCTGCTGTAATCCCCATTACATTTCCGGCGCAACCTCTTCTCCTGCGGCTGCCTCCGCCATGACCTTATCATACTGCTCCAGAATGATTTGCTGGAGCCGTCCTCTCGTTTCCGAATTGATCGGATGCGCAATATCACGATATTCCCCGTCACCTGCACGGCGACTGGGCATTGCAATAAACAATCCCTTGTCTCCTTCGATCACCTTGATGTCGTGTACAACGAATTCCTCGTCCAAAGTGATGGAAACAACTGCTTTCATCTTGCCTTCCTTCGCAATCTTGCGCACTCTTACATCTGTTATCTGCACTTTTTTGTAACCCCCTTTGGTTATTTTAGGTGCATCATCCTTATCAACAACCTATTATTAATAGGAAGAAACTCTTTCGAATTTATCTGCTCGTGTGAATCCTTACAGCGCATAGCGCTCGTTTTTCTCCACAACAATGCGGATACTTCCATCCTCAGATGTATAAGTGGTATTTGCCCGGATCGTATCTCTGCTTTCTACGATACAATTCTCGATATGGGTATTATCACCAATGTACACATCATTGAGAATGATGGAGTTTTTGATGGTGCAATTATTTCCAATATAAACTTCTTTGAACAAGATGGAATCTTCCACGGTGCCATTGATGATACATCCACTGGACACCAAGCTGTTCTTTACAGATGAGCCTGCATTGTACTTTGCCGGTGGCAAATCCTCTACCTTGGAATAGACATCCGGATACTCCTTGAAGAAGTAATCCCTGATATCCTTATCCAGGAAATCCATGTTGGTACGGAAATAGGACTCTACAGAGGAAATGTTATTCCAATAGGACTTAAGCGGATATGCAAAAATCTTCTTCACATTCTTGTAGCGAATGAGAATATCTTTTACAAAATCATAACGTTCCTCCTGTATAGACTTTTCAATCAACTCAATCAACATACGACGGCGCACTATGTAAACACCGGTGGAGACTGTAGAAGTCTCTGCACTTATTGGTTTCTCCTCAAAGTCTGTGATACGTCCATCTGCGTCCACGTTCAGCACACCGAAACGACTTGGATCGTCATCATCGGTAATATCTGCTGTAACCACGGTAAAATCTGCCTTCTTGGCAATATGATATTCTAAAACTTTGTTATAATCCATCTTGTACACGCCATCACCGGATGCAATTACTACATACGGCTCATGGCTGCTCTTAAGAAAATCAAGGTTTTGTGCCATTGCATCTAACGTACCGCGATACCAGTAACTATTCTTAGGCGTGGTGGTCGGTGTAAATACATACAAACCACCCTGCTTTCTACCAAAATCCCACCATTTAGAAGAATTCAGATGTTCATTCAGAGACTTTGCATTATACTGTGTGAACACTGCAACCTTCTGAATGTGAGAGTTACTCATATTACTAAGTACAAAATCGATACTGCGAAAACCGCCGGCAATGGGCATTGCTGCCGTTGCACGCTTATTGGACAGTTCGCGCATTCTACTATTATTACCACCTGCTAATACTATTCCAATTGCTCTCATTATCTGTCACCTACCTTAATCAAAGTTTCACCGCCTGCAAGTAATCCATTGGGGTAATCTGCCTTCTCGGTCACACCGGAAATCGCTGTATTCTTTCCAATCTCTACACCATCCGGAATGACACTATCCTCTCCGATGGTAACAAGACCAAACGCATACACATCCGGTTTCACCTTATTCGGTTCCTCTTTGCCCACACCCAATTTACAATTCTCTCCGATAGTTACATTTTCTGCGATGATTGATTTATCAACCACCGTGCCCGCCTTGATGGTAGTCGAACTCATAATGATAGAATCCCGTACTATGGCACCTGGTTCAATGGTAACTCCGGAACCGATGACTGAGTTATGTACTTCTCCGTAAATCTCTGCCGCTTCACCAATAATCGCCTTGTCCACAACTGCATCAGATGCAATATACTGTGGTGGAATCCGGTCACTCTTGGTGTAAATTTTCCAAAATTCCTCGTACAGATTAAATACCGGAATCAAATCAATCAATTCCATGTTGGATTCCCAATAAGAACCTAATGTACCAACATCCTTCCAATATCCATTGTACTCGTATGCAAAAATACGGGCGCCTTTGTCATGGCAATATGGAATAATATGTTTTCCAAAGTCACATGCCGGCTGATCTTTCAGCTTGATCAGAGCTTCTCGGAGCATTGGCCAGGAGAAGATATAAATACCCATAGAAGCCAAATTGCTTCGTGGATGTTCCGGCTTCTCCTCAAATTCCTGAATTTGTTTATTCTCGTCAGTAATTACAACTCCAAAACGGCTTGCTTCCTCCATCGGCACCGGAATTGTCGCCAGAGTAACATCTGCTTTGTTTGCCTTGTGGAAGTCAAGCATCACCTCGTAATCCATCTTATAGATATGGTCACCACCCAAAATCAACACATAATCCGGATTATAATATTCCATATATCGCAAATTTTGGTAAATGGCATTTGCAGTTCCTGTATACCATTCACTGCTGCTGCTCTTCTCATATGGAGGAAGAATGGAAACACCTCCCACATTGCGGTCTAAATCCCAAGGAATACCAATACCAATATGTGTATTCAGACGAAGCGGCTGATACTGTGTCAGCACACCAACTGTATCCACACCCGAGTTGATACAATTACTCAACGGGAAATCAATAATTCGGTACTTTCCGCCAAACGCCACAGCCGGCTTGGCAACGTCAGCAGTGAGAACACCAAGTCTGGAACCTTGCCCTCCTGCTAGTAACATCGCTATCATTTCTTTTTTGATCACGCAATCACCCCTTTGTGTGTAGTATTGAATACTAATAGTATAACACAATTAAACAGGCTTGTGAACAAATTTCATAAAATTTTCCTGTTTTTTTTCAAAAAATTAGACATTTCATACAAGAACTTACGTAAAATGCCAATTTGTAGTCGTTATTTACAAAATAATGCACAATTTTGTTTTTTTTGATACATTTTATGTCAACTGATTCCATATATACATCATTGTATTGCATTTTTATTTATCTCATTTATAATAGGAGGTACTTACTTAATATATAGAAATGAAGGAGCATTCGTTATGTATCAAATTCAATTATCCAAACCATGTACGGCATACTTTATCGGAATTGGCGGCATCAGTATGAGCGGTTTTGCAGAATTGTTATCAGATGCCGGTTTCTCTGTAAAGGGTTCCGATGCTAACAAAAGTAAGATTACAGAACATTTATCTTCTCTGGGGATAACAGTCTTTTACGGACAAAAAGCCGAAAACATCACGTCCGACATCGATTTTGTCGTATACACTGCCGCCATCCATCCGGACAATCCGGAATTTGAGGCCGCCAAATCATTGGGACTGCCCATGATGGAACGGGCTGAGATGGTGGGTCAGGTAATGAAAAATTACACGAATGCCATTGGCGTCTCCGGAACCCACGGCAAGACGACAGCTACTTCTATGTTGACGCATATTTTCCTGTCGGCAAAAAAAGATCCTACCATATCTGTAGGTGGTATATTGGACGCTATCCACGGAAACATCCGCATTGGGCATTCCGAGAACTTTATCACAGAAGCCTGCGAATATACGAACAGTTTCCTTAAATTTCATCCCACTGCAGGAATCATCCTCAATGTAGACGCAGACCACCTGGATTTCTTTAAGGATTTAGATGATATCCGTAATTCTTTTCGGGCATTTGCAGAGCTGCTGCCAAATGACGGTGTCCTTGTCATCAACTCGGATATTGAAAAAATAGAAACCATTACAGGAAATCTTTCCTGTAAAATCATCACATTTGGATTGGAAAAATCGGCAGATTATCAGGCAAAAGATATTGAATTTGATGCTGATGGCTGTGGTTCCTTTGAACTGGTACGGCATGGAAACCCTACAGGAATCCGGATTCGCCTTAGTGTTATCGGAAGCCATAATATTGCCAATGCCTTGTCTGTCATTGCCCTGGCAGAGTATTACGATATTCCTATGGAAACTATCAAGGAAGGTCTCCTGGCGTTTCGAGGGACAGAACGACGTTTCGAGCAAAAAGGCTCCTTTCAGGGTGTCACCGTTATTGACGATTACGCACATCACCCCACGGAAATTGCCGCCACGCTCAAAGCAGCAGAACGCTTCCCGCATAAACATTTATGGTGTGTCTTCCAACCACATACATACAGCCGGACACGAGCATTACTCCACGAATTTGCAGAAGCCTTATCCCTCGCCGAAAACGTCATCCTGACAGACATATACGCTGCCAGAGAACCCGATCCGGGAGATATTTCCTCCCGAAATCTCGCGGAAGAACTGAAAAAACTGGGAAAAGATGCCTCCTATTTTTCGGACTTTGAAGAAATAAAAAAATTTTTATTAAAAAAATGTATCAACGGTGATTTGTTGATAACCATGGGCGCCGGAAATGTTGTGACCATCGGTGAAGAATTAATTGAGAAATAATTATTCTAATTATCCACAACGGAGCTGTGTATATCTCTACACAATCCATTGTGGATATATTTTTATGTAAAAATCCGAAAATGAATTGAAAAATCTCTACCGCTCCAAATCGCGGAATGTTATTCACACTATCCACACCGGGAACAACTCCCCCTTTGTGCGTTTCACAGCTATTTTCAAGGGACAAAATCTATGTTAAAATACAACTCGCAGCAAAAATACGCATAAAGATTTTGAAAAAATTTATGCAGAAAGAGGGACACTATGGATCACATATTGCTTTGCACCAACCATGTACCATTGGTTACTTCTATATATAATACATTTATTGAACAATATATGCCGGCGGCAAACGGCAGTTATGTAAAAGTATATCTCTACCTTGCCATGTGTCTGCAAAGCGGAGAGCAAAACCTTTCCATCTCCTCTCTGGCAGACCGCATGGAAAATACGGAGAAAGATATTTTACGGGCACTGTTGTACTGGGAGAAAAAGCACTTACTACAGATTAATAGAGATAAGGCAACCGGAGAAATCATCGGGCTGGAAATGCTTTTGCCGGAGGACACTTCGGGCACTCAAAAACGCCCTACAGATGCGACGAAGTCCGAATCTTCATCTTATGACGATTCCAAGAATACAAAAAGGAGCGAATCGGCATTTAATGACGTGTCAGAATCCGCAGCCATAGATGTAACAGCAAACAGCTCTGCAGCATACAGCAGAAACCATGATGCATCAGGTATTAACGGAAACGAATACAGCTCTATAGACCATGCTGCAGAAAATCCTGCCACGCCTTACAGTAAAATTGAAGAAATTGCAGACCATGTGCCGGATGAACCGGAGACAGTAACTTCTCCTGCGGCAGACAATGACACTGCAGACACAGCGGACGTGGAGACAGCGGCTTCCATACGAGACCTTCCATCCGGTGGAGCCCCTTCCGGTAAAGTTAATATTTCCGTATCTCCACAGCAATTACAGGCGCTTTCTTCAAATGAAGATTTTATCTGGTTATGTAATGTAGTAGAAAGTTATCTGGAACGCCCTATGAAGCCAAACGAAATACAGCTTATCTCTTATTTATATGGGACATTACATTTTTCCAAAGAGCTGGTTCTTCATTTATATGATTACTGTATCTCTATGGGAAAGACGAATTGTAATTACATACAGACAGTTGCGCTGTCGTGGCATGAGCAGGGCATTTCTACCCCCGAGGAAGCACAAAACGCTTCTGTCCGCTACCATGCCTCCTATACCGCTGTTTCCAAGGCACTGGCGTTAGGACGGGCACTGGCAGATATCGAAAAGAAATTCGTAGACCGGTGGAGTGACAGTTGGAATATGGATTTAAGTGTCATTATTGAAGCGTGCAACCGTACTGTTTTGAAAATACACCATGCAGATTTTAAGTATACGGAAGGCATCCTGTCTCACTGGAGGGAAGAAGGCGTACACACCTTACAGGATGTGGAACAATCGGACGCAAACTATGCGCAGGCACAGGAAACCACAAAACGAAAGACTTCTTCTGCGCCCAAACAGCCGGACAGAAGCCGTAACCAGTTTCAGAATTTCCGTCAGCGGGATGTAAGCACAGAGGAATTGCAGGAATTGGAACGTAAATTATTGATGCAGTAGAAAGGAGACTCCCATGGGTTTATCCAACACACAATACCGTGATATTATGTTTCAATATGACCAGACCCGTATGCAGAATCAACGGTTACTGGACAAACGTTATCAGGATATTTTTGCGGAAATACCAAAATTAGAGAGCGTCCAAAATGAAATCATGGAACTGTCCCTGGCACAGGCGCGAAAAGAGTTGTTCTTAACCGAACCGGACACAGAGGGCGAAGCCGAATATCATGCAAAACGGGAAGCTTTGCTGGGAAAAAAAGCGAAATTGCTGACAGAGCATGGTTATCCCGATGACTATCTGCAGAGTATTTATACCTGCCCGGACTGCCATGATACCGGCTACCGGGGAAACACTCCCTGCCACTGTCTGAAAAATGCAGAAATCAAGGCATTATATGAAAGTTCCAATCTCATGGATGTATTGGAGTCAGAAAATTTTAACACTTTTGATGAATCATTTTACGACGATACCGTGGTCAATGAGAATCTCTCCCTGACCGCCAGACAAAATATATTAAAAGTGAAAGATGTGTGCATGGACTACATCAAACACTTTGATGATTCCTATGATAACCTTATTTTTTATGGTTCTACAGGTGTAGGAAAGACGTTTTTGACACATTGTATTGCCAAGCAGCTATTGGACAGTTCCCACACTGTACTTTACTTGACTTCACTGCAGCTTTTTGATATTTTAGAAAAAAATAAGTTTCATCATGAAGATGCTTCAACCGCCAACGAGCAGATTGCCTATATGCTACATAGCGATTTGCTTATCATCGATGATTTAGGAGTTGAACTGGTAAATAGTTTTACCGCATCCCAGCTGTATTATTTTATCGAAGAACGACACATCAATAAGCGCTCTACGGTTATTTCCACCAATTTATCTTTTCAGGAATTACGCGAGCGTTACAGCGAGCGTATCTTTTCCCGCTTTATTGGCTTTTATCATTTCTTTATGATTATAGGAGATGATATCAGGCAAAAGACAAGGCTCGCTTCGAGAGATAAGTAAGCGCACAGTTAAAACAGCACTTCCACTGAGTAGTATACAAAACAACACAACATGGAGGATAACTATGAAACGACATGACAAATTAGCAAATACACTTCCCGTTGGTACTCTGGGCATATTAGCTCTTGAGAGCAGCCGGGATATGGGAAAGCGCGTCAACGATTATATTGTTGACTGGAGACGTGACCGCGCAGCGCAAAATGCCACCGCCTCTACCTTCGCGGGTTATAACCGGGATTCCTTTTTAATTGAATCCTCCTGCCCACGTTTTGGCTCAGGAGAAGCCAAGGGAATCATCAAAGAATCCGTACGGGGTGATGACCTGTATTTGTTGGTGGACGTGTGCAACTACAGTCTCTCTTACAAGCTTTGCGGTCAGATAAACCATATGTCACCGGATGACCACTATCAGGATTTGAAACGTATTATCGCTGCAGTAGGTGGAAAGGCGCGTCGTATTACGGTCATCATGCCGTTTTTATATGAGAGCAGACAGCACCGTCGAAGCGCCAGAGAGTCCCTGGACTGTGCCTTGGCTTTACAGGAATTGACCCAGATGGGTGTGGAGAGCATTATTACCTTCGATGCACACGACCCACGGGTACAGAACGCCATTCCTCATAAAAGTTTTGAAACGGTACAGCCTACCTATCAGTTTATCAAAGCACTGCTGAAAAATGTTCCCGATTTGAAGGTGGACGCTGATCATCTCATGGTAATCAGTCCGGATGAAGGCGCCATGGACCGTGCTGTGTACTATGCCAGCGTACTGGGAATCGATGTTGGAATGTTCTATAAGCGCAGGGATTACAGTCGAATTGTAGACGGACGCAACCCCATCATCGCCCATGAATTTTTAGGCTCCGACCTGGAGGGCAAGGACGTGATCATCATTGATGATATGATTTCTTCCGGCGAAAGTATGATTGATGTGGCAACGGAATTAAAAAGGCGCAAAGCAAACCGGATTTTCGTCGCTGCTACATTTGGTCTGTTTACCAATGGTATGGAGAAATTTGATGTCGCTCACGAAAAAGGACTGATCAATAAGGTGCTGACCACCAATTTAGTATACCAGCCGGAGCAGGTGCTCTCCAGAGATTATTATATCAATGTAGATATGAGTAAATATATCGCACTCCTAATAGATACCCTGAATCATGACCAGTCAATCAGCGGCTTACTGAACCCTGTGGAGCGCATCCACGATATTATGAAAAAATACAGCGCATCATAAAGATAAAACGAAGACTGTCTATTCTTAGGACATTTCCTTGTATGCCGATAGGAAATGTCCTAAAATATTTTAAATTGTCGCTAAAATACCATACAATTGCCACATTTATAAGATAGTCTGTATGCATATGATATATGCAGACTGACTTATGTTTGAGATAGATTCTTTTTCATTTTTTTCATTTGGCTTGCGGTAGCTCCCTCTGCCGCAAGCCAACTCCTTTTAAAGGAAAAGAGGCAAACTATAAAGCCTGCCTCTGCAAAACATCTAAGTTTCTTATTACTTTTATTCCTACTTCCCAAAATATCCCGCTACTTCTTTCAAATGTTCAATAATCGGCAAATGCTGTGGACATACATTTTCGCACTGTCCGCAGGCAATACAGTCCCCTGCCTTGCCGAAGTCCTGTGTCAGTCTGTCATAATATTCACCCTGTGGCGTCCATCCCTTACCCTCAATCTCCTGTTTATCAGCATTGTACAGGGAAAAATATTTTGGTATGGCAATTTTCTTGGGGCAGCCATCCGTACAATAGGAACAGCCTGTACACGGAATCACAATATTTCCATTCAGAATTCCCTCTGCTTTTTTCACCAGTTCCTGTTCTTCCTCATTCAACGGTTTGAAATCTACCATATAACCGGTGTTGTCTAGCAATTGCTCCATATTACTCATGCCGCTAAGAACCATTTTTACATTGTCCAGACTCGCCACAAACCGAATCGCCCATGACGGAACCGACAAATCCGGATGATACTGCTTAAACATTTTTTCTATCGCTTCCGGAACCTGTGCCAAAGTACCGCCTTTCACCGGTTCCATGACAATCACCGGCACACCGTGCTTTGTCGCCACTTCATAACATTTCCGTGACTGAATCGCTTCACTGTTCCAATCCAGATAATTAATCTGAAGCTGTACAAATTCCATTTCCGGATGCTCGGTAAGTACCTTGTCCAACAAATCAGCCTTATCGTGAAATGAAAATCCGATATGCTTGACGAGACCTTTCTTTTTCTTATCGACAATCCACTCAAAGCAGTCCATTTCCTTATATATCTCATAGTGACCAACGCCCACATCATGGAGCAGATAATAGTCGAAATAGTCAACCCCTGTCTTTTCCAACTGGGTATTAAAAATCTTATCCCTGTCTTCCTTCGTCTTAATAAAACCTGCATGCAATTTTGTTGCCAGCGTAAAGCTATCCCGGGGATGTCTGTCTACCAATGCTTCCTTCGCCGCATTCTCGCTTTTGAAAGCACAGTACATCCATGCGGTATCAAAATAAGTAAATCCCTGCTCTAAAAAAGAATCTACCATTTTTTTCGTCTGCTCGATATCAATACTCTCCGCATCATTCTCATCTAACAGCGGCAGTCGCATCAAGCCAAATCCCAATTTCTTTTTGCTCGTAAATACTTCGTTCGCCATAAAAATCTCCTTTCTGCACACATATATTTATGCGCCTGACATTGAACGCTCCCGATATTTAACACAATATATAATATATAATTATTTTTTGTCACTAGTATAACAAATATTAAATTGTTGATATATTCACGCAGAATAATTGTCCCATATACAAGGAAGATTTTTGACGGCGTAGCGGTGGCTACGGCTAGAAAATCTGACACAGTAGCTGGGCAATTATTCAAGTGAAGATGTCAATTATTTATTATTCGTTATACTAATATGACCCTATAATTTCTTCCAGAGCCCCCAAAAAAATTTCCATTTCCCGGTCCGTTCCAATAGATATGCGCAGATAATTTTCAATCCGCGGATTGGAAAAATGCCTCACAAAAATATGTCTCTCCCTAAGCTGTTCAAATATCAACGTTGCCGGAACACGCCCATGAGTGGCAAAAATGAAATTCGTCATAGAATCTCCAAAAGAAAATCCTAAGCGCGTAAGCTCACGCTTTGTCCTCTCCCTGGTCTCTATAATCCGCGCCGTCGTCTCCCGGAAATACTCCTCATCCTCCAGCGCTGCTGCCCCCAAAGCCACAGAAATCCTCGTCATAGGGTAGCTGTTAAAAGAATAGCGGACATCATTCATCGCCTTAATCAGCTTCTCATTTCCCAACGCATAACCGATACGCATTCCCGCCATAGAACGTGATTTGGAAAAAGTCTGGACAACCACCACATTTTCATACTCATCCACCAGCGGCAATGCCGTGTATTCATTAAAGTCTGCATACGCTTCATCAATGATGACCACCACATCCGGATTCGCTTCTATCACTTTACGCAAAAAATCTCCAGAGCATAATTCATTCGGCTGTGGAGTTTGAGGACGGAGCGATCATCGCTCAGATGGGCAGCGCCGATATGAGAATGCCGATACAGCTTGCGCTGATATATCCGAAAAGACTGCCGTGTCCTGCAAAGAAGCTGTCGCTGTTTGATGTCGGGGAGCTTACCTTTGCTCATACGGATGAAGATACGTTTGTATGCCTTGCCGCAGCTAAGAGAGCAATCGCTATGGGCGGAAACGCTCCGTGTGCCGTGAACTGCGCGAATGAAGCGGCGGTAAAGCTGTTTTTGGAGGACAAGATAAAGTTTCTTGATATAGGAGAAGCTGTTGCAGGCATTATGGAATTTGTTAAGTTTATTGAAGCTCCTTCACTTGAGGACATTTTTGAAACTCAGAAAGCCGCGGAGGAGTACATCTCGAAAAAATTCGGCTGATTTGGGAGAAATAATATGGAGATAATAATTGCGATTCTAGTGTTCTGCGTTATAATCCTTTTGCATGAGCTGGGTCATTTTCTGGCGGCTAAGGCCTGCGGTATATATGTAAAAGAATTCGCGTTCGGAATGGGTCCTGTGATACTGCGGAAAAAGGGCAAGGAAACGGAGTATGTTGTCCGCGCACTGCCTATAGGCGGTTCCTGCTCTTTTATCGGCGAGGACGGCGGCTATGAGGAGGGGGATATAGATCCGGAATCAGATCCTC